>NZ_CP036250.1:2925000-3276720 GCF_004300825.1 Egicoccus halophilus
TTCTACTACAACTCTCGACAACCAGACACCAAAGCATCCGGCCGACAAGGGCATGTGTACACACACCCACCCAAAAGGGCAGGCGCGTCACTGGCTTCTCGCACCCTGTGCAGTTCTCAAAGAACACCACAACACCACACCCGAACCCACAACCCCACCACACGGCAGGCGGCTCTCGAGACCGATGTCGCTTCGTTGACCGCAGTACTTCGCGGACCGAAGACGGTACCGCGTCTTGCTGCGATCGGCCAACCGAGCGGTCGGCGTGCTGCCCGGCGTTTCGAGCAGGCTGCGTACTCTAGCCTGCCTCGCGTTGCCGTGCAAGTCGTTCTTGTCAGTGCCGCTCGGGCGGGGCGTAACGTAACCGTCCCGTCCCTGAGCTGCAAACCGGGCGATGGTGGACCTCGCTGAGGCCCGCGCGTCGAACGTGCTCGCGCCACCCGATCAGGGAAGGCAGCGTACCGACACCGGACGCCGGTGCCAACTCCGCCTCAGGACGGATCCTCGAGCGGCAGCCCACGGACGAGTTCGCGCAGTCCCGAGGCGAAGGCGTCGCGTCCATCCTGCGACAGCAGCGCAGCGATGCGCGCCTCCTGGGCGTTGAACCGCGGGTACAGCCTGCGGATGAGCTCCTCCCCCGAAGCGGTCAGCCCGGCACTCAGCAGGCGCCGGTCGTCGTCGTGGCGTCGACGTGCGACCAGCCCCCGTCGCTCGAGCGTGTCGAGCACGCCCGTCAGCGTCCCCTTGGTGACCCCGGCTTCCGCGGCGAGGTGGCGCGCTTCCATCTCGCCCCAGATCCACAGCACCCACAGGGTCACGAACGCCGTCCACGACAACTGCTCCGGGCCGAGCACGGACTGTTCCATGTGCCGCCGGATCGCCGACGCGGCGCGATAGATGTTCGACACCACCGACAGGGCACCGAAGTCGACCTCGAGACCGACGTCGTCGAAACGGGCGACGATGTCCCGCTCGGCCTCGATGAGGTCGTCGAGGCGGGGCCCGGTGTCGCCTTCGGCACGCTCCGCGGCAGCACCCGTCACGGCGTCGCAGCCACGACCGGTCGGATCGCGTCACGTGCGAGTGCCACGAAGGCCTCGAACAGCATCCGGTCGGCGCCCTCGAGCTTCTCCGGATGCCACTGCACCGCGAGCAGCGGCCAGGGGTCGTCGACCGGCTCCACCGCCTCGATGACGCCGTCCGGGGCGACGGCGGTGACGCGCAGGCCCGCCGGCAGGTCGTCCACGGCCTGATGGTGGATCGTGTTCACCGTCCTCGTGCCGGCGCCGAAGATCGCGGCCAGTCGCGTGTCGTCGAGCACCTCGACGGGGTGACGGGCACCGATCACGGCGTCGGGATCGTTCGAGATCGGCTCGTGCACGCCTCCCGGCCGCCCGATCTCCTGCAGCAGCGTCCCACCGGCGGCCACCACGGCCAGCTGCATCCCGCGACAGATGGCCAGGGTCGGGACCCGCCGTCGTCGTGCGCAGCGCAACAGCGCGAGTTCGCTGGTGTCCGCCTCCGGATCGACGTCCTTGCTCGCGACGTTCGCCGCGCCGTAGCTGGCCGGGTCGACGTCACCACCACCGGCGACCAGGAGTCCGTCCACCGCGTCGAGCACGGCATCCGCCTCCTGCTCACCCCGCACGTGGGGTACCAGCAGTGGCAGCCCGCCCACGTCACGCACGCAGGTCACGTACTCGTCCGCGAGCGTGTGCAGGAGCGTGCGCTCGGCGACGAACGTCGGCAGCGGCCGTCGCCACGTGGTGATCGCGATCCTCGGCCGCATCGGCTCCCCTTGTCGACCCGCGGTGCGTAGCGGGCCGCACCGACGCCCACAGGGTAACCGTCCGGACCCGAACGATGACGCGCCAACGGCGCGTCGGCGCACCTCGACCACCACCTCGGCGACGGCGCGCGTGGGCGCGTGGGCGCGTCCCACGGCGTTGTCCCGCAGCAGCCGGCGCGTGAACCGGCCGGACGGGCGGATGCGGCCCGGGCCGGCGACGGACCGGGCAGGGTGGTCAGACCAGCCGGCGGACGGCCTCGTCGAGCAGGAACCAGCCCTGTTCGGTGCACTGCAGGCGCCCGCAGGCGGTGGTGACCAGCCCGGCGTCCAGCGCGTCCTCGAGCGCCAACGGGTCGATCGCCGGCACGTCGGCCGGGTGCAACCCCTCGCGCACCCGCAGGCCCAGCAGCAACCGCTCCTCGGCCTGCTCGTCGACGTCGAGGTCCTCGGCGCCGCTGACGGGCGACATGCCGGCCTCGACCGCAGCCAGGTAGCGGGCCGTGGACCGCGTCGTCCACCAGCGGCGGCCCGCGAGGTGACCGTGGGCGCCGACACCCAGCGCGAGGTAGTCCCCGTGGCGCCAGTACAGCAGGTTGTGCCGGCTGCGGCGGGCGCTGCCGAGCGCCCAGTTGGAGACCTCGTAGTGCTCGAACCCGCTGCCACCGAGCAGTTCCCGCGCGGCGTCGAACCGGTCGGCCTGCACGTCCTCGTCCGGGGACGGCATCGCCCCGCGGGCGATGGCACGCCCGAACGGCGTGCTGTCGTGGATGGTGAGCGCGTAGGCCGACACGTGGTCGGTGCCGGCGGCGACGACCGCGCGCAGGGTCTCGCGCCAGTCCTCGTCGGTCTCCCCGGGCGTGCCGAAGATCAGGTCGAGGTTCACCTCGTCGATGCCGGCGGCGCGGGCCTGCCGGACGGCCTCGACGGGGCGTTCGGCGCTGTGCCCGCGCTCGAGGGTGGCGAGCACCGACGGCGTGAACGACTGGGCCCCCATCGAGATGCGGGTCACCCCGGCCTCGACCAGCGCGCCGAACAGCTCCTCGTCGGCGGTCTCGGGGTTGCACTCGACGGTGATCTCGGCGTCCGGCGCGACGTCGAGTTCGTCGGACACGCCGCGCACCACCGCAGCGAGCAGGTCGGGCGGCAGCAGGGTGGGCGTGCCGCCACCGACGAAGACCGAGGTGACCGTCGGCCAGGCGTCGTCCAGCTGCGGGCCCCGCCGGGCGGGGGCGTGCGCGCGACGGCCCGCAGCGACCTGGCGGGCGAGGTCGTCGCGCAGGGCCGTCACGTAGCGGGAGAACAGCGCGTCGGTGTCGTCGCGACCACCGACGGCGTCGGTCGCGAAGTCGCAGTACCCGCACCGGTGGGAGCAGAACGGCACGTGCAGATAGACCCCGAATCCGGCGGCGGCGCCCGACTCGATCGGGTCGGTCAGCCACCGCTGTGCACCGCTGGACACGGCGGGGGCGACGCTCACGTCCCGCCGTCCCACGGGTCGACCTGCAGGCGCTCACGCACGGCCGCGGCCAGCTCGGCGTCGGCGGTGGTGGCCAGCAGGCGGCCGGGGAACCGGCCGACCTCGTGCAGGGCGCGGGCGCGGTGGCAGTCGCGCACGAGCAGGAACAGCGCCGAGGACCCGTCCCCGAGTTCCTCGCCCATCTGCTTCATCTGGTCGTCGTCGATGCCGTAGTCGCGCAACTTGCCGAACAGGCCGCCGGCGGCGGCGCCGAGCGCACCACCGATGAGCGGTCCCCCGGGCCCGAGGAAGAGCCCGGCGAGAATGCCGAGCCACGCGCCGCCCATCGCGCCGGTCCGCGGCGTGACGTCACGGGTCTGCGTGATGCGCACCCGGGTACCGACCTTGGTGACGATGGCCGCGTCCTCGAGATCGAGGTGCTGCCGGCCGACCAGCCGCATGGTCGCCAGCAGCGCCTCCTGGCTGCGCATCGGCCCGTCGAACGCGAACACCCACAGGTCCGACTTGCTGTCGGCGCGGGCGGCCTGCGCCAGGGCGTCGAGCGCCCGAACCTCCTCGCTGGTGAGGGTGTCGCGCGGGTCTTGCTCGGCCGGCGGCGGCGGCGGGGGCGGCTGGCTCATGGACGCATCCTGGCACGGGCGGCGTCACGGACGGGAGAGGTCCGCGTTGCGGCATGCGTTGCGGATTCCACGGTACCCCCGCGCACAGCAGGTCGGTCGTGCGCGCCCCGCGGCGGTGAGCTCGCGGCTACGTGATCGGCTCGTGGTCGAGCGCCGGCAGACCGTCGATGGAGACCGCGTTCTTGCGGCGGCGGTCGTCGGCGAGCTCCTGCTCGGAGCGGCGCTCGTCCCACCGGCACAGCGTCGCGTTCCGTGACCAGGCCCCATGCGCGGGATGCCGTAGCCGCACGAGGTCGAGACCCGGTCGGCGGCGACGTCGGCGCGCAGGTGGGCGTCAGTCGTTGCGGGTGCCACCGCCACCGGTGCGCAGGGCGGAGACGAACGCCTCCTGCGGGATCTCGACCGAGCCGACGTTCTTCATCTTCTTCTTGCCCTCCTTCTGCTTCTCGAGCAGCTTGCGCTTGCGGGACACGTCGCCGCCGTAGCACTTGGCGAGCACGTCCTTGCGCCGGGCCTTGATGGTCTCGCGGGCGATGACCTTCGAGCCGATCGCGGCCTGCACGGGCACGTCGAACATCTGCCGCGGGATCAGCTCCTTGAGCTTCTCCACCATCGCCTTGCCGAACGGGTAGGCCTCGTCGCGGTGGACGATGGAGCTGAACGCGTCGACCGGTTCGGCGTTGAGCAGCACGTCGACGCGGACCAGGTTGGACTCCTGGTAGCCCGACGGCTCGTAGTCCAGGGACGCGTACCCGCGGGTGATCGACTTCAGCTGGTCGAAGAAGTCGGTGATGATGGACGCCAGCGGCAGCTGGTAGCGCAGCTCGACCCGCTCCTCGGTGAGGTAGTCCATCGCCTCCATGTTGCCGCGCCGGCCCTCGCACAGCTGCATGACCGGCCCGACGTAACTCGACGGCGTCAGGATCATGACGCGCACCGTCGGCTCGGCGATCGCCGCGATCTGGTTCGGCTCGGGCAGGTCCTGCGGGTTCGAGACCTCCAGCACGATCGGCTCGCCGGTCTCCGGGTCGAGCCGCTCCAGGGTGACCCGGTAGCGCACCGACGGTGCCGTGGTCACCAGCGGGATGTCGAACTCCCGGTCGATGCGCTCGATCACGATCTCGAGGTGGAGCAGGCCGAGGAAGCCGCAGCGGAAGCCGAAGCCGAGCGCCGCGGAGGTCTCCGGTTCGTAGGAGAACGAGGCGTCGTTGAGCCGCAGCTTGTCGAGCGCGTCACGCAGCAGCGGGAAGTCGTCGGAGTCGATGGGGTACAGCCCGGAGAACACCATCGGCAGCGGCTCGCGGTAGCCGGGCAGCGGGGCGACGTCGCGGCACTTCTTGCCGGCCAGCGTGATGGTGTCACCGACCTTGGCCTCGGCCACGTTCTTGATCGCGGCCGAGAGCACGCCGACCTCGCCGACGCCGAGCGCGTCGATCGGGGTCTCCTCGGGTGAGTTGACCGCGAGGTCGTCGATCTCGCCCTCGAAGTTGGTGGCGAGCAGACGGATCTTGTGACCGGGCTCGAGCCGACCGTCGACGACGCGGAAGTAGACCAGCGTGCCGCGGTAGGCGTCGTAGAACGAGTCGAAGATCAGCGCCCGCGTCGGCGCCTCGGGATCACCGGTCGGCGCCGGCACGCGGTCCACGATGGCGTCCATGACCTCCCGCACGCCCTCGCCGGTCTTGGCGGAGATGCGCAGCACGTCCTCGGGCTCGCCACCGATGATGGCGGCGATCTCGCGGGCGATCTCCTCCGGGCGCGCCGCGGGAAGATCGATCTTGTTCATCACCGGAATGATCTCGAGGTCGGCCTCGAGCGCGAGGTAGAGGTTCGCGATCGTCTGTGCCTCCATCCCCTGGGCGGCGTCGACGAGCAGCACCGCGCCTTCGCAGGCGTTGAGCGCCCGGGACACCTCGTAGGAGAAGTCCACGTGGCCCGGGGTGTCGATCAGGTTGAGCAGGTACTCGTCGCCGACGTCGCCGAGCGGCTTGTAGGGCAGACGGGCGGCCTGTGCCTTGATCGTGATGCCGCGTTCACGCTCGATGTCCATCTTGTCGAGGTACTGCGCCCGCATCTTGCGCGGGTCGACCAGCTCGGTGAGCTGCAGCATCCGGTCGGCCAGCGTGGACTTGCCGTGGTCGACGTGCGCCACGATGCAGAAATTGCGGATGCGGTCGATGGGATAGGTCACGGGCGAGCGGCCTCGAGGCATCGGGTGGCGAGGTGCCGGGCGGCACACGGGCGCGGGAGCTGGTGCGGACCCGCCAGGGTGCCGCCAGCACGTGGTGCGCGAGCGTACCGGTGTCGCTGGCGCCGTCCCGAGCACGGACATCTGCCCGCGTGGGCTACGACGCCGTGGTCGTCCGACCGGGACGGCCCCGACGACGTTGGGTGGACGGTGTTCGCGTGGCGGGCAGGCGAAGGGCCAGCCGGGCGAAGGCCCGTGGGCAGGGGTGCTCGCTGACGGCAAGCTGCTGGTCCACTCCGGTTCCCGCAACCCGACCGATCGAAAAGGACATCCCGTGGGATTCTTCAAGAAGGCCCTGATGGCGAAGGCCGGCGCGTTCGCGTTCAACAAGTTCCAGCAGCGTCGCGGCTCGGGGTCGGGTCGAGGCCGGGGTCGAGGCCGGGGTGGCTCCAACAGCGGGCTGGGCGGCCTGGTGCAGCAGTTCCTCGGCGGCAGTGGCGGCGGCCGGCGACGCTAGTCCGGCGACGCCACCGCGACCCGGCCGCCGTCGACCCGCACCGCGTGGACGTCCACGCACCGGTCCTCGGCGTCGAGGCAGCGGCCGGTCGTGAGCGAGAAGCGCTGCTTGTGCACCGGCGAGGCCACGACCGGGTCGCCGCCGGCGTCACCGACGATCCCGCGGGCCAGCACGTTGGCGCCCGAACACGGGTCGTGGTGGTCGATCGCGAACACGCGCCCGTCGGACAGGCGGAAGACCGCGACCTGGCGACCGCCGACGAGTGCCGCGACCCCGGTGTCGGGCAGGATCGCCTCGAGGTCGCACACCTCGACGTGTCCTGGGTGCGACGTGTCGTCGCGTTCGGGTACGAGGGTCGCCAAGTCGCTCATCCGCCCACCTGTCCGTCGGATCGGCCGGTGCCGCTGGTGGCGAGCACGGGCAGCAGCTCGCGCTCGTGGTCGAAGACCGGCCGTCGCTGTCCGCGCTCGCGGACGTACGCCAGGTCCGGGTCCGGGGTGTCGTCGTTCACGAAATGGCGGAACCGGGCGACCTTCTGCGGATCGGCCAGGGTCGCCGCCCACTCGTCGGTGTAGCTCGCGACGTGGTCGGCCATTGCCGCCTCGAGCTCGTCGCAGATGCCCAGCGAGTCGTCGAGCAGGATCGCCCGCAGTTCCTCCATGCCGCCCTCACGCCGTTCGAACCACGTGCTGGTCCGCTCGAGCTTGTCGGCGGTGCGCACGTAGAACATCAGGAACCGGTCGAGGACGCGGACCAGCGTCGGCGTGTCGAGGTCCTCGGCGAGCAGGTCCGCGTGGCGCGGACGCATGCCGCCGTTGCCACAGACGTAGAGGTTCCAGCCCTTCTCGGTCGCGATGACCCCGAAGTCCTTGCTCTGCGCCTCGGCGCACTCGCGCGAGCAACCGGACACGGCCGACTTGAGCTTGTGGGGTGAGCGCAGGCCGCGGTAGCGCAGCTCGAGCTGGACGGCGAGTGCCGTCGAGTCCTGCACGCCGTAGCGGCACCACGCCGTCCCGACGCACGACTTCACCGTCCGCAGCGCCTTGCCGTAGGCGTGCCCCGACTCGAAGCCGGCGTCGATCAGCCGCTGCCAGATGGACGGCAGCTGGTCGAGGCGCGCCCCGAACAGGTCGACGCGCTGCCCACCGGTGATCTTGGTGTACAGGTCGAACTCGGTCGCCACCTCGCCGAGCACGATCAGCTGCCGCGGGGTGATCTCGCCGGCCGGCACCCGGGGCACGACCGAGTAGGTGCCGTCGCGCTGGAGGTTGGCGAGGTAGCGGTCGTTGGTGTCCTGCAACGGCGCGTGCGCCGCGTCGAGGACGTGTTCGTTCCACAGCGTGGCCAGCATCGACGCGACCGCCGGCTTGCACGTGGCACAACCGCTGCCGGTCCCCCAGCCGTCGAGCAGCTCGGCGAAGGTGCGCACCCGCCGGGTCCGCACGATGTCGAACAGCTCCTGGCGGGTGTGGGGGAAGTGCTCGCACAGGCTGCGGTCGACCTCGATGCCGGCCGCTTCGAGTTCGTGCTCCATCAGCCGCTGGCACAGGGTCGCGCACGACCCGCAGCCGGTCCCGACGTTCGTCGCGGCCTTCAGCTGCGCGAGGGTCGTGATCCGCCCGCCGGCGGTCGCCGCCCGGACCTCGCCCTTGGTGACGTTGCTGCAGGTGCACACCGTGCAGCTGTCGGGCAACGCGGCCGGGCCGAGGGCGGGCGCCGCGTCCCCGGCCGCCGGCTGGAGCAGCGTGATCGGGGCGGCCGGCAGCGGCTCGCCACCGAGGTGGAACTGGTGCAGCACGGCGTACGCGTCGGCGTCCCCGACCAGGATGCCGCCCAGCAGGCGACCGTCGTCGTCGACCACCAGCTTCTGGTGCACGGCGGCGACGGGATCGTCGACGACCACGCACCGGGCGGCGGGGGTCGTCGCCTTCGCGTCCCCGAAGCTCGCGACGTCGACACCCAACAGCTTCAGCTTCGTCGACAGGTCGGCGTCGGGCACCTCGCCGTCGCCGCCCGCGAGGCGCGCGGCGACGACGCGGGCCTGCGCGTAGCCAGGGCCGACCAGGCCGTGGGTGACCCCGTCCACGGCGGCGACCTCGCCGACGGCCCACACGTGCGGGTCCTCGGTGCGGCAGGTGCGGTCGACCAGCACGCCGCCGCGCTCCCCGACCGGCAGGCCGCAGTCGCGCGCGAGCTCGTCACGGGGCCGGATGCCGGCCGAGTAGACGACGACGTCGGTGTCCAGGGTCGTCCCGTCGGCGAACTCGAGGGCGCGCGGGCGCCCGTCGGCGGCGCGCACGACCCGCTTCGTCGCGTGTTCGGTGCGCACCTCGATGCCGAGGGCCTCGACGTGGCGGCGCAGCGCGGCAGCCGCCGGGGCGTCGAGCTGCGCGGGCATCAGGTGCGGCGCGAACTCCACCACGGTGGTGTGCAGCCCGAGGGTGCGCAACGCCTCGGCGGCCTCCAGGCCGAGCAGCCCGCCGCCGATGACCACGCCGCGTCGGGCGCCGGACGCGACCGAGGCGACCAGGTCGTCGAGGTCCTCGATGGTGCGGTAGACGTGGCACCCCGGCCCGTCGCCGTCGCCGACCGGCGGGACGAAGGGTCGCGACCCGGTCGCCAGCACCAACTCGTCGTAGGCCTCGTCGGCCCCCTGGTCGGTGCGCACGACCTGCCGGTCACGGTCGATCGCGACCACCCGGCTCGCGCTGCGCAACTGCACGTCCGGGTGCTCGTAGACCTCGGGCTCGGCGAGCGCCAGCGCCGTGACGTCGCGGGTCGCGACGTAGGAGCTCAGTCGCACCCGGTCGTAGGCGGGGCGCGGCTCGTCGCCGAACACCACGATCCGGTGCCCGACGTCGGCGGCGACCAGCCGGCGGACCAGTTCGTGGCCGACCATGCCGTTGCCGACGACGACGACGCGACGGGGCGACGAGCGGTGCGCGGCGGTGGCGCGGGCGCCGGCCGTCTCGGGCGGGGTGGTGGCGGGGGAGGTCTTCATGCGGACAGACGGTGACGGTCCGCCGTTTCCGCCACGTTACGTCGACCGTCCGAACGCGTGACGGCGTGGTCGCCCGCCACGGACGCGACCCGGTCGTCGACGTCGCGTAACACGGTGCGAACGCGCCGCAAATGCCCGCCCGCCACGCTCACGACATGAGCGAAACCACCGTCCGAACCCTCATCGACGAGTTCCTGGCCGAGCAGGCCGGGACCACGGCCGTCGAACGCTTCGCGCGTGCCCATGACGACGCCCTCGACGCCTCGCCGACGGCGCCCCTGGCCGCGCGCCGCTACCGCGACCTGCTGCCCGCCACGCCGCCCGCCCCGGGACAGCAGTACGCGTTCGAGGTCGACCTCGACGCGTGCTCGGGCTGCAAGGCGTGCGTGGTCGCCTGCGGCAGCCTCAACGGGCTGCCCTCGGGCCAGTCGTTCCGCCGGACCGGGACCCTCGTGGGCGCCAACGACGCCGAGGGCACCGGCCGGAACCTGCCGGTGCTGCGCACGGTGACGACGGCCTGCCACCACTGCGCCGAGCCGGGCTGTCTCGCGGGCTGCCCCGCCGACGCCTACGTCAAGGACCCCGACACCGGCGTGGTACGCCACCTCGACGACCAGTGCATCGGCTGCCAGTACTGCACGCTGACCTGCCCCTACGAGATCCCCGCGTACGACGCCGAGCGCGGCATCGTGCGCAAGTGCGACCTGTGCGCCGACCGGCTGTCGGCCGGCGAGGCCCCGGCGTGCGTGCAGGCCTGTCCGACCCACGCGATCAGCATCCGGGTGGTCGACCTCGACGACGTGCACGCCCGCGGCGAGGACCCGTGGCCGATCCCCTCCCCCGACCCGGCCGTCACCCGGCCGGCGACCCGGTGGCGCACGTCCGAGGACCTGCGCGACGGCGTCCGCGCGGTCGACGCGGACGCGGTCGTCCCGGGCCACGCGCACCCGCCGTTGACCGTCATGCTGGTCCTGACCCAGGCGGCCGTCGGGACGCTGCTCGCCCTGCTGCTGGGCACCTGGTTCGTCCCCGAACTGGCGGCCGTGGTCGCCGGCCCTGCCGCCGCGACGGCGTTGGGCACCGGCGTCGTCGCACTCGGCGCCAGCGTGCTCCACCTGGGTCGACCGCTGCAGGCCTGGCGCGCCGTGCTGGGGCTGCGCCACTCGTGGCTGTCACGCGAGATCGTCGCCTTCGGGGCCTTCGCCGGCCTGACCGCGACCGCCGCCGCCGCGCTGGCGACACCGACCGGGCCGCTCGCCGAGGCCGCCACGTGGCTGCTGCCGACCGCCACGGTCGTCGGCCTGCTGGGGGTGTTCACCTCGGTGATGGTGTATGCCGTCACCGGCCGTCGCTGGTGGTCGACACCACGGGTCGCCGCCCGGTTCGCGGCCACCACCGCCCTGACCGGCTGCGCCACCCTGCTGCTCGTCGTGGTCGGCACGGCGGCGGTCACCGGCGCCGACGTCCGCGGGGCGGTGCGTGCCCTGGCGATCGCGTCGGGAAGCGTCGGCGTCGGCGTCGGCGCGGCGGACCTCGCCCTGCTGCGCCACCACCGACGGCACGACGTCACGGCCGGCCGGATCGCCGCCATCGACGACGAACTCGCCCGCGTCGCCTGGTTGCACGTACGCCGGATGCCGGGCCTGACCGCGTCGCGACTGGTGGCGCTGTGCCTCGGCGCGCTCGCGGCGCCGTGGCTGACCTGGCGCATGCTCGCCGACGACGTCGGCGTCGGGATGCTCACCGCGGGGGCGGGGCTGATGACCGTCGTCGCGGGAGAACTGCTGGAACGGTGGCGGTTCTTCACCGCCAGCGCGCCGCCGCGGATGCCCGGAGGCCTGCGATGAGGACCCGACTCGAGGCACTGCTGCGGCGCACCGACGGTCCGCTGACCCGCGAGCTGCTGCGCGAACCGGGCGGCCACGGCCTCGGTCAGCTCCCGGCCGGTCGGGCTCCCGACCGGGTCGTGACCAGCGTGTGCGGCTTCTGCTCCACCGGCTGCTCGCTGGACGTCCACCTGCGCGACGGCGAGGCGGTCGGCCTCACACCGACGGTCGGGTACGCCGTCAACGACGGCATGGCCTGCCCCAAGGGCTGGGAGTCGCTCACGCCGTTGCGCGCCGACACGCGGGCGACGACGCCGCTGCTGCGCGACGCCGGCGGCCGCCAACGGCCGGTCGGCTGGTCCGAGGCCGTCGACGCGTTCGTCGGTGGCCTGCGGGGCGTGCAGCAGCGCCACGGACCCGCGTCGGTCGCGTTCCTGTCGACCGGCCAGATCCCGACCGAGGAGATGGCGCTGCTCGGCGCCGTCGCCAAGTTCGGGATGGGCATGGTCCACGGCGACGGCAACACCCGCCAGTGCATGGCGACCGCGGTGCAGGCCTACAAGGAGTCGTTCGGGTCGGACGCCCCGCCCTACACCTACGCCGACCTCGAGGCGTCCGACGTGGTGGTGCTCGTCGGCGCCAACCCGGCGATCGCGCACCCGATCCTGTGGGAACGCCTGCACCGCAACCCGCACGCGCCGGCGGTGATCGTCGTGGACCCTCGCCGGACCGAGACGGCCGCCGCCGCGACCCAGCACCTCGCCGTGCGTCCGAAGGCCGACCTCGAACTGCTCTACGGCCTCGGGCACCTGCTGATCGGCCTCGGCGCGGTCGACGAGGACTTCGTGCGCGACTCGACGCACGGCTACGCCGCCTATGCCGACCACGTCGCCGGCTACCCGCCCGAGCGGGTGGCCGCGGCCACCGGCATCCCGGTCGCCGACCTCGAACGCTGCGCCCGGACCATCGCCGCCGGCCGGGCCGTGTCGTTCTGGTGGACGATGGGCGTCAACCAGTCCCACCAGGGCACCCGCACCGCGCAGGCCGTCATCGACCTCGCGCTGCTGACCGGCAACATCGGCCGCCCCGGCACGGGCGCCAACTCGATCACCGGCCAGTGCAACGCGATGGGCTCGCGGCTGTTCTCGAACACGACCAGTCTGCTCGGCGGACGCGACTTCACCCGCGCGGCCGACCGGGCCGAGGTGGCCGAGGTGCTGGGGCTCGACGCGGCCTGCATCCCCGACCGGCCGAGCCTGCCCTATCACCGCATCGTGGAGGGCATCGCGAACGGGCAGATCCGCGGCCTGTGGATCGTGGCGACCAACACCGCCCACTCCTGGATCGGACAGGACGACGTCCGCGACCTGCTCGGCCGGCTCGACTTCCTGGTCGTGCAGGACCTGTACACCACGACCGACACGGCGCAACTGGCCGATCTGGTGCTGCCCGCGGCCGGCTGGGGCGAGAAGGAGGGCACCTTCATCAACTCCGAGCGCCGCATCGGACGCGTCCGCAAGGTCGCCCGGGCACCGGGACTCGCCCTCGCCGACTTCGCGATCTTCCGCCTGCTCGCCGAGGCCTGGGGCGTCGGCGGGCACTTCCGACGTTGGTCGTCACCGGAGGCGGTGTTCGGACTGCTGCAGGAACTGTCACGCGGCCGACCGTGCGATTTCTCCGGCATCGACGGCTACGCCGACCTCGAGGCCCAGGGTGGCATCCAGTGGCCGCAACCCGTCCCCGGTGCGCTCGTCGAGAAGGAGCGTCGCCTGTTCGCCGACGGGGTCTTCCACCACCCCGACGGCCGCGCCCGGTTCGTCGTGGACGAGCCGCGCCCGCCGGCCGAACTGGTGCGTCCCCGCCGCCCGCTGGTGCTGCTGACCGGACGTGGGTCGTCGGCCGAGTGGCACACCGGCACCCGGACCTCGACCTCGCCGGCGCTGCGCAACCTCGTGCCGGCCGACCCCTACGTCGAGGTGGCACCGGCCGACGCCGCCGCCCGCGCCATCGTCTCGCACGACTGGGTCGAGCTCGTCAGCGAACGCGGGACCATGCGCGCACGCGCGTTGGTCACCCCCACGATCGCGACCGGGAGCGTGTTCGTGTCGATGCACCACGTCGACACCAACCGGCTGACGATGCCGAGCTTCGACCCGCACTCGCACCAACCGGCCTACAAGCACGCCGCCGTGGAGGTCCGCCGGGTCCACGACTGACGGCTCGTCCAGCCGCGGTGCGCGGTGACGCGGTCAGCTCCGGGTGGTCGGCCAGGCACCGGTCCGGCGGGCACGACGGATCTCGTCGACCAGGCCGGCGACCAGCAGCGCCCGCTCGACCATGGCGTCCACGAGCAGGTACTCGTGGTCGGCGTGGGCGCCCCCACCGACGGCGCCGAGCCCGTCCAGCGTCGGCACGCCGAGGGCTGCCGTGAAGTTGCCGTCGCTGCCCCCGCCGACCGCGGTGCCGACCAGGTCCGGGACGATCTGCCGCGCCATCGCGAACAGGCCCGCGGACGCCGACTCCGGCATCGGTGGCCGGTCCACGAACCCGTGCACGGCGATCCGCGCGCCGTCCAGATGCGGCCGCAGTCCGGCGAACGCCGCCTCGACCCGCGCCTTCTCGTCGGCGGTCTCGACCCGGACGTCCACGACGACGGTCGCCTGCGCCGGCACGACGTTGTCGACCGTGCCCGCGGACGCCACGGTCGGGGTCACGGTCGTGCCTCGCTCGGGTCGACCCATCGCCGTGATCGTCAGCACCTGGCGCGCGGCCTCGACCAGCGCGTTGACGCCGGCATCCGGCTCGAGACCGGCGTGCGACGCCCGGCCCGTCACCTCGACCCGGAAGGTGCCGCACCCCTTGCGGCCGGTCTTGACGGCACCACCCTCGGCCGCGCCCTCGGCGAC
This sequence comes from Egicoccus halophilus, assembly GCF_004300825.1. Lineage (NCBI taxonomy): Bacteria > Bacillati > Actinomycetota > Nitriliruptoria > Egicoccales > Egicoccaceae > Egicoccus > Egicoccus halophilus. The sequence goes on from NZ_CP036250.1 coordinate 2,939,325, forward strand.
CAGGACCGCCCCGCACGCCCGGGCGCGCTCCTCGATCACCGCCCGGGACGTACCCGACCCGACCTCCTCGTCGGCGGTCACCAGGATCTCGACCCCCGAACGGTCCTCCAGCGTCGCCAGGCCGTGCACGGCCTGCACCAGACCGCCGAGCATGTCGAAGACGCCCGGACCGGTGACCCGACCCTCCGCGACCTGGAACGGACGACGTTCGAGCGTGCCGAGCGGGAAGACGGTGTCGTGATGTCCGAGGACCAGCACCTGGGGATCTCCACCTCCCGACCAGTGCACGTGCGGGCCGGCGTCCCCGTGCACGAGCTCGGCCCGGCCGCCCAGGCGGCGCTCCAGCAGGTCGGCCAGGGTCCGTGCGGAGGTCGCGAGCGCCTCGGGATGACGGGACGGGGACTCGATCTCGACGAGCGTGCGCAGGTCCTCGAGCATCGACTCGACCTGCACTCCCGGTGGACGGACCGAACCCTGCACGCGTGGTACCTCCCCGACGCCGGCCCGTCACCGTAGGCGAACCCTGCACCGCGATCGAAGCGCGCCCGACGCCGGCATGCGACCCGTCGCGCCGTCGCGCCGTCGGGGGAGCTTCAGGCGATCGCCGGCACCCGGGTCGTGGCCGCGAGGAGACGGTCGACCGCGGCGGGGACGCCGACGACGTCACCGACGACGGCGGTGGCCGGCGTCAGGCGCTCCCCCGGCTCCCCGGACATCGCCGCGGCGTGCTCGGCGACGCGGGCCGCCAGGTTCCCGAGCGTGCCGGTCACCAGGGTCTGCTCGGGACGACCGGCGTGCGCGATCAGTGCGGCAGGAGTGTCACCGCGGCGGCCGAGGTCGACCAGGCCGCGGCACCAGGCGGCCAGGCGCGTCGCCCCCATCAGCAGCACGACCGTGCCGTCGAAGGCGGCCGCGACCGCGAGGTCCATCGGGCACGGCTCACCACCACGGGCCCGTTGGCCGGTCAGCACGAGCACCCCCGCCGACAGGCCGCGATGCGTGACCGGGATGCCGGCCAGCTCGGGCGCCGCGACCGCCGAGGTGATCCCGGGGACGTACGCGGTCGCGACACCCCGAGCGGCGAGGTCGAGCGACTCCTCACCGCCACGGCCGAACACGACCGGGTCGCCACCCTTGAGGCGGACCACGTGCTGGCCGGCGTGGGCGGCGGCGGCCAGCAGCGCCACCACCTCGTCATGGCCGAGGACCACGTGACCCTGCCGGCGTCCCACCGACACCAGCCGCGCCCGCGGTCCGACCAGGCGCAGGACGTCAGGGGTCACCAGTTGATCGTGCACCACCAGGTCGGCCTCACCGAGCAGCCGGGCAGCACGCAACGTCAGCAGGTCCGCGGCGCCCGGGCCGGCGCCGACGAGGTGGACGACGGGCGTGGAGGTCACGTGCTGCTCCCCTCGAGTCGGTACCCGACGCCCCGGACGGTGCGGATCTGCACCCCCGTGCCGTCGAGCTTGCGCCGCAGACGGGCGATCTGGTGCTTGATGGCGCTCGGGTCGTCGGGCGCGGCATACCCCCAGGCCTCGGCGAGCAGCTGCTCGGGCGGACACACCATGCCGGGCCGGCGGGCCAGCGCCGCCAGCACCGCGTACCCGCGCTCGCCGAGGGCGATCTCGCGCCCCTCGGCGCACCGCACCGCGTGCGTGGCGGGGACGAGCTGCACGGGTGGCCGCCAGTGCGACGGCGCGGTCGTGCGGCGCGACGCCCACCGGTCCAGCGACCGCAGCAGATCACCGGTGCGCGACCGGGTCGGCGTCAGCCACGACGGGATGCCCAGCTCGTCCAGGGCCGCCGAGGTGACCGGCCCGATGACGGCCGTCGCCACCCGCTCGCGCAGTGCCTGCACCAACGCGTCGGCGTGGTCCGAGCTGCGCTGGGCGGCGATCGTGACCAGGTTGCGGCCCGCACCGGGCGAGGTCAGCACGACGATGTCGAGCTCGCCGGCCACGATCGCGTCGCCGAGCGCCAGGCCAGGGCCGACGTCGTCGGGCAGGGCGTGCCGGTAGGTCTCGACCGAGAGCACGTCGGCGCCCGCGTCCGCGACGGGCGCGAACGTCGTGGCGGCTGCCGTGCCGTGCAGTTGGACGGCGACGACCTCGCCGGGCAGGACCCGGCCACGCAGCCAACCGGCGACGTCGGCGTCGGTCTGCTTCTGCGAGGTCCACACCGCCCTGGCCCGCAACGCCTGCAGCCCACCGAGCGCCTTCGCGCCGCGCGCGACGCAACGTGCCGCGCCCGCCGCGGCCTGCAGCGCCTCGAGCCGACCGTGCTGGTCGGCCGCCTGCGCCCACAGCCGCATGCCGACCCCCGTCGAGGCGACGAACCAGTCGGGCGAGGCGTCGAGGATCGCGTCGGTGTCGGCCACGATGTGCTCGTCAGGCACCGGCACGTCGCCGCCGATGGTCGGCCCGTGCAGCACCGAGGCGCCGCGCCGTTCGAGGGCCGCCACCAGTTCGGCGCCCTTGCGCTGGGAGGTCACCCCCACCCGGATCCCCGACAGCGACAGTTCCCGACCTCCTGGGTGCTCGACGTTCCTGTGCCGTCGTCGGGCGTGCACGCCCGCAACAGCGACACGCATGGTGACGCCTCACCGTCGCCGGCGCGTTGAGGGCCTGTTTCGCCGCCGTGAACTGGCCGTCGCGCCGAGCGCCCGCGCCGGCACGCATCGTCGTCCGCGACGCCGGTGTCACGCCGTCGCAACCTGGCGCGCACGCCGCTGGAACCCCCGCCGTCCATCGTGTCGCGGTCCGCACCACCCCACCCGTGCCCCAGGATGGTTGCCATGACCGCATCCAGCACCCGGCCCTCGGTCGGTTCCCACGTGTCCGGCCTGTGGCGGTTCACCGGCCGCCACCGGATCCTGCACCTGACCTGGTTCGCGTTCTTCCTCACCTTCGTGGTGTGGTTCTCGTTCGCGCCGCTGGCGGGGACCGTCGCGGCGGAGCTGGACCTGACATCCGAACAGCTCGGCGTGCTGGCCCTGTGCAACGTCGCACTGACCGTGCCCGCCCGCCTGTTCGTCGGCATGGCCCTGGACCGCTGGGGGCCACGGCGCGTCTACACCACGATCCTGACCTTCTGCGCCGTCCCGGCCCTGCTCACCGCCCTGGCGACCAGCTTCGGCATGCTCGTCGTCGCCCGACTCGCGGCCAGCCTCGTCGGCGCCGGCTTCGTCGTCGGCATCCGGATGGTGTCGGAGTGGTTCCCGCCCCGCGAGGTCGGCGTCGCCGAAGGGCTCTACGGTGGGTGGGGCAACTTCGGTTCGGCGGCTGCCGCGATGACGCTGCCGACGCTGGCCGGGATGCTCGGCGGTTGGCGGGTCGCCCTCGCCAGCGTCGGGATCCTGGCCGCCGCCTACGGGCTGGTCTACCTGCGCTCGGTGTCCGACACCCCCGACGGGCGCACCTACGCCCGACCCGGTCGCCAGGGCGCGCTCGAGGTCACCAGCCGCCGGGCCGTGTTCGGCCTGCTCGCCCTGAACGTCCCGCTGGTGGCCGTGCTCGGACTGATCCTGTGGCGGCTGATGCTGGTCGGATTCCTCGCCCCCGCGACGATGTGGGGCGGACTCGCGGTGCTCGCCGTGTTGCTCGCCCTGCAGAGCCGCACGATCTGGCGGGTGAACGAACCGGCACGTCGCGACGCCTACCCGGCCCAGGACCGCTATCCGTTCCGAAACGTCGCCGTGCTCTGCCTCGCCTACGCGGTCACGTTCGGCTCCGAACTCGCGGTCGTGTCGATGCTGCCCGGCTTCTTCGCCGACACCTTCGGCCTGTCCCCCGTCGTCGCCGGGCTCGCCGCCAGCGCGTACGCGTTCATGAACCTCGTCGCCCGCCCCACCGGCGGTGTGCTCTCCGACCTGCTCGGCAACCGCCGGCGCACGCTGTTGCTGCTGTGCGCCGCGCTGGGCTTCGGCTACGCGCTGCTGGCCGCCGTCGACGGCCGCTGGCCGCTGGTCCTCGCCGTCGCCGCCACGATGGCGTGCTCGTTCTTCGTCCAGGCCGGTGAAGGCGCCACCTACGCCATCGTGCCGCTGGTCAAGCGACGCGTCAGCGGTCAGATCAGCGGCATCGTCGGGGCCTACGGCAACATCGGATCACTGGTGTTCCTGACGCTGCTGCTGGTGACCGGACCGACCACCTTCTTCGTCACCATCGGCGTCTGCGCGGTCGTCGCCGCCGTCGCCTGCCGGTGGCTGGTCGAACCCGACGGTGCCTTCGACGCCGAGCTGACCCCGACCCCCGCGTCCACGCCCACCGACGCCAACCACCAGCCCCCGGCCACGGTGCCGGTGTAGTGACAGTGGCCCGCGCGTGCCCGGACATCGGCGGCGGCCACCACCGGCCGGCCACACCGGACACCGCACCGGTGCGGATGCCTGTACGGCCGACGCCCCCGGCCGCTCCGGCGAGGGCGTCGACTGTCGTACCCCGGTCCTCCCACCTTCGAACACGAGGACCGTCAATGCCGTTCCTGGACGTCGACCGTTGGAACAGCTCCCGTCATCTCGGGCGCTGGGAACCCGCCGAGGGCGAGAGGACCGCCGTCACCGACAAGGCCACCGGACAGACCCTGCTCGAGATCCCGCTCGCGACCAGCGACCACCTCGACACGGCCGTCGAGCGGGCCCGGGCCGCCCAGGCCGAGTGGGCCGCCCGCCCCTTCCAGGAGCGCGCCGAGGTGTTCGCCACCGCTGCCGCACTGCTGCAGGAGCACGGCGACGAGTTCCGGCCCTGGTTCGTGCGCGAGTGCGGCGGTACGTGGATGAAGGCCGACTTCGAGGTGGAGCTGGTCACCGGTGAGTTGCACCACGCCGCCGCGCTGCTGCACCAGCCACAGGGGCACCTGTTGCCCACCACCCAGGCCGACCGGCGCAGCGCCGTCCGTCGCGTCCCGCGCGGGATCGTGGGCGTCATCTCCCCGTGGAACTTCCCGGGTGAGCTGACCATGCGCTCGGTCGCGCCGGCACTCGCGTTGGGCAACGCCGTCGTGCTCAAGCCGGCCACCGACACGCCCGTCACCGGCGCGCTGCTGTGGATCGACCTGTTGCGCGCCGCCGGCCTGCCCGACGACCTGCTGCACGTGCTGCCGGGCAGCGGCTCGGAGATCGGCAACGCCATCGTCGAGCACCCGGACGTCGACATGGTGTCGTTCACCGGCTCGACCGACGTCGGCCGCAAGATCGGCGAGAAGGCCGGGGCGAACCTGATCCCGGTCGCGCTCGAACTCGGCGGCGACAACGCCTTCGTCGTGCTCGAGGACGCCGACGTGGAGGTGGCCGCCTCCGCCGGCGCCTTCGGCACCTTCTTCCACCAGGGCCACATCTGCATGGCGATCGGCCGTCACCTCGTCCACGAGTCGATCGCCGAGCGCTACACCGACCTGCTGGTCGAGAAGGCCGAGGCCCTGAAGGTCGGCAACGCCTTCGAGGACCACGACGTCACCCTCGGGCCGATCACCAACGCCTCACAGCTGGACACCATCGACGAGATCGTCCGCGACACGCTCGACGCCGGCGCCCGGCTGCGCACCGGTGGCGAGCGCGACGACCCGTACTACCGGCCCACCGTGGTCGACCGGGTCCGGCCCGAACACCGGTTGTTCCGCGAGGAGCACTTCGGTCCCGTCGCGGTCGTGACCACCTTCGCCGACGACGACGAGGCGGTGGCGCTCGCCAACGACACCGAGTACGGCTTCGTGGCCGGCATCCACGCCGGCACGCTCACCCGCGCCCGGGCGATCGGTGACCGGCTCGACGTCGGCATGGTCCACCTCAACGACCAGCCGGTGAACGACGAGGCCGTCGCGCCCTTCGGCGGCAACCGCGCGTCGGGCAACGGTGGCCGCTTCGGCGGGTTCGCCGACTTCGACGAGTTCACCGAGTGGCAGTGGGTCACCGAGCGCGACACGCCGGTGGCGTATCCGATGTGACAGGCTCCGCGGTCCCCGAACGCGAGGTCCGCACCCGCCCATGCACGGTCTGATCTTCTCCGGTCCCGCCGACGTCCGGTTCGCCGACGACCTGCCCGACCCGACGCTGCGCGGGTCGGGCGAGGCGATCGTCGCCGTGGACGCCGCCGGCTTGTGCGGCTCGGACCTGCACCCCTACGAGGGCCGCGAGGCCGCCCGCGGGGACGTGGTACCGGGCCACGAGGCGGTCGGACGGGTCCTCCAGGTGGGCACGGGCGTGCGCGGGTTCGTCCCGGGCGACCGCGTCCTGGTGCCCTTCACCACCTGCTGTGGCCGCTGCGCCGCGTGTGCCCGCGGGTTGTCGGCCCGCTGCGCACACGGGCAGCTGTTCGGCTGGGGCGACCCCGACGACCCGACCGCCGAGCCGCTGCACGGCGGCCAGGCCGAGCGCCTGCGCGTCCCCCTCGCGGACGGCACGCTCGTCGCACTCCCGCCCGGACGCAGCCTGCTCGACGGGGTGCTGCTGGCCGACAACCTGCCGACCGGCTGGACCGCCGTGGAACGGCTCGGCGAGGTCGCGGGCCAGACGGTCGTCGTGCTGGGACTCGGCGCGGTCGGGCTGTGTGCGGTGTGGGCCGCGCGACGGCTCGGCGCCGCCGCCGTCATCGCCGTCGATCCGGTGCCCGCACGGCGCGGACGGGCCGAACGGCTCGGCGCCGTGGCCGTGTCCCCGGACGGCGCCGCGACGCTCGCGGCCGAGGTGGCACCCGACGGCGTCACCGGCGTGGTCGAGGCCGCCGGGACCGCGGCTGCCCAGCGGGCGGCTGCGTCGCTCGTGCGCCCCGGCGGCACGATCTCGCTCATCGCCGTGCAGACGGCGGCGCACCTGGGGTTCTCGGCGGTGACCCTCTACGACCGCAACCTGACGGTCGTCTCCGGGCGTGCGTCGGTGCGCTCGCTGCTCGAGCGGCTGCTGCCCGGGCTCGACGGGGTCACGCTGCCCACCGACGTGGTCGTCAGCCATCCCGAGCTGCCCCTGTCCGACGGCCCGGGTGCCTACGCGACCTTCGCCGCCCGCGGCGACGGACTGGTCAAGGCCGTGTTCCGCCCGTGAGCGCCGTCAGTCCAGACCGCGCGAGAACGACTCCGCGACGATCTCCGAGCAGGTCTGACACATCGGGTAGCGCGACGGGTCCCCGTCCGGGACCCACTTCTTGCCGCACAGGGCCGTGACCGGCTTGCCGGTGCGGCGCGCGCGCTCGAGTTCCCGCTGACGCACGTAGTGGGTGAACCGGTCGTGGTCACCCGGCTCGCCCGTCTGGGGATGCTCGCGGACCTCCGGTTCGACGACCGGGGACTGGCGGGTGGGGAGATGTGTCGGTGCAGGCATGTCGGCAAAGATACCCCGCTCGCGGCTCAGTACGAGCCGGCGACGTAGGACTCGAGCTGGCGGTTGTGGTCGTGCAGTTCCTCGAAGCGTTCCTTGACGACGTCGCCGATGGAGACGATGCCGACCAGCCGTCCGTCCTCGCAGACCGGCAGGTGGCGGATCCGGCGCTCGGTCATCTGCTCCGTCAACTCGTCCATCGTCGACTGTGGCGTGCAGGTGTGCACCGGCGTGGTCATCACGTCGGCGACCCGCGCCAGCAGCACGTCGCCGCCGACCTCGGCGAGATGACGCACGACGTCGCGCTCGGACACGATCCCGGCCACGCCGTCGTCGCCGTCGACCACGACCAGCGCACCGATGCCGCGTTCCCGCAACGCGGCGACCACCTCGCTGACGGTCTGTTCGGGCGCGATGGTGACCACCTCGTGGCCCTTGCGTTCCAGGATCGCCGCGATCGTCGTGCTCATGGGTGCTCCCTCCCAGTGGCTCCCGCGACGAGTCTCGCACGTGGGCCGGCCGATCGGAAGGGCGCGGTGACCGATCGGCGGGGCGGGTCGCCGTCCTGCGGCGGTCGGCACGAGGATGCTGCGCGTACGCGACCCGACCCGACGAGGAGGCCGCCGTGAGCGACGCCGACACCCCGGACCTGGAGATCGTCGAGCACGAGGACGGCTGGGCCGTCCGGCGTGGCGGGGAGGTCCTCAGCACCCACGAGCGGCGTGCGGGCGCCGAGGCCGACCGTTTCCGGCTCGCGGAGACCGACGCGTCCGACGCCGAGGAGGCCGACGACGTGCTCACCGACGACCAGGGTGCGCAGCCCGGCAACGAGGGTTCCTGACGGGCGTGCAACCCGCGGCCGCTCGACGACGTCACACCCGGTGACCACTGCTCGACCAAGGAGTTGCCGTGGGATCCCTGCTTCGCCGTCTCACCCCTGCGATCGGACTCGTCCTGGTGCTCGGCGCCTGCGGTACCACCGCGGACACCGCCGCGCCGACGCCCGCGGGTGACGACACGGCCGCACCCGACACGACCGGGGAGGACACGGACGGCGGTGCTGCCGCCGGCGCCTGTCCCGAGGGCACCGAGGACTGCGTCGATGCCGACCTCGACGGCGGCGACCTCGAGCCGCCGGTCGACGGCGCCTTCGACGTCGAGGCCGCCCGTCGGGACGCCGAGTCGCTGCTCGGCGCGACCGAGGAGGATCTCGAGATCTGGGGTGACGTCCGCGTCGGCCGAGTCGGCGAGGAGGAGTATTCGACGACCATGGACCTGGTCCCCGGTCGCAAGACCGTCGAGCTCGACGAGGACGACGAGGGGGTCCTGCGCGTCACCTCGGTGACCCTCGAGCTGCCCGACGGGGACACCGAGACCTTCGAGTGAGCCGGCCCGGTCGGTGGTCGCCGCCGCGACGTGCGGCGGCCACCGTCGGCGTGCCACCATCTGCCCCGGTGCCGGCGTCGCCGTGCGCCACCCGCGACGACGGCAGGAGCCCCCATGACCTTCGACCCCCGCGGCAAGGTGGCCGTGGTGACCGGCGCCTCGAGCGGCATCGGTGAGGCGACCACCCGACGGCTGGCCACGGCGGGCATGACCGTCTATGCCGTGGCTCGCCGGACCGACCGCCTCGAGCAGCTCGCCCGGCGGCATCCGACGGTGGTGCCCTGCACGGTCGACGTCACCGACCGGGACGCCGTCGACGCGCTCGCCCGGCGGGTACGCGACGAGCACGGGTTCTGTTCCGTGCTGGTCAACAACGCCGGGATCGGCGGCGGGGCGTTCGACGGTCGCGGGGACCTCGACGACGCCCTGCGCACCCTCGACGTCAACGTCAACGGGGTGCTGCGTTGCACGGCCGCGTTCGCCGACCTGCTCGAGGCCGGCGCACCCGCCTTCGTGGTCAACGTCGCCTCCGTGGCGGGCAAGCTCGGCATCGGTCCGGCGGCGTACGCCGCCAGCAAGTTCGCGGTCGTGGGCTTCAGCGAGGCGCTCGCGCTGTCCTGGCGTTCCCGGCGGATCACCGTCTGTCAGCTCAACCCCGGTTTCATCGAGACCGAGGGGTTCCCGCAGACCCAGGCCAAGCGGGGGCCGATGGCCCGCCTGGTCGGGCGGCCCGAGCTGGTCGCCGACGCCGTCGTCGACGTGATCGCGCATGCGCGGACCGAACGCACGGTGCCGGCGTTCTACCGCGCCTTCGTGACGCTGCGACACCTCGCCCCGCCGCTCTACACGGCCATCGCCCGGCGCATGGAGCGCGCCGGCGGCACCCGCGACTGACGGACGGTCGGCGACCAGGTCGGCGAACACGGTGCACCCTGGCCGTCCGCCCGCCCATCGGTGCTGCGGCGAGCGGGCCGCGCGAGGACGATGGGGGTCGGAAACGACAAGGAGTCCGCATGCAGTTGCACGACCTCTCCGACAAGCTCACCGGGACGCTCAGTACCGGCATCGACGAGATCCGCGACCGGACCGCCGAGGCCGTCGGTGGTGATGGCGGCTCGGTGTTCCGCGAGCTCGGGCGGCTGAGCAAGCAGATCGCCGGTCTCGAGACGCACCTCAGCAGCCGCATCGACGACCTCGACAGCGACCAGAGCGAGCTGGTCGAGGACCTCGCGGACACCGGCAACCGCACCAGTTGGCCGCGGCGGCTGTTCTGGCTCCTCGTCGGCGTCGCGGCCGGGTACGGCATCGCCTACCTCACCGACCCCGATCGCGGCCAGGCACGGCGCCAGAAGCTCGGCGACGAACTGAACTCGCGCGCCGACGAGGTACGCGACCAGGTCGCCACGCAGACCGACCAGCTGCGTGACGAGGTGACCCAGCAGGCCCACGTCGCGCTCGACGCCGCGACCCAGACGGCCGACGACCTGCGTGGCGAGGCCGAGCAGAAGGCCGAGGAACTGCGGGTACAGGCCGAGCACAGCCTGCAGCAGGCACAGGGCGCGGCGGTCGAGACGGCCAAGGACACCCTGCCCGAGCGTCCCACCGACGACCCCGGGCGGCTCGAGGACCGCATCAAGAGCGAGGTGTTCGGCTACCGCGACGACGTCGACGACGTCGTGATCAAGGTGGACGGCCCCGGTCAGGTCGCCCTCAAGGGCACCGTGCCCACCTCCCAGAACGAGCGTGACCTGCTCGCCTCGGTCGCCGAGGTCGAGGGCGTCGTCGACGTCCGCTCGGAGCTGACGGTCCGCAGCATCTGACCGCACGAGAACGCGAACCAGACGCGCACGACGACGGCCCGCCGAGCGCGGGCCGTCGTCGTGCGATGCACGCCACGTCCCGTGCCACCGTCGGGAACCGTGCCGTACGGTGCGCCGCACCTCTCCCTCCCGAGACGTCATGACCCGCCCCGCACTCGGTCGGGTCGAGTTCACCGCGGTCCTGGCCATGTCCATGGCCCTCGCGGCGCTCGGCCTGGACCTCATGCTGCCCGCCTTCGGCGCCATGCGCGACGTTCTCGGCCTGCCGGCCGACTCGACCGCCATCGCCGGGGTGGTGACCGCCTACATGCTCGGTCTCGCCGTCGGCCAACTCGCCTACGGGCCCCTGGCCGACCGTTTCGGGCGACGCCCCACGATGTTCGTGGGCTTCGGGGTCTACGGCTTCGGCGCCCTGCTGTGCACGCTCGCGCCCGGTCTGCAGTGGCTGCTGCTGGGGCGGTTCGTGTGGGGGCTCGGGGCCGCCGGGCCCCGGGTGGTGACCCTGGCCGTCGTCCGTGACCGTTTCGAGGGCGAGGACATGGCGCGGGCCATGTCGATGATCATGGCCGTGTTCATCGTCGTGCCCGTGATCGCACCGACGCTCGGGGCCGCGATCACCGCCGTCACCACCTGGCGCGTGCTGTTCGTCCTGTGCCTGGTCGCCGCCGTGGGGATGACGCTGTGGGTGCGCCGGCTGCCCGAGACGCTGCCGCCCGAACGTCGCCTGGACCTCAACGTCGGCCGCATCACGCGCACCGCCCGGCTGGTGATCACCAACCGGCAGACGTTCGGCTACACCCTGGCGCTCACCGCCCTGTACGGGGTGTTCACCTCCTACCTCGCCAGCTCGGAGATCATCTTCTCGGACACGTTCGGGGTTCCCGAGGCCTTCCCGCTGATCTTCGGCGGGGTCGCCGCCGTCATGGGTCTGGCCATGCTCGTCAACGCCCGACTCGTCGGCCGCTACGGCACCCGTCGCACGGCGCACGTGATGCTGTTCGTCTACGTGGCGGTGTCGACGGTGCTGTTCGTGGTCGCACTCGTCACCGACGGCCGACCGCCGTTGGCGGTGTTCCTGCCGCTCCTGGCCGCGATCCTCGTCGGGCACGCCCTGCTGATCCCGAACTTCAACACCATCGCGATGACGCCCATGGCGGCGCACGCGGGCACCGCGGCGTCCGTCATCGGTGCGGTGCAGCTCGCCGTCGGTGCCTCGCTGGGCGCCGTGCTCGACCGGCTCTTCGACGGCACGATCCTGCCGCTGGCCGCCGGGTTCCTCGGCTACGGCGTGCTCGCCACACTCGTCGTCGTGGTCGTCGAACGGGGTCGACTGTTCCGTCCACTGGTCGACCCCGTCACCCGCCAGAGCCCCGGCGCCGCACGGGAGGCCTGAGCCCGACGTGACCGCCACCGCGCGCCGTGCCCGCGACGACCGGCGCCGCGACGTGCTCGCGGCGGCGGCGCTGCTGCTGGTGCTCGCCGTGCTCTACCTCGCCACCGCCTCGCGCGGTCCGGCGCAGGTCAACGACACCCGGGCCGCCACGGTCGCCTCCTGGTCGTTGGGCACCCGGGGGGATCCGGCGCTGCCGAGCGCCTGGCCGCCCAGCCACAACTACTGGGGCACCACCGCGCCCGACGGCCGGGTGTTCGTCAACCGCTTCCCGGGGGTGGCCTACTGGGCGGCGCCGGCGTACGCGCTCGCCTCGCTGGGCGACCAGCGCCCCGCGCCGGCGCACCCGTTCCTGGTCGACCGACGCCCGGCCGGGAGGATGGCCGCGATCACCGCCGCACTGGCCGCGGTCGGCTTGTTCGCCGTGCTGCGTACCGTGACCGGCCGGCGTCCGGCGCTGCTCGGTGCGGGTCTGTTCGGCCTGGGGACGTCACTGTGGTCGGTCGCCGCCGACGCCCTGTGGCCGCACGCGCCGGCCTGCCTCGCCCTGGCCGGCGTGCTGCTCGGCTGGCGCCGGCAACGACCGGTGGTGGCGGCCGCGGCAGCCGGCGTCGCGGTGCTCGTGCGACCGCACCTCGTCGTCGCGATCGGCGTGCTCGCCCTGGTCGCCTGGCGCGACCGCGAACGGCGGGCGTCCGCCGCGATGACCGCCGGCGCGGGGCTCGGACTCGCGCTGCTGAGCGCCTACAGCTGGTGGGCGTTCGGCACGCTGCTGCCCGTCGCGGGCTACGACACCGCCGGACATCTCGGTGGCCTGGTCGACCACTCGCCGTGGCAGACGCTGCGGGCGTTCGCGCTCGCACTGGTCGGAACCGAGCGCGGTGTGCTGCGGTACTCGCCGGTCGTCGCCGGGGCGCTCGTCGCGCTGCTGCTCGCCCGCCGTCGGGTTCCCGGGTGGGCCCTGGGGAGCGCGCTCGCGGGACTGGTCTACCTGTTCGTGCAGGTCCGCGCCGTCGGCCACCGCGGTGGCGCCCACTTCTTCGCCTACCGCGTGACGCTCGAACCGCTGCTGCTGGCCACCCCGGCCCTCGTCGCGGCGAGCGTCGCGGCGGTCCGCGAGCACCGGTGGGTCGGGCCGGTGCTGGGGCTGCTGGGGCTCGCCTCGGTCGGCATCCACGGGTTCGGCGCCGTCGTCGGCGGCATCGACGCGACCACCACGTCGCGCTGGGAGCACATCGACCGCAGCGTGCGCGAGGCCTTCGGGGACCGGGAGCTCGGCGAGGTCGACCTGCGCCCCCGACCCTGACCCCGCCCGGGGCGACGGCCGCGCTCGGCGCCGCTCACGGCAGCGCGAACCCGCGCCGCAGCGGGACCAGCACGCGCTCCTCGACGAAGCCGGTGGCCGCGTAGACGCGGCGGGCCGCGGCGTTGCCGACCCGCACGGTCAGGTGCGCGCGGTCGCAGCGGAACGTGGTCCGCAGTTCGGCGCAGGCCGCGGCGACCAGCCCGGTCCCGACCCCGTGCCCGCGAGCTGTCGGGTCGACCCCGAGGAAGTCGAGGTAGCCGCTGCCGTCCTCGTGCCGCTCGACGACGGCGTAGCCGACGGGACGGTCCCCGTCGAGCACCGCGAGGAGGCGATCGGCGTCGTCGGCGACCAGCCGCGCACCCGGGGTGTGCGTGTCGACGAACAACCGGTCGTGCAGCGTGGCCACCGCCGCCCGCTGCACCGCGTCGAGCACGGTGCCGGGGACGGTCACGACCGTCCGCGTCGGCAGGTCGGTGTCGAGACGGCGCGCCAGCACCGCCGACGCCTCCTGGGCGACGAAGCCGTGCGGCCCGGCCCAGTCCTCCAACCACGCGTGACGGGCGTCGCCGCAGGCCTCCTCCTGGGTGACCTCCACCGGCAGCAGGGTGCGGGCGCGTGCCAGCAGCGCGTCGGCCACCTCGGTCGGGTCGACGCCGCGAGCCACGAACGGGCCGTGCCACCAGCAGCGCGGCGGGTCGGTGTCCCACTCCGCGGCGATCACACCGACGAGCCGACCGCGGTCGACGGCGACGACCAGGCCGTCGGTGCCCACCGGCTCGAGCGCGGCCAGCTCGGCCGCGACCGGCTCCGGGTCGAGGCTGAGGTAGCCGATGTGGCTGGCCGGGTCGTGCTGCTGCTCGGCGACGAAGCGCGCCACGGCGCTCAGGTCGGCGGGTCCGAGGTCGAGCTGCACCACGTCGCGCCTCCCGGTCGTCGGCAGCCGGCGGACCCTAGCCGCAGCCGGGCTCCTACCCTGCCGGTCCCGGTGGCGAAGGAGACGACGTGCGCGTGGTGGTCACCGCCGACACCCACCTGCGACGCGACTGGCCCAACCGGCGGCTGCCGGCCGCCGCGCTGCGGTGGCTGGCACGCGCCGACGTCATCCTGCACGCCGGCGACATCACCCAGGCCGAGCACCTCGAACGGTTCGGCGGGTTCGCCCCCGTCCACGCGGTGCTGGGCAACAACGACCGCGAGCTCGTCGGCGCGCTGCCCGAGACGCTCGAGCTGACCCTCGCGGGGGTCCGGATCGGCATGATCCACGACAGCGGCCAGGCCCGCGGGCGGTCGCGCCGCCTCTCCACCCGGTTCCCGGACGCCGACCTGGTCGTGTTCGGCCACAGCCACGTCCCGGTCGACGCACCGGGTGAGGGTGACCAACGCCTGTTCAACCCCGGCTCCCCCACCGAACGGCGTCGCATGCCCCACCGGACGATCGGCGTGCTCGACCTGGCCGAGGGCGAGATCCTCGACGCCCGGATCGAGGTGGTGGACGACTGACGGTGCGGCGCACGTCACGCGCGGTCGACTCGACGCGCGGACGGCCACGCGCCACACTGCCCGCCATGTCAACGACCACACGTTCCATCGCCACGGTGCAGGCCGAGATCGAGGCCGTCCGCCGTCACCTGCACGAGGCACCGCCACACGCCGGCAGTGGAACGCGGGTCGCCCTCGAGGAGCGGCTGCGTGGCCTCGAGCGGGAGTTGGCCCGACGCCGGGCTGCGACCACCGGGCCGGGCGTGCGCTGACGCACCGGTCCGGCGAGGCGCCGTTTCAGGGTCGCGGCGCCTCCGGCAGGCACAGGACGAAGGCCGCGCCCTGCCCAGGGCGGCTGGTCGCCGACAGCGAGCCACCGTGCGCCTCGGCGAGCGCCCGGCTGATGAACAGCCCGAGTCCGGCGCCCGAGGCGACCCCGCCGCGCTCGAACTTGCCGAACACCCGGGCGAGCTCGTCGGGCGCCATGCCGGGACCGTCGTCGACGACCCGGAGCTCCACCGTGCCCGGCGTGGCGCCCGCGTCGAGCTCGATCCTGGGCGCCATGCGGGCGTACTTGAACGCGTTGGCGACCAGGTTGGTCAGGATCTGTTCGACGCGCAGTGGATCGGCCGCGACCGGCGGCAGCTGCGGCGCCGAGGTGACCGCGATCGGACCGTCGTCGGCGAACAGGTCGACGACCCGCTTGACGCTGGCCTCGAGGTCCATCGGCGCCACCTCGAGCACCAGGCCGCGGTCGGCCTCGAGGCGGGCGAGGTCGAGGAACTGCCGCACGAACCGCTGCAGGCGCTCGATGGCCTGCTCCATCAGCGGCAGGGTCGCCTCGACGTCCTCGGCCGACTGCGAGCTGCGCAGCACCGTCACCGCGCCGAGCAGCACCGCCATGGGCGTCTGCATGTCGTGGCTGAGGTAGGCGAGGAACTCCTGCTTGGCCTCCATGCCCGCGACGCGGCGCAGCGCGTCCTCGCGTTCGCGCTGGCGGTACTCGAGGTCGTCGAGCAGCACGTTGACGGCGTTACCGATCAGGCCGAGCGGGTCGTCGAGGGCCTCGGGGTCGACCTGGGCCCGGGTCGTGGTGTCCCCCAGGCAGGCCAGGGAGATCACCTCGAGCAGTTCCTCGAGGTCCGGGACCCTCACGACGGCACGCGCTGCCCGCTCAGCCAGTCGCGCGCCTCGTCCTCGGTGGCGAACGCCTGCCCGGTGACCCCGGTGCCCTTGATGAACATCAGCACGATCAACTGGATGCGGGGGTTGGCGTTGAACCAGGCCAGCGTCGCGTGGTCGCGGTCCGCGCGGAAGTGCTCGCCCCAGATCGCCCGCCAGGACGCGTCCACGTCGACGATCTCCGAGCAGTCCACCAGGAAGTCGTAGGGCACGGCGGAGTCCCCCACCCATCCCTGCAGCCGCCGCACCAGCCGCTCGGCCTCGACGCGACCACCCCGACCGTGCTCGACGAAGCGCAGGACGCCTCGCCGCTGGCCGGTGTCCCACTCGAGCTGCGCAGGTCCGACGGTCTCCACCTCGACGGCCACGGTGCCTCGTACTGGTACGTGTCGGCCGCCACGTCGGCCACCGAAGGGACGCGGCAGCGTAGCGAGGGTCAGGGCCGACAGGTCTCGTCCCGCTGCGGTCCCGGTGAACTCGCTGGCCGAACGGGCGGGCCGGGCCCGCGTCGGGGGGACGAGCGGGGGGTGAACCTCGTGGTCAACCGATCACGAGGTTTCGAAGTGACCCAGGCGACCTTCCGCTCCTCCGCCGCCGTCGACGGCCCCCCCGGCTACCGCGAACGGTCCGGCCAGCTCGTCACCATCGTCGAGGAGGTCCGGGGTGACCAGGACCCCGACGCCGGGGACGACGACGTCGCGACGCTCTACCGGGTCCGCTTCGAGGACGGCGTGGAGACCGAGGCCTTCGAGGACGAGCTCGAACTCGACCTGACCGCCATGGAGGAGGCCGACACCTCGGCCTGAGTCGCGCCCGTGCCGGGACGGCTCGCGAGCGGGCCGTCCACGAGGTCGGCCAGCTCGCCGGGTGGCATCGGACGCGCGAACCGGTAGCCCTGGCCGACCCGGCACCCGAGCTCGAGCAGCCGCTGCCACTGCGCGTCGGTCTCGATCCCCTCGGCGACCACCGACAGGCCCAGCGAGCGGGCGAGCTCGATCACGGCCCGGGGCACGGCCTCGGTCCGTTCCCCGTTCCCCAGCGAGGCGATGAACGAGCGGTCGATCTTCAGCTGGTCGACCGCCAGTTCGCTCAGGTAGGCCAGCGACGAGTAGCCCGTGCCGAAGTCGTCGATGGCGATGCGCACGCCGAGTCGCTTGAGGTCGCGGACGACGTCCCAGCTGCGCTGGCGCATCAGCGCCTGCTCGGTGACCTCGACGACCAGGCGCTCGGGCGCCAGGGCGCTCGACTGGAGGGCGGCCTCCACCTGCCCGACCAGTCGCGGCTGCAGCTGCACGGGCGAGACGTTGACCGACACGCTCCACGGGCGGCCGCCCGCGGGCCACTGCCCGGACAGCCAGGCGGTCGCCTCGTGCAGCACCCACAGGCCGATCGGCACGATCGCACCGGTCTCCTCGGCCAGGGGCACGAACGCGTCCGGCGGCACGGTGCCCACCGGTGGATGGTGCCAGCGCAGCAGCGCCTCGACACCGATCGGCTCCGCGTCGACCAGGTCGACGACCGGCTGGTAGACCAGCGTCAGCTCGCCCCGCTCGAGGGCCCCGCCCAGCGCGCTGCGCAGCTCCAGTCGGCGCAGCGCGTCGCGGTGCAGCTGCGGCTCGTAGGTGGCCACGCACGACTTGCCGGACCGTTTCGCGCGGTACATGGCCAGGTCGGCGTTGCGCAGGGCCGCCTCGGTCGACGGCGCGTCGGCGAGGTAGGCCACCCCGACGCTGGCCGGGACGATGACCGACCGCCCACGCAGCCGGTGCGGGCGTTCGAGCGCCAGCCGCAGGCGCTCGGCGACCTCGATCGCGTCGGCCGGGTCCGCCAGATCGTCGAGCAGGACGGCGAACTCGTCACCACCGAGCCGGCCGGCCGTGTCGTCGGGACGGATGCTGTCGCGCAACCGCCGGGCGACCGAGCGGATCAGCTCGTCGCCGGCCGCGTGTCCGAGGCTGTCGTTGACGGTCTTGAAGTCGTCGAGGTCGACGAAGAGCACGGCACCGCGGCGGCCCGGGGCCGGTCGCGCGTGCATGCAGGCGTCGACGCGCGCACGGAACAGCTCGCGGTTGGCCAGCAACGTCAGCGGGTCGTGGAACGCGAGACGTTCGAGCCGCGCCTGCAGCTCACGTTGCTCGGTCACGTTCTCCAGCATGCCGATGGCGAGGTCGGGTCGACCGGCCTCGTCGCGCAGCAGCGACACCGTCAGACGGCCCCAGATGACGGCGCCGTCGCGATGGAAGAACCGCTTGTCCATCTCGAAGCGCTCGCGGCCACCGGCCGCCAGCTCGGCGAACAGTTCGAGGTTGCGCGCGACGTCGTCGGGATGGGTGAACTGCTCGAAGCGCATCGTGGCGAACTCCTCGGCGCTGTAGCCGAGCAGGTCCCGCAGGGCCCCGTTGGTCAGGATCGTGTGCCCTCCGAGGTCGACGAGCCCGATCCCGACGGGTGCCAGCTCGAAGATGGTGCGCAGTTGCGCCTCGACGTCCACGCTGCGGCTCCCGCCGGCGGCCACGGGGGGCGCCGCGGTGGCGGAGAGCACGGGCGCTGGCGGATGGGCCATGTCGGTGGCGTCTCGTCGTCGACGGATGGGCACGACCACCTCGTCGGCCCACCCGCCCCGTCGGCGGTGATCGCGGCGACTTGAGCACCGTCGGGCCGGAATCAGTCCCGGCGACCGCCGTAGCGGGCCACGAAGCGCTCCTCGGCGTCCTCGTCACCGATCAGGACGAGGTCACCGCCGGCGGGCAGCGGCTCGTCGGGGTCCGGGTTGGCCTCGAGATGGTCGCCGCGGGCGATGGCCACGACGTGGCACCCGGTGCGGCCGCCGAGCTGGCACTGCGACAACGACTCACCCTGCAGTCTCGTGGGCATGGGCACCCGGAAGATCTCGAGCCCCTCGGCGACGACGAGCCGCCGGTTGCGGCCCATCGCGTTCCACAGCGCGGTCGCCCCGATGCTGCCGTAGGACAGCACCGCGTCGGCACCGGCCCGCTGCAGCGACGAGACGTTGCGATCGCGGGTGGCGCGGGAGATGACCTGCAGATCCGGACGCAGTCGGCGCAGGTAGAGCGTCAGGTAGACGTTGGTGTCGTCGGCGTGGGACGTGACCAGCGCGGCCGCGGCCTGCTCCAGCCCGGCGGTCTCGAGCACCGACAGGTCGGCGGCGTCGCCGAGCACGGAGGTGAACTCCTCGCGGATGCGCTCGGGCCGCAGTTCGACCACCACCGCCTCGACGCCGGTCTCGCCCAGCGCGCGCGCCGCGGCACGGCCGACCCGCCCGCCGCCCAGCACCAGCACCGGCGCGTCGAGGTGCCGCTCGACGCCGAACTGACGGTCGTAGGCCGCCAGTTGCCGTTCGGAGCCCGCCAGGATCAGCACGCTGCGCTCCGTCAGGCGCGTGTCCGGTCCGGCCGGTTCGAAGTGGGCGTCCTGCCACACCCCCACGACGTTGACGTGGCCACGGTTGCGCAGGTCAGCCTCCCGCAGCGTCGTGCCCACCAACGAGGTGCCGTTGACGCTCGCCTCGGCGATGCGCAGGTCCCCGAACTCGCCGATGACGTGGGTCTTGGCGTCGATGCCGACCACCCGGCGGGCCATCGCCCGTCCCAGCAGGTCCCCCAGGTGCACCACCTCGTCGCAGCCCGCCAGCTCCAGCACGTCGATCGAGGCCCCGCGGTTGGCCAGTGCCGCGATCGGCACCTGCTCGTCGATCTCGCGCACCGTGAAGGCGAGGTTGGTGTTGGCCTCGTCCGCGAGCGTGAGTGCCACCAGGGCCGCGTGTTGCACCCGCGCGTCGCGGTAGGTGTCGGGATCGTCGTAGGACCCGACCATCACGTCGTAGCCCCGGTCGGTGAGACGCAGGGCCTCGTCGAGCTCCTCGATCAGCACGACGTAGGGCATGCCCGCGGCCTTGGCCCGGTCGATCAGCGCGTCGCTGATCGGGTCGACGCCGCACACCACGACGTGGTCGCGCAGGTCCTTGTCGACCCGGCGCGGGGCGCGGGCGTTCTCCCGCTGCGACATCCACGGCGTGAAGATGAACTGTATGAACAGGAACGGCAGCAGGACCAGGATGAACACCGACCCGGTCAGCAGCACCACGACGGAGAACATCCGCCCGAGGTCCGACTCGAACACGATGTCGCCGAACCCCAGGGTCGACATCGTCACGAACGTCCAGTACAGCGAGGTCGCCCAGGTGAACTGCCGCCCCTCGAGCGCCATCAACTCGTGGAAGATCACTGTGTAGACCGCGACCATGACGAAGAACGCGGCCACGAGGATGACCGCGAACTTCACGTTCCAGCGCTTGAGCGGCGCCGCCAGCGTCGCGAACAGCAGGCCGAAGGACTTCAGCACCGGTGGGCCCCTGGTCGTTGGTCGATCCGGACGCTGCCGAGGCGTCCGGAGGGCGGGGGAGGTGCCGGTCGAGCACCCGAGGGCGGACCCTACCGTCGTGCAGCACGACGGCTCGTCGTCGGATCGACGGCGGTCGTCCCCCCGTCTTCGAAGAGAGCAGCACGGACTTCGGCGGGCATCACGAACCCGAGGCGTCCGGCGTGGCGCAGGAGGACAGCACCGACATGAAGGCGCTCACCTGGCAGGGCAAACGCGACGTGCGGGTCGAGGACGTGCCCGATCCGACCATCCAGGAGCCGACGGACGCGATCATCCGCGTCACCTCGTCGGGCATCTGCGGCTCGGACCTGCACCTGTACGAGGTCCTGGCGCCGTTCCTCGACGCCGGTGACGTCCTGGGCCACGAGCCGATGGGCATCGTCGAGGCCGTCGGCAGCGAGGTCACCGCGCTCAAGCCCGGGGACCGCATCGTGGTGCCGTTCCAGATCTCCTGTGGTCACTGCTTCATGTGCGAGCAGAACCTGCAGACCCAGTGCGAGACCACCCAGGTCCGCGACCAGGGCATGGGTGCGGCGCTGTTCGGCTACACCAAGCTCTACGGCCAGGTCCCCGGCGGCCAGGCCGAGTACCTGCGGGTGCCGCAGGCGCAGTACACCCACGTCAAGGTGCCCGACGGTCCGTCCGACGACCGCTTCGTCTACCTCTCCGACGTCGCCCCGACCGCCTACCAGGCCGTCGCCTACGCCGACGTCCCCAAGGGCGGCACGGTCGCGGTGATCGGGCTCGGCCCCATCGGTGACATGTCCTGCCGCATCGCGATGCTGCAGGGCGCGCGCGTGATCGGCATCGACCTGGTGCCCGAGCGGCTCGAGCGCATGCGCCGGCTCGGCGTCGAGACCATCTCGTTGACCGAGCACGACGACGTCGTGGAGGCGGTCAAGGACCTCACCGGTGGCCGCGGACCCGACGCGGTGATCGAGGCGGTCGGCATGGAGGCGCACGGTTCGCCGGCCGGCAAACTGGCCCAGACGATGGCGTCGCTGATGCCCGACGCGCTCGCGGCACCGATGATGCAGAAGGCCGGCGTGGACCGCCTCGAGGCGTTCTACCTCGCCATCGACCTCGTGCGTCGCGGCGGGACCATCTCGTTGATCGGCGTGTACGGCGGTCAGGCCGACCCGCTGCCGATGCTGACCATGTTCGACAAGCAGATCCAGCTGCGCATGGGCCAGGCCAACGTCAAGCGGTGGATGGACGACCTGCTGCCGCTGGTGCTCGACGACCGCGACCCGCTGGGCACCGAGACCTTCGCCACCCACCACATGCCGCTGTCGGAGGCCGCGCACGGCTACGAGATCTTCCAGAAGAAGGACGACCAGGCGATCAAGATCGTGCTGCACCCATGAGTCCGCGGCCGTGACCGCACGGCGGGCCGGGACCTCGCGTCCCGGCCCGCGCTCATGGTCGCGCGAACCGGACGACAACGGTCCGGGTCCCGTGCGAGAGTGCCGGCATGGAGACCGCGACCCGCCTGCTGCGCCTACTCGCCCTGTTGCACACCCGGGCGACGTGGACCGCCCCCGAACTCGCCGAGCGACTCGGAGTCACCACCCGGACCGTCCGTCGCGACATCGCCCGGCTGCGGCGACTGGACCACCCGGTGCAGGCCTCCCCCGGCCCGCACGGTGGGTACCAGCTCGGTCGCGGCCCCGAGCTGCCGCCGCTCGTCCTCGACGACCGCGAGGCGCTCGCCGCCGTCGTCGGCCTGCGCTTCGCGACCGCGGGCACCGGCGTCGGGCTGGCCGAGGCGGCCGTCTCCGCGCTCGCGAAGCTCGAACGGGTGTTGCCCGACCACCTCGCCGAACGTCTGCAGGACGTGCAGGCCGCCACGGTCGCGCTGGCGTCGGGCCCGGGGGTCGCGACCGACCCGGACTGCCTGGTGGTGCTCGCCCAGGCCTGCCGTCGTCGCGAGCGCATCCGTCTGATGTACCGCGACCGCGAGGGCACCCGCAGTCTGCGTCATCTCGAACCGCTCCGGCTCGTGCACGCCCACTGGCGCTGGTACCTCGTCGCGTTCGACCTCGACCGCGACGACTGGCGCACGTTCCGGGTCGACCGGGCCCACGCGCCCATGGCGACCGGTGTGCGCAGCGTCGAACGCGACGGGCCGGACCCGGTCGACCTGGTCCGCGCGGCGATGAGCGTCGCGCCCTACGACCTGCGGGCGATCGTCCGGCTGCACCTGCCGCTGGCCGAGGCCGAGGCGACCTCGGCTGCCCGGTTCGGGCTGCTCGAGGCCGACGGGGACACGACCCTGCTGCGCACCGGCGGGAACGACCCCGCCTGGCTGGCGGGCTATCTCGCCGGGCTGCCCTGCCGGGTCGAGGTGCTCGAGCCGGTCGAGGTCCGCGACGCGCTGCGCCGCCACGTCGAGCGCCTGCTGGGGGCCGACGGGCCCGTACCGGCCTGAAGCGACACGGCCGCGTCCGGGTGGTCACGGCCGAGGTCAGGACTCACCCCTCGACGAGGGCGGCGCAGCTCGCGCAGCGCCGCACGGCTGGGCGGGCCAACAGCCGTTCGCGCGGGATCGGCTGGCCACACTCGGCACAGAAGCCGTAGTCCCCCGCCGCCAGCCGGTCGCACGCGTCGTCGAGTTCTGCCAGGCGGCTACGGGCCGCACGCAGGAGCGCGACGACCTGCTGCCGTTCGAAGGCGATCGTGGCCCCCTCGGGATCGTGCTCGTCGTCGGGGCTGTCGGCCGTGGCGTCCTGGAGCACCGCGAGGTCACGCTCGAGCGCGACGATGCGGCCACCGGTGCGTTGCTGCTCGAAGTCGATCGCGGTCCGCAGTGCCGCGGCGTCGGGCCGCGTCGCCCCGCGCACCGCCGCGCCGGGCAGCATCCGGCCGTCCTCGACGCCGTCCTCGGCGTGCCCGTGCCCTCGGGACATGCCCAACCTCCCGCGTCGCTGTCCCCGGCCAGGCCGGGGACACGACGACAGCCTACGACTATTCGGTGGCGATGGCCGTCAACACGTCCAGACGCGCCGCGCGACGGGCTGGCCGCAAGGCCGCCACGATGCCGACCAGCGCCCCCAGCGCGACGACGAGCGACAACGGCCCGAGCGGGGCGGCGAAGGTGCCGATCCCCTCCTCCGCGGCGATGGCGCGGATGAACACCCAGCCGAGGAAGGTGCCCAGGACCAGCCCGGTGGCGGTCCCGAACAGCGCCACGATCACCGATTCCCAACGCACCATGGCCCGCAACTGCGATCGCGTCTGTCCGAGTGCGCGCAACAGGCCGATCTCGCGCGTGCGCTCGTGGACCGACAGCGACAACGTGTTGGTGATCCCCATGAGGGCGATCACGATCGCGAGCGCGAGCAGGACGTAGACGATGCCGAGCAGTTGGTCGACGTCCCCGGTGGCCTGCTCGGCGTAGGCGTCGCGGTCCAGCACCTCGGGCCGTCCGTGCTCGGCGGCCACCTGCTCGACGGCCGCCTGCCCCTCGGGGATGCCGACCCCGTCGGCGAGCAGGACGAACGCGGACACGTAGGCCAGCTGCGGCACGGCCGCCGCCACCGGCTCGAGCGGCACGATCAGCGCGCCGACGGCGTCGCCCGGTCCGGCCTCGAACAGGGCCCGGACGTGCAACTCGAGCACGGTGCCGGTGAGCAGGTCGAGTTCGACCGCGTCACCGAGCTCCCAGCCACGTTCCCGCGCGCTCTGCTCGTCGACGGCGAGGCCGTCGTCGCCGAGGTCCGCCAGGGACCCGGCGACCAGCTCGAGGTCCAGCACGCCGGTCACGGCGTCCGGGTCGACGACCGAGTAGGTGCGTTCCTCGCCGTCGACCAGCCCCTGCCCGAACCCGACCCCGAAGGCCCGGTCGACCTGCGGCAGGGCATCGACCTCCGTCACGAGCTGCGGGCTGATGCCCGCGCCGCTGAACCCCCCGCCCTGGATCACCAGGTCGCCACCGAACCCACCGCGGACCGCCTCGTCGATGGTCGCGTTGATCGAGGCCGCCACGACCGTGAACAGGGTCACGATCCCCACGCCGACCATCAACGCCGAGGAGGTGCTGGCGGTGCGGCCCGGGTTGCGCACGGCGTTGCGGTGGGCGAGCCCACCGGTCACCCCGCGCAGACGCCGGATGGGTCCCCCGATGACGCCGGCGAGGGGCCGGGCGGTCACCGGACCGAGCAGGAACACCCCGATCGAGACCCCCACCGCTCCCACCGCCGCCCGTCGCAGGGCACCGTCCTCACCGGTGAGCGCCAGCACCACGAACACCGCACCGACGGCCAGTGCCGCCAGCCCCGCCCACCGTCGGCCGCGCGACTGGTCGCTGCGGTCCACGGACACCTCGCGCAGCGCCGCCAGCGGCGCGACGCGCGAGGCCCGGACCGCCGGGAGCAGGCTCGCGAGCAGGGTGATGCCCACGCCCACCGCGAACGCCGCGCCGACCGAGCGGGCCCCGACCTCGAGCCCGGCGCCCTCCACCGGCAGACCGAACTGGCCGAGCAGGCCGAGCAGGCCGAGCAGCCCGGCGGCGAGCGCGATCCCGAGGCCGAGTCCGAGCACGGCCGCGACCAGCCCGGTGAGCAGCGCCTCGAGCAGCACCGACGCGAGCACCTGCCGGCGTGAGGCGCCAAGGGCGCGCAACAGCGCCGACTCGCGCAACCGCTGGGCCACCGTGATCGAGAACGTGTTGTAGATGCTGAACGTGGCCACCAGCAGCGCGATCGCGGCGAACACCAGCAGGAACGCCTCGAAGAAGTCGAGGAAGCTGCGGCCGAGGTCGTCGAGGGCCTCGTTGGTGTAGACGGTGCCGGTCACCGCCTCGACCCCGTCGGGCAGGACCGGGGTGATGCGGTCCACCAGCTGCTGGTCGTCACCGCCGTCCGCGGCGAGCAGGATGCGGGTCACCCGGTCCTCGTCGCCGAGCAGCAGTCGCTGCGCCTCCGCGGTCGGGAACGCGGTGATGGTCACGCCGGCACCCGACCCGCCGCGGGGGGTCAGCAGTCCGACGACCTCGACCTCGATCGGTGCCGGCGTGCGTACGACGGCGACGTCACCGACCGAGAGCTGGCCGACCTCGGCCGTGTCGACGTCGATGACGACCTCGCCGGCGGCGGTGGGCGCACGGCCCTCGACCAGTTCGTAGGGCGCGAGGACGGGGTCCTCGATCCAGTTCACCCCCAACGTCGGCGGGCCGTCACCGCCGATGGAGGTGCCGTCGGCACCGACGACCTGCGCGAGCGCCTCGACCTCCGGCGCGACCGAGCCGACGCGGTCGAGCGCGGCGAGCTCGTCGACGAGCGCGGCGTCGACGAGCGCGCGCCGCGACGAGGCGCCCTCCGCGAGCGGCTCGCCGCGCACGACCGCGTCGATGCCGGCGTTGACGTCGGTGAACACGGTGCGGAAGCTGGCACGGATCGTGTCGCTGAGCACCAACGTGCCGACGAGGAACGCCGTGCCGAGCACCACGGCGAGGGCGGTGCCGAGCAGGCGTCGACGGTGCTGCCAGCTGCTGGCCAGGGCGATGCGCAACATGGGCTCAGGCCTCGAGGTGCTTCATGCGGTCGAGCACCTTCTCCGCGTCCGGTTCCGGGATCCGGTCCACGAGCCGGCCGTCGGCGAGGAACAGCACCTCGTCGGCGTACCCGGCCGCGATCGGGTCGTGGGTCACCATCACCACGGTCTGGCCGAACTCGTCGACCGCGCGACGCAGGAACCCGAGCACCTCCGCGCCGGAGCGCGAGTCGAGGTTGCCGGTCGGCTCGTCGGCGAACACGACCTCGGGGCGGCTGACGAGCGCACGCGCGACCGCGACCCGCTGCTGCTGGCCACCCGAGAGTTCGGAGGGACGGTGCCCCAGGCGGTCGCCGAGGCCCACCACGTCGATGACGGTCGCGTACCAGTCGGGGTCCGGGTCGCGCCCGACCAGCGCCAGCGGCAGCGTGATGTTCTCCTTGGCCGTGAGGGTCGGCAGCAGGTTGAAGGCCTGGAACACGAAGCCGAGCCGCTCGCGGCGCAGCACCGTCAGCTGCTGGTCCGACAGCCCGCCCAGCGCCAGGTCCCCGATGAAGGCCTCGCCGGAGGTGAGCGTGTCGAGCCCAGCCAGGCAGTGCATGAGCGTCGACTTGCCCGACCCGGACGGCCCCATCACGGCCGTGAACCGCCGGGCCGGCACGTCGACGCTGAGCCCGTCGAGGGCCCGGACGGCGGTGTCGCCGCGGCCGTAGACCTTGACGGCGTCCACGGCGCGGGCCGCCGGCGCCGCAGCCGCAGCCGCGGCATCGGCATCGGCGGGCACGGCGGGAAACGGGTTGCGCGAGGAGGTGTCCATGGTCGCTGACCATACGTGGCGGCGGGCCGACCCGGATCGGGGACCCCCCTTGGCCGGACCCCGAACCACCCGTCGCTCGTCAGGGTTCGCGGGTCCGGGTCGCCGGGGTCCCCGCGTCGGCGGGGGCGCCAGTGGCGCGGCCACGCGGTCGGGATCGCGCGTTGCGGCCGACGGCACGGGGGTCGCGGACCGGCAGGGTCCGCGACAGGCCGTAGGTTCGTCCTGCACGTCGCGCCGCGTCTCGTGCTCGCCCTGAGCCCGCCGCGCCCATCCGCGCGCCCGATCGCCGGACCTCGGACCGGCACCGCGTTCACCGGAATCGAACGATGAGTTCGGGGCCCGGTGCACGTCGAACCGAACGAGCGTGCGCTGCCACGCGTCCACATCGGGGCGCGACGGCACGTGCAGGCGGGCGCGTCGCGCGTCACCGTCGAGGAGAAGCACCCATGAACGAAGGCATCCGGGCCACCGGCCTGGTCAAGCGCTACCGGGACGTGACCGCGTTGGCCGGCCTGGACCTGGTCGTGCCGGCAGGGACGGTGCAGGGCCTGCTCGGACCCAACGGCGCCGGCAAGACCACCGCCGTGCGCATCCTGAGCACCCTGTTGACCCCGGACGAGGGCTCGGTCGAGGTGGCCGGCATCGACGCCATCGCCGACCCGGAGGCCGTCCGCCACCGCATCGGCCTGTCCGGCCAGTACGCCGCCGTGGACGAGCAGCTCACCGGCTACGAGAACCTGGACATGATCGGCCGGCTCTACCACCTCGGGCGTTCGGCCGCGCGCGCCCGTGCCCGGGAGTTGCTCGAGCGGTTCGCGCTCAGCGACGCGGGTGACCGACCGGTCAAGACGTACTCGGGCGGGATGCGCCGGCGACTCGACCTCGCCGGCGCGCTGGTCGCCGAACCCGACGTCATCTTCCTCGACGAACCGACCACCGGGCTCGACCCGCGCAGCCGCTCGGACATGTGGGAGGTGATCCGCGAGCTGGTCGGGCGGGGCACCACGTTGCTGCTCACCACCCAGTACCTCGAGGAGGCCGACCTGCTGGCCGACGACATCGTCGTGATCGACCGTGGCCGCGCGATCGCACAGGGCACCGCCGACCAGCTCAAGGGCCAGGTCGGCGGCGAGCGGGTCGAGGTCGTGGTCGCCGACGACACCGATCTCGCGCCTGCCGAGCAGGTGCTGCGGGGCCTGGCCGTCGGCGAGGTCCAGCTCGACCGGCACACCCGGCAGCTGACCGCCCCGGTGGCCCGCGGCGCCGACGACCTGATGGCCGCGCTGCGCCAACTCGATGCGCGCGGGATCCGCGTCAGCGACGTCGGCCTGCGACGCCCGACGCTCGACGACGTGTTCCTGACCCTGACCGGACACGCCGCCGAGTCGGACGACGCGCGCCACGACGGGGACCCCGACACCGACGCGGCCACGGCCGCCAGCCCCCTGGTGGCGACCACGGACGCCGGGAGGCCCGACACCACCTCGAGCCCGGAGAACGTCCGATGAGCAGCCTCGCCACCGCCTTCGCTGACGGCGCCGTCGTCGCCAAGCGCAACGTGATCAAGATCCGACGGGTGCCGGAGGTGCTCGTCTTCGTCCTGCTCTCCCCCATCATGTTCGTGCTGCTGTTCGCCTACGTGTTCGGGGCCTCGATCGAGATCCCGGGCGTGAACTACCGCGAGTACCTGATCGCCGGCATCTTCGCCCAGACGGTCGTGTTCGGGGCCACGTTCACCGGCGCCGGCATCGCCGAGGACATGCAGAAGGGCATCATCGACCGGTTCCGGTCGCTGCCGATGTCGCGCTCGGCGGTGCTGATCGGCCGCACCGCCAGCGACGTGATCTACAACCTGCTCTCGATCGCCATCATGGCGCTGACCGGGCTGCTGGTCGGCTGGCGCATCCGCGGATCGTTCCTCGACGCGGTCGCCGGGTTCGTCCTGCTGCTGCTGTTCGCCTACGCCCTGAGCTGGGTGATGGGCTTCGTCGGGCTGGTGGTGCCCAGCGTCGAGGTGATCAACAACGCCTCGTTCCTGGTGATCATGCCGCTGACGTTCGTCTCCAACGCCTTCATCGACACCCGGGGGTTGCCGACGCCGCTGCGGGTGTTCGCCGACTGGAACCCCGTCTCGGCGGTCACCATGGCGGCACGGCAACTGTTCGGCAACACCGGGGACGGGGCCTTTCCCGTCCCCGAGGCATGGTCGATGCAGAACCCGGTCCTGTACACGCTGGCCTGGATCGGCCTCATCCTGGCCGTGTTCGTCCCGCTGAGCGTGCGTCAGTACCGGCTGAGCACCACGAAGTGACGCTCAGCGCTCCGCGAGCGCCGGGTTGTGCGCGACGGGGACCTGCTCGTCGACCGGCGGGGGTCCGGGCGGTGTCCCCTCGCCGAAGGGGGCCCCGCCGAGCTCCTCGCGGAAGTGCGGCGTCGCCCAGTTGGCGAGGTCCGGGCCCGCCGGCACCACCCCGGTGGGGTTGATGTCGAGGTGGACCTCGTAGTAGTGGCGCTTGATGTGGTCGAAGTCGATGGTGTCACCGAAGCCCGGGGTCTGGAACAGGTCCCGGGCGTAGGCCCACAGCACCGGCATCTCGGTCAGCTTCTGCCGGTTGCACTTGAAGTGCCCGTGGTAGACGGCGTCGAAGCGCACGAGCGTGGTGAACAGGCGCACGTCGGCCTCGGTGATGGTGTCCCCGACCAGGAAGCGCTGCTCGGACAGACGCTGTTCGAGCCAGTCGAGCCGGGCGAACAGCTGCTCGTAGGCCTGCTCGTAGGCGTCCTGCGTACCGGCGAACCCGGCCCGGTACACCCCGTTGTTGACCTCGCGGTACACCAGTTCGGCGACCTCGTCGATCTCCGCGCGCAGATGCTGCGGATACAGCTCCGGCGCGCCGGAACGGTGGAAGTGGGTCCACTCGGTCGACAGGTCGAGGGTGATCTGGGCGAAGTCGTTGGTCACGACCCCGCCGGTGGAGATGTCGACGATCGCGGGGACGGTGATCCCACGCTCGTAGCCGGGCACCGCCGCCTCGAAGGCGTCCTTGAGGCGTGGGATGCCCAGCACGGGGTCCACGCCACCGGGGTCGAGGTCGAAGGTCCAACTGTCGGCGTCGTGGGTCGGCCCCGCCACGCCCATCGACAGGGCGTCCTCAAGGCCGAGCAGGCGACGCACGATGATGGACCGGTTCGCCCACGGACACGCCCGGCTGACGACGAGCCGGTAACGGCCGGCCTCGACCGGCCACCCCTCGCGTCCGTCGGCGGTGATCCGCGCCGACAGGTAGCGGGTGTCCCGTTCGAACGCCGGCTCCACGTAGCTGCCCTGGCTGCTCTGACTGGTGGTCTGCTCACTCATGGATGCGACGCTACTCCCACCGGCCACGTCGGACGCCTACCGTGCCCGGCCGATCGACGAGGAATCCAGGATGAGCGACGGCTCCGAGTCCCTGCAGGGCGTGCAGTTCCCGACCGTGGACGGACGTCGCAGCACGAGCGCGACCGGCCGCGAGGTGTTCGCGGCCGCCGCACGCGCCGTGGATCCCGCGCTCGCAGAGCGCATCGCGTCGGGGGGCGCGTGGCACACGAGCTACGTCGACCGGCTGCGTGACCTCGTGTCCGCCGACCTGCGCAGTACGGGCGCGGATCTCGACGCGGTCCCCCGGGCCGGTCTGGCCGCCGTCGCGGACACGTTCGCCTACCACCGGGACGGCCAGGTGGTGTCGTTGGCCGAGGCCGCGAGCGTGCCGACCGCGCCGCTGCCGACCACGGCGGTCGTTCCCGGACGCCGGCCCCCCGCCCGTCGACTGGTCGTGCCCTACCGCGGACGGCAGCTCGAGGGCCCGACGCTGCGCCGCCAGCTCGGGGCCTGGGTCGACACGGACGTGATCGAGCCGACGGTGGCCGCCGCCGTCGAGCGGGTCCTCGACGAACCCGACTGGCTGGACCTGTCGGACCTGACCGTGCTGGTGCTCGGCGCCGCCGCGGAGATGGGACCGCTCGCGCACCTGCTGCGGTGGGGCGCGACCGTGATCCCGGTCGACCTACCCCGTCCACGGCTGTGGGAGCGGGTGCTGAGCGCGGTGCGCGAGGGGGCCGGCCGCGCGCTGGTACCGGTCCGCCACCCGGTCGATCCCGACGACCACGCGGCCCTGGCCGTCGCGGCCGGCATGGACCTCGACCGGGAGCTGCCGGAGTTGGCCGCCTGGCTCACGACGCTGGACGCGCCGGACGTGATCGGCACCTACGTCTACGCCGACGGGGCCGACAACGTGCGCGTGTCCCTGGCCGCCGACGTGCTGACCACCCGCGTGCTCGAGCGGGCCCCGCGCGCGACGCTGGCCGGCCTGCTCACGCCGACCGACGTCTACGCCGCGCCCGCGGACGCGGTGGCGGCCGCGGAGGCGCGACGGGCAGCGGCCGGTGCCCCCCCGCGGCTGGCCCGGACGGTGACGCGGGGACGCGGCTATCGCCCCGCCTACGCCGGAACGGTCGCCAGCGCGTCGGGGACCGCGTTCGGTCTGGCCGACGCGCAGGTTCCCCAGCAGGGCCCCAACTACGCGCTCGCCAAGCGACTGGCGCGCTGGCGGCTGCGCGTGGCCCGGGCGGCGGGCACCCCGGTCTCGGCCAACGTGGCACCTGCCACGGCGACCCGTTCGGTGACCAGCAACCGGCTGCTGGCGGCGGCCTACGCCGGCGCGCACCACTTCGGCGTCGAGGTGTTCGCGCCGGCGACCAGCACGGCGCTGATGTCGGCGCTGCTCGTCCGCGACCTGCGCGACCCGCGGGCGGCCGGCCGGCCCGACGTCTCGCTCGCGCACCCGCTGGCGTTGTTCGCCGACACCGCCGCGCACGGCGGGCTGTGGCGCCTGCCCTGGGCGCCGCGCTCGGTGTTGCCGTTGGCGGCCGTCGCCGGGCTGCCCGCGGCCGTACGCGGCCGTTGACCGCGCCGAGGGGTCGGCTCAGACCGCCTCGGTCCGGCGCGGCAGCAGCAGCCGGGCGGCGGTGAACGCGAGCACCGCGAGGATCCCGAGCGCGACGAACAGGTTCGGGTGCGTGGGTTGCTGCAGCAGCATGAGGTCCTGCGCACCGAGGAAACCGTGTGTCGCCGGCAGGGCGTAGGAGATCCAGCGCATCGGGAACCCGATCCGTTCCAGCGGCATGAACAGCCCGGAGAAGAAGATCGTCGCCAGCAGCAGCAGCATGGCGATCTGCACCGCCTGCGAGTCGCTGCGGCTCACGGCGGCGACGAGGAACCCGATCCCGATCGAGGCGACGACGGTCAGGGCGAGCAGGGCCACGAACGTCAGCCAGTGCGCGGGCAACGGCACCGCGAACACCGCCACGATCAGCGCCGTCAGGCCGGCCGCCGCCAGCGCCCCGAGCAGCAAGAAGGCGAGCGTCTTGCCGGCCAGGCGCTCACCGACCGTGGCCGGGGCCACCCGCAGCACCTCCAGGGTCCCGGGGCGACGCTCGCGCACCAGCGCGAGCGCGGCGAAGGTGACGCCCAGGTGCTGCAGCATCAGCGCCAGCACGCCGGGAGCGAAGTAGGTGTCGAGCGCGATCGGCACCGGCGTCTGCGTCCGCAGGTCGAGGGCGAAGGGCCGGGCCGCCACGACCGGGTCGACGTCCTGGAGGGTCGCGACGACCATCTCGAGCTCCGCCAGGGTCTGTTCGGTCTCGTCGAGGCGGGCCGCACCGTCGGTCTCGGCGAAGACGTCCAGCATGGCCGCGGTCGAACGCAACGTCGCCGGCAGGTCCTCGGGACCGCCCAGCAGGGGCGACACCCCGACGAACGGATCGTCCTCGATCGCGGCCGACAACGCCTCGAGCCGGGGGGCCAGCTGGCGTGCCCGGTCACGTGCGCTCACCAGGTCACCGTCGTCGACCGCCTCGCGCAGCGCCGCCAGCTGTTGCCGGGTGCGCGTCAGGTCGTCCTCCACCTCGCCGCTGCGCCGGCGGGCGACCGCCAGCACCTCCTCGAGGACCTGGTCGTTGATCTGCGCCACCGCGACGTCCGAGGCGATCGCGATCTGCTCGGAGGTGACCGGGTCGAGACTGCGGTGGTGGACCTCGATGCTGGCGTGTTCGCCGGCCCGCAACGACGCGGCCGCGTCCGGCGGGAGGACGATGACCAGATCGACCTGCCCGCTGCGCAGGTCCTCGAGCGCCTGCTCGCGGTCGGCGGAGGCCCCCTGGTACTCGATGCTGCCGGGCTGTTCGTCCTGCAGGAACGCGTCGACGCGAGCGGTGAGCTCGTCGTCCCCGCCGACCACGACGGTGTCGAGCCGGGGAACGCGTTCGTCGTAGCCGAGACCGAACAGGAACAGGACCAGGAACGGTCCGAGGATGAGCAGCAGCAGCAACCGCGGCTGGCGCATCGTGGAGACGGTCTCTCCCCGGGCGAAGGCGGCGATGCGCAGCGGGCTACGCATCGGCGGCGTCTCCGGTCCCGGCGCGGTAGCGCTCCAGCAGGGTCACGAACACGTCGTCGAACGTCGCACCGTCCGGCGGGGCGTCGCCGTAGGCCGCGCTGCGCAGGCCCGACGGGGAGTTGACGACCACCATCCGGCCGTCGACGAGGAAACCGACCAGGTCGCAGTCCGCGGCCTCCTCGACGTACTGGGTGGTCACGAACACGGTGGTGCCGGCGTCGCGCAGCGTCTCGAGCCGGTCCCAGATCCGTCGTCGCAGCAGGGGGTCGACCCCGGCGGTCGGCTCGTCGAGCACGAGCAGCTCCGGCTCGTGCACGAGCGCGGCCGCCAGTCCGAGGCGACGCTGCTCGCCGCCGGAGGCCTTCGACAGGCGCACCTTCTGCCGGTCCTCGAGGTCGAGGAACGACAGGGTGTCGGCGATTCGTCGCCGGGCCTTCCGGGCGCGCCGGCCCGGCAGGAAGCGCGAACGCGACGGCATGCCGTACAGCGAGGCCATCAGGTGCAGGTTGTGCCGCATCGACAGCTCCGGGTAGAACGCCGCCGACTGGGGCAGGTAGCCCATCCGCCGCCGCAGCGCCGAGTCGAAGCCTTCGGGTGCGACGCCGAGGACGCGCAGCTGACCACGTTCGGGCGCCTCCATGCCCAGCATCAGCTTGACGATGGTGGACTTGCCCGAGCCGCTGGGGCCGATGAGTCCGAAGATCGTGCCCTCCGGCACGGTCATCGACAGCCCGCGCACGCCCCGCTGGCCGGGGAAGGTGCGCCAGACGTCCTCGGCGACGACCACCGCGGCTCGGGACGCGGACAGTCCCCTGGTCTGTGACACGGCATCCGTGGGCACGTCGCCTCCGACCCGCGTGGCGACGCCGTCGCCGCCTGGCGGGTGGACGAAACCTAGGCAGCGACCGTGCGGCAGCGGTCTGGCCCAACGACCGGCCCCGACCTCATTCGGTGACCAGCAGGTCGTTGACCACGACGTGCTCGAGGCTCAGCGTCCGGTAGCCGCCCTCGTCGAACAGCACGACCACCTTGTCGTCCTCGTAACGGGTGACGATGCCGTTGCCCCACTTCGGGTGGTGGACGCGCGACTCGAGGGGGAAGGGCACCTCGTCCGGCGGCGCCTCGGCGGTCCCGGCTCGGCAGTGGTCGCAGTGCCCGCAGGTGTCGTCGAGGTGCTCACCGTAGTAGTTGAGCAGGAACTGACCGCGGCAACCGTCGGTCTCGGCGTAGGCCCGCATCATCTCGAGCCGCGAGGACTCGTAGCGCTGCTGGGCCTGGTCGCGGGCGATCGCCGCGTCGACCGCCTCCCGTGGTGCCGGGGCGTCGTCGAGGTGTTCGACCCGGCCGTCGTGGTGCAGCTCCACGAAGTCGGTCTCCTCGAGCCGGGTGAGCCCCACGGTCAGCGCGGTCTCGGTCAGTCCGAGCCGGTCCTGCAGGTCGACGCTGTCGACGTACCCCTCGGCGGCGGCGATGCCCACCGCGAGGTCCTCGAGGGTGTCGGCGTCCATGCCACCGGCAGCGTTGAAGAACTTGCGCAGCCCGAGGTCGGCCTCGCGGAAGAACAGCACGGCGCGGGCCGGTTCCCCGTCGCGTCCGGCCCGACCGACCTCCTGGTAGTAGCTGTCGACCGATTCCGGGATCTGCGCGTGGTGGACGAAGCGCACGTTGGGCTTGTCGATCCCCATCCCGAACGCCGGGGTGGCCACCACCACGTCGAGTTCGTCGGCGAGGAAGGCGCGGTGGCTCGCGTTGCGCTCGTCCTTGGACATCGCGCCGTGGTAGTGGTCGGCGCGCAGCCCGGCGACCCGCAGGTCCGCGGCGTAGCGTTCGGCCTCCCGCCGCGTGGCCACGTAGACGATGCCGGGCAGCTCGCCACCGGCGACCTCGTCGATGACCGCGCGCCGATGGACGTCCTCGTCGTGCGTACGCCGGACCTCGAGGAAGATGTTGGGGCGGTCGAAACCCCGGATCACGAGGTTCGGGTCCCGCAGCGAGAGCCGTTCGACGATCTCCTGACGCACCGGCGGCGCGGCCGTGGCGGTCAGCGCCAGCACGGTCGGGTGCCCGAGTGCCTCGATCGCGCTGCCCAGGCGCAGGTAGTCGGGCCGGAAGTCGTGCCCCCACTCGCTGACACAGTGCGCCTCGTCGACCACGAACAGGCGCACGCCGGCGTCGCGCAACTCGTCGAGCGTGTCGGGGTTGGCCAGCTGCTCGGGGGCGAGGAACACGAACTCGAGCTCCCCGCGCCGCAGCCGCTCGAACAGCTCGCGCCGCTCGGCCGCGCGCAGCGTCGAGTTGAGCGCCACGGCTTCGCCGAGCCGTTCGTGACCCGCGATGGAGCGCACCTGGTCGGCCTGCAGGGCGATGAGCGGCGAGACGACGATGGTGGGCCCGTCGATCAGCTCGGCGGCGAGCTGGTAGATGGCCGACTTCCCCGAGCCGGTCGGCAGGACCACCAGGGTGTCGCGACCGTCGAGGACGCCCTGCACGGCCTCCTTCTGCCCGGGCCGCAGGCGATCGTGGTCGAGCAGGTCACGGGCAGCGACCCGGATGATGCCGGTCGCGGACGGGTCGAGCGCCTCGGGGGACACGGCAGGCTCCTGGAAGGGGGTGGGGCCGCCGCGTCGAACTCGGACGCCGCGGCCGCCGGGCGAGTGACGGTGCCGGCAACCGGGTCACCGCCACCCCGCCCGCCCCCGTCGAAGGATGACCGGCCGCGAACGGGGTCTGCCCACCCGGCCGCCGACCGCACGCGCCCCGGTCGTGCCGACCGCGCGCCGGGGCGGACGTCGTGCCGGCGATGTGCGGTGATCTCCGACCGGCGGGGCTACCGTGCACGCCGTGGCCGCCCAGGACGCGGCCGTGGAGGCCTGTGATGAATCGTCGTGCGAGTCTGCCCGGCATCGATGCGTTGTTCGGTTCGCCCCAGTCGGGCGGAGCCGAACGTGCCGAGGAGCCCCTCACGTCCGCGACCCCGTCGCTGCCGGCCGGTGTGCCCGAGACCGAGGGCGTCGTGGCAGCGCGGCAGCGGGTGCCCGAGGGCACCGACGTGCCCGACGCGGCCGGGACCTCCCTGCTCGGCTGGCTGGTGTCGACCGGCTCGGTCCGCACGGCCGTCGAGATCGGCAGTGCCGCCGGCGTCTCGGGTCTCGCGCTGCTGGCCTCGCTGGCCGAACGCGGGGTGCTGACCTCGATCGAACCGGATGGTCAGCTCCACGGGTTGGCCGGTGAGGCCTACCGGTCCGTGCGTGCCGGCGCACGCGTGCGCTCGATCCACGGGGACGCCACCACGGTGCTGCCGCGGCTGACCGACGGCGGCTACGACCTGGTCGTGTGGCAGCTGCCGGTCACCGATGCCGCCGCGACGATCGACCACGCCCGTCGACTGCTGCGGCCCGGCGGCATCCTGTTGGCACGAGGGCTGGTCACGGCACCCGAAGCGC
Source organism: Egicoccus halophilus (assembly GCF_004300825.1). NCBI lineage: Bacteria > Bacillati > Actinomycetota > Nitriliruptoria > Egicoccales > Egicoccaceae > Egicoccus > Egicoccus halophilus. The sequence continues at coordinate 2,975,785 of NZ_CP036250.1, forward strand.
GATGGGAGGCCGAGGCGTTCATCCTCGCGCTCGTCGACGACGAGGACTTCGCCGTGTCCGTGCTGCCGGTCGACGGCGGCGTGGTGCTCGCGACCCACCGCGCCGCGCCGCCGGCCTGATCGCCGGATCAGGCGTCGCGGTCACCGCGACGCCGCAGCCGCTCGTCGAGACGCCGCAGGAACTCCGGGTCGTCGTCGGGCCCCTTCGGCTTCGGACCGGGCCGCGGTCCGGGCTTCGGACCGGGCGTCGGGCCCGCAGGGGTGTGCCCGGACGGGCGGCCGGTCGAGGGGTGCACGCCCCCGCCGAGCCCGCGTGGCGGGAACCCCGCCGAGCGGGAGACACCGCCGCCCGGGGCCGCGCCGGTACGGGCGGGCCGTCCGGCCAGCAACCACAGCAGGCCGCCGATGCCGACGACGAAGACGACCAGCAGCGCCCACACCAGCTTGGGCAGGTTGCGCACCTCGTCCCGATCGCTGAGGGCGACGTCGAGCAGGCAGTAGAGGGTGAAGGCGAACAGCAGTAACGATCCCACCTGCAACATGCGCGTCCTCCCACCGTCGGACCGACGATGGTAGGCCCGACGGCGTCGGCGCGAGGCGCCGGGTCAGGTCCGGGTGGACGGCGGAGAGGGGGCCTGCCCGCGGGCCGCACACAGCTGCCGCGGCATCGGCCACGGCGTCACGGCGTCGATCGGCGGCTGGCGGTCAACCCGCGTCGGACCGTCGCTCGATGCCCGTGACCGTGCCGGCGTCGCTGTCGGGGACGGCCGCGGGTTCGACCGAGCGCAAGGCGGTGAGCGTGACGTACCCCGCCCGGCACAGGGCGGTGTCCGTGGTCGGGTCGAGCCCGCTGGTTCGGTCGGTGACCTCGAGGGTGAGCGCAGCGCCGGCGACGTCGGCGGAGGCGACCGAGAAGTAGCCGAAGTCGTCGAGCCGCGCCCAGCGCGCCCCTCGCAAGCGTTCGACCGGCACGGACGGGACGTTGAGGTTGATCACGGCCGGCGCCGCGTCGCTGCGCATCCAGCCCACCACCGCCACGGCCACCTGCACCGCGGTGTCCCAACGGCGCTCGCCGTCGGGACCGAGCTGGTCGACGTCGAGGCTCACCGCCAGTCCACGGCCACCGAAGGTCGCTGCCGTCAACGCGCCGCCGACCGTGCCCGAGTGCAGCACCGAGTGCCCGGTGTTCATGCCGTTGTTGACCCCGGAGACGACCAGGTCGGGTGCGGCGCCGAAGGCGCCGAGCGCGGCGGCCATGACGGCCAGTCCCGGCGGCCCGTCGATCGCGTAGCCCTCGATCCCGTCGACGTCCGCCCGGCGCATGCCCACGCCGGCGTCCGGGTCGTAGCGGCCGATGCCGGTCCCGGTCCCGCTGAGGTCGCTCGAGGGCGCGGCGACCAGGACGTCGTCGAAGCGGTCGGCGAGCCCCGTGGCGAGCAGGCGCAGCCCGGGTGCCTCGATGCCGTCGTCGTTGGTCACCAGGATGCGGCCTGGTCGGCGCACCACCTCGCTGGTGTCGATCTCGACGTCGACGTGCGCGTCGTCGCGGTCGGCGGTCGACTCGGTCATGGTGCTTCCAGTCGGTCGACGGTGACGTGGGTGAGCAACTCGTCGATGAGCCCCGGGCTCGCGCCGCCGCTGCCGCGGCGCGTGATGTTGGCGGCTCCTGCGGCCCAGGCACGGGCGAGCATCGGCTCGGTGTCGAGTCCGGCGGCGATCCCCGCCGCGAACGCGGCCGTCATGGAGTCCCCCGACCCCTGCGAGTCGACCTTGGACAGCTCGGGGCCGGTCACCCGGTACACCGCCTCCCCGAACCGGGCGATCACGGGGCGGTCCGAACGCGACAGCACGACCGCGCCGGCGCCCTGCTCCTGCAGCTCGGCCGCCGCGGCGAGCGCCGCCTGCTCCGAGCGGTCGCCGGCCTCGATGAGCCCGTCGTTGACCAGGTCGCCGTCGCTGACCTTGAGCAGGTCGAGCCGCCCACCCTCGAGGTAGGCCGACAACTCGGCATCGTGGAAGTCGCCCACGACCCGGACGTCGTAGCGCGTCAGATCGGCGGCGAGACGACCGTAGAACGACACCGGCAGGGAGCGTTCCGGGAACTGTCCGGTGATGACGCAGGTCCCGGCGGCCAACGCCGTCTCCAGGGTCTGGTTGTAGAGCTCGTCGACCTCGTGCCGGGTCAGCACCGGCGGCCGGGTCCGGGCGAGTTCGCGACGTTCGTCGCCCTCGCGGCGGTCGCTGACCTCCACCGGTGAGGGCGCCGAGGTGTCGACGTCACGCAGCTCGATGCCCCAGTCGGCGGTGAGGCCACGGAACGCCCGTCCGCTCTCGCCACCGACCGGCGCACAGACGATCGGTTGCGCACCCAGCTGCCGCAGCATCCGGGCGATCCAGATGCCCTGACCGCCGGCATGGAGATGGACGTCGTCCTCCTCCTGCGCATCCTGTTCCAGGGTGACCGTCACCCACACCGACGGCGCGAAGACCGCGATCGTGCCCGCCATGCGCCACTCGCTCCCGACCGTGCCACGCCACCCTGGCGTGGAGACGGCGTCATGCTCGCTGCTGCGACGCCGGCCCGGATCGCGACCGAGACGGCCGTCGGCCGGGGGCCGCCATCGGATCGGCCGGGGGCCGCCATCGGATCGGCCGGGGGCCGCCATCGGATCGGCCGGGGGCCGCCATCGGATCGGCCGGGGGCCGCCATCGGATCGGCCGGGGGCCGCCATCGGATCGGCCGGGGGGCCGCGAACGCGTTCGGCCGGGGGGCTGCGAACGCGCTCGGCCCCCCGGCGGGGTGCGTCAGATGATCGGCTTGCCCCCGGTGACCGGGATCTCCGCGCCGGAGATGTAGCTCGACTCGTCGGAGGCGAGCAGGACGTACGCGGGCGCGAGCTCGGCCGGCTGCCCCACCCGGCCGAGCGGCGTGCCCGAACCGAAGCCCTCCACCATCTCCGCGGGCAGGGTGGCCGGGATCAGCGGGGTCCAGATCGGACCCGGCGCCACGCAGTTCACCCGGATGCCGCGCTCACCGAGCATCTTGGCCAGGTTGCCGGTGAAGCTCAGGATCGCGGCCTTGGTGGCCGCGTAGGGCAGCAGGTGGGGTGAGGGCTGGTCCTCCTGGATCGAGGTGGTGTTGATGATCGACGCCCCTTCCCCCAGGTGCGGCAGGGCGGCCTTGCACAGGTGGAACATCGCGGTGATGTTGACCTGGAAGGTGCGGTCCCACTCCTCGTCGGGGATCTCGCTCAGGTCCGCGCGCGCCATCTGGAACGCGGCGTTGTTGACCAGCACGTCGAGTCCGCCGAACTCGTCGACGGCGCGCTGGACGACGTCGCGGCAGTGGTCCGGGTCGGCGAGGTCGCCGGGGACGAGGACGGCCCGCTGTCCGGCCTCCTCGACCAGACGCGCCGTCTCCTGCGCGTCGTCGTCCTCCTCGAGGTAGCTGATGAGGACGTCGGCGCCCTCGCGCGCGAAGGCGATCGCCACGGCCCGACCGATGCCGCTGTCCGCACCCGTGATCACGGTGCGCTTGCCGGCGAGGCGTCCCGAACCCTGGTAGGAGTCCTCCCCGTGGTCGGCGGGCGGCTGCAGCTGGTCCTCACGACCGGGATAGGGCTGGCTCTGGGCTGGCGGGTTGCTCATGCGTCACCTCTGTCAGGTCGGTCAGGGTCGTCCGATGCCGGCAGCCTGCGGCGTGGACGGGGCGCGCCGCACTCGCCGGCACGGACCGACGTCTCACCGACCATGGGGCACTGGACTGGACGGCCCCCATCGACGGCCGCCGTCCGTCCCCGCCACCCGCTACGGTACTTGCATTCGCAAACAGTTTCGGCTGCATCGCCCTCGTCACCGCCGGTTCGGGAGCACGCATGGAGCTCGGGATCTACAGCTTCGTCGAGTCCACACCCGACCCGGTCACGGGCGTCGCGGTGTCCCCGGTGCAGCGCCTGCGCGACCTGCTCGAGGAGATCCAGCTCGCCGACGAGGTCGGCCTCGACGTGTTCGGCATCGGTGAGCACCACCGCCCGGACTACCTCTCGTCGTCGCCGGCGACGGTGCTCGCGGCCGCCGCCGCACGCACGCGGCGGATCCGGCTCACCAGCGCCGTCAGCGTCCTGAGTTCCGACGACCCGGTCCGGGTGTTCCAGGCGTTCGCGACGCTCGACCTGCTCTCGGAGGGGCGCGCCGAGATCATGGCGGGACGGGGCTCGTTCGTGGAGTCGTTCCCGCTGTTCGGCTACGACCTGCACGACTACGACGAACTGTTCGACGAGAAGCTGCGGCTGCTCGACGAACTGCGCGGGTCCGAGCACGTCACCTGGCACGGCCGGCACCGGGCCCCGATCGAGGACCGCGGTGTCTATCCCCGGCCGCTGCAGGACCCTCTGCCGTTGTGGGTCGCGGTCGGCGGCAGCCCGCCCTCGGTGGTACGGGCCGCACGGCTCGGCCTGCCGATGGCACTGGCGATCATCGGTGGACAGCCGGCCCGCTTCCGACCGCTCGTCGAGCGGTACCGACAGGCGGTCACCGAGGCCGGGCACGCCGCGTTGCCGGTGAGCATCAACGGCCACGGGTTCCTGGCCGACACCAGCCAGCGGGCCAGCGACCTCGCCTGGCCACCGACCGAGCTGATGATGAACCGGATCGGCCGGGAACGTGGCTGGCCGCCCCAACGCCGGGTCGACTTCGAGGCCCAGACCCAGCTGTCGGGCGCCTACGTCGTCGGCAGCCCCCAGCAGGTCGCCGAGAAGATCCTGTGGCAGCACCGGCTGTTCGCCCACGACCGGTTCCTGCTGCAGCTCACCGTCGGCACGATGCCCCACGCCGACGTGCTGCGCGCCATCGAGCTCTACGGCACGGAGGTGGCGCCGATCGTGCGCCGCGAGCTCGCGACGGGCGAGCGCTGACCCCCGGCGCGGGTGGACGTTTGGCCACCATCCGACGCCGGGCCGATCCAGACGTCCAGCACGCGGCGTGGGCGGTCGGCGCCGGCGTGACCGGCTGGTAGCTGTTGGGTCGCGTGGGACGTGCGGCACCGTGGGAGGGCCGCCAGCACGACCGTGACCCGGTCGTCGGCGTCCTGCGCTTCGACAGAGAGGCGATGCGCATGGCGCGCAAGCGAGTCAGGAGAGCGGTCGTCGGGATGCTCAGTACGGGCATCCTGGCGACCCTGGTGGTCCCGACGATCGCGCAGAACCCCAGCGACGAGGTGGTCGCGGGAGCACGCGAGGTCGAGTACCCGGAGATCGTCGAGGTCAGTGCACCCGACCGGGAGACCCTGAGCGAGCTCGGCTCGCTGGGCGTCGACGTCGGTGAAGAGGTGTTCGACCTCGACGACGGCAGCGTGATGGTGCACGCCATCCTCACCAGCGACCAGAAGACCAAGTTGCGTGGCAAGGGCGTCACGATCGGTGACACCGTCGTCACGGAGGCCGAGGCCGTGGCGCTGCAGGAGGAGTTCGCGGCCATGACCGCGGAGCTGACCGCGGCGGAGGCCGAGGCCGAGGAGTCGGGCGACGAACTGCGCGTCCAGCGTGCCCAGTGGTACGAGGACCCCAACCAGGGCCGCTTCCTCGAGGTGGAGGTGTGGACGGCGACGGGCAGCGTGTCCGCGTCGGTCACCGTCAATGTCGCCTTCGACGCCGGTGCGGGCACCGAGATCGGTGGGCCCGGAACCCAGAGCTTCAACCTGTCACGGTTCGTCGACGCGGGCCAGTACATGTTCCACCGCGCCAACTCCCCGGTGCTGATCACGACCGCGGCGGCGCCGACCCGTATGCGGGTGACCACGACACTGGCCGGTCAGGTCATCGGCACCCGCGAGGTGGCGGTCACCGAGACCCTGACCGGGGTGGACCGCACCGGTCCCGGGGCCCCGGTCGACGCCAGCGACACCTACCAGACCAGCTTCATCGACAAGTACCTCGACGCGACCGAGAGCACCGAACGCATCGAGGCGCTCGCGGCGCAGTTCCCGCGCCTGGCCGAGATCGTCGAGTTCCCCCACCCGTCCAACGGCTACCGGCGACCGGCGATGGCGCTGCTCGACCCGGCCGGCCCACGCGTGAACGTCGCCTCCGGCCCGGCGGCCGGCGACTACGCCTACGCCGCGGCCAGCTACGGCCCGTCCGTGCCCGCCAGCGGCGTCCCGGCGGCCGACGCCGCCTTCGCCGACGCACGCGGCACGGGCGAGTTCCCGGCCACCGACGGTTGCGGTCCCTACAGCCCCGGCTTCCCGTCCGGCGCGATCGCGCTCGTCGACCGCGGCAACTGCAACTTCTCGGTCAAGACCATCCACGCACAGAACGCCGGCGCGTCGGCGGTCGTGATCGTCAACAACGTCGCCGGCGCTCCGACCGCCCCGGGCGGGACGGCCGAACCGGGCACGACGGTCCCGACCGTGATGATCGCCCAGGCGGACGGTGCGACGATCCGCGGCGCCCTGGCGGCGTCGACCGGTCGCGTGCTGCCCGGTGCGGCGGTCAACAACAACGCCCGTGTCGGCGTCGAGTCGCGTGCCTACGGTCACGAGGGCGGCAACGACCTCACGATCCGGGCGGTCGACCCGGGAGCGCCGAACTCGCCGTTGACCGTGACGGTGAGCGGCGACCACATCGAGATCGGCCTCGCCACCAACGCGGCCGGCACCCGCAACAGCACCGCCGTGCAGGTGCGCGACGCGATCAACGCCCACCCGCAGGCGAGCCAGCTGGTGTGGGCGTACCGCTACCGCAACCAGGCCGGCACGGGTGTCGTCGCGCCGACCCCGCGGATCGCGCTCAGCGACTACCTGGCCGCGCCCGACTCGGTGTCGCGCGACCCGTTCACGATCAAGGCACTGCGCATCGGACGGCACCGCGACGGCTCCCGGGTGGGCGTGTTCGCCTACGCCCAGGAGCACGCCCGCGAGTGGGCGACCCCACTCGTGGCGGTGGAGACGGCCGAGCGGTTGCTGCGCAACTACACCAACGACGACAACACCCGCCGGCTGGTCGACGACCTCGACATCTTCATCGTCCCGTCGATCAACCCGGACGGCACCCACTACTCGATGCACGACTTCACCCTGCAGCGGCGCAACCTGGCCCGCTACTGCGGTGAGGGGCAGAACAACGACCTGCTCGCCCGCAACACGTGGGGCGTCGACCTCAACCGCAACTTCTCGGTCGGCAGCCTCTTCGACGGCTACGCCGGCGCGTCGACGAGCTGCACGAGCGACACCTTCGCCGGCCCGTCCGAGCTCTCCGAGCCCGAGGCGCGCAACGAGGTGTGGCTGACCGAGAACCATCCGAACATCAAGTTCTCGATGAACATCCACAGCCACGGCGGCTACTTCATGTGGGCCCCCGGTGCGTACAAGTCGGCCGGTCGCGAGTCGCTGCCCCGCCCGAGCTACGGCACCGAGCGGTTCTTCTACGAGGCGTCGTCGCACATCCTCGACCGCATCAAGGAGCACCGTGGGACCGCCATCTGGGACTCGCGGGTCGGCCCGATCAGCGACGTGCTGTACTCGGCGGCCGGCAACTCCGGCGACGAGCACTTCTACAACCGCGGCATCTTCGCCTGGTCGTTCGAGGTGGGCGCGTCGCGTCGCAACGCCGCGAACACCGGCTGGGTCACCATCGGCAACGGCTTCACGCCCCCGTTCGAGGAGGGCTACGAGCAGGCGATGGAGTTCTCCAACGGCCTGATCGGGATGCTCGAGGTCGCCCGGATGTACGCCCGTGACACCGTGCCACCGAAGTCGGTTCTGACCCCCGCCGGTACGAGCTTCGACCGGCCGACCCGCCTGACCTTCTCGGTCGACGAACCCGCCGACGTGTACTACACGCTCGACGGTTCGCGACCGACCTACGACTCGCCGAAGCTCACCTACCAGGGGCCCCGCCAGACCGAGGCATCGATCCTCGTCGACCGCTCGACGACCGTCCGCTGGTTCTCGGTGGACGTCCGTGGCAACGTCGAGGCGAACTACAAGCCGACCGGGACCGGCAAGAACCACCGGGAGGCGAAGATCACGATCCGCCCGTGACCCACTGACACGGGTGGTCCAGGAGGGCGTCGGCCACTCGGCCGGCGCCCTCCCGGCGTCGCGCGAACCCCGACACGTTCACGCCACTTCAGTCATACTTCAGTGGCAGCGGGGTCGGACCGGGAGTGGCGCATGAGCATCGGGTACGCCGTCGACGTCGACCCAACGGGCGTCTCACCGGTCGCCCCACCCGTCGCCTCGCCGGACGCCGGTCGGCCAGGCGCCGTCCCCGATCCCACCGATCGCCGCATCCTCGCCCTGCTGTGCGAGGACGGTCGCATGTCGGTGCGCGCCGTCGCCGCCGCCGTCGGGGTCTCGCGCGCCAGTGCCTACGCCCGCATCGAACGGCTGCGCGCTTGCGGCATCATCACCGGCTTCTCCGTCCAGCTCGACCCGGCGCGCCTCGGCCTGACGGTCACCGCGCACGTGCTCGTCACCCTCGACCAGCAGCGCTGCGACGACGCGCTGGCGGCCTTCCGGGCGCTGCCCGAGGTCACCTACTGCGCCGTGCTGGCCGCTGACCACGACGTCCTGCTCGTCGTCCGCGCCCGCGACATCCCCACCTTGCGCGAGGTGGTGCTGCGGCGACTGCAGGACCTGCCGCACGTGCGGCGGACCCGCACCGTCCTGGTGCTCGACGAACGCACGGCGACGCCGGCAGACCTGCTCGCCAGCACCCGGGACGGGCGGGCGGGATGACCACCACGGTGGTCCGGTCGGGTCACGCGCCGTCGACGGGTGACCGACGCAGGGCGGTGCCGAGCTCGTCGAGGTGGACCGCACCGCCGTCCTCGGCCAACAGCGTGTGCAACGCGTCGCTCGCTTCGGGCAGCAGTGCCAGCTCGAAGCGAGCGCCCTCGGCGTCGTAGGTGCCCGGCGCGACCTCGACCTGACCACGCGCCCCGGCCCAGATGCGCAACCGGTGCTCGAGTCGGCCGGCGTCCTCGTGGCGGGTGTGCACGGCAACGCGCCGCACGGTGCGGCGCCGCAGCCGGGTCGCCGCCGCCACGGCGTCGGTGACCGCGCCACCGTAGGCGCGGGCCAGACCGCCCGTTCCGAGCAACGTCCCGCCGAAGTAGCGCGTGACGACCACCACGACGTCGGTCAGCCGGGCACCGCGCAGGACCGCGAGCATCGGCGCCCCGGCGGTGCCCGAGGGTTCACCGTCGTCGTTGGACCGTTGCCGCGCGCCGTCGGGCCCGATCACCAGTGCCGTGCAGTGGTGACGCGCGTCGGAGAACTCGCGACGTGCCGCGACGATCGCCGCGTCGGCCGCCGCGAGGTCGACCACCGGCACGAGGTCGCCGATGAACCGGGACCCCTTGACCTCCGACTCGACCCGCACCGGCGCCGCCACGGTGTCGAGTGGGTCGGCGGACACGTCGGGCCGGCTCACGCCCGCGCGACACGCACGCGGCGCTGGACCGGGTCGGCCGGTTTCGAACCCGGTGCGACGACGAGGTCGTCGAGCAGCCGGCGCGTCGCCGCGGCGATCTCGGCGACGGCGGCGTCGAACGCCTCGCTGTTGGCGGCCGACGGGGCCCGGTACCCGCTGATCTTGCGCACGTACTGCAGCGCGGCGTCGCGGACCTCGTCGTCGGTTGCGGGCGGTTGGGCGCCCCGCAGCTGCTGGATGGATCGGCACATGCGACGCAGCGTACGTCGCCGGCAGGGTCGATGGCGGGGTGAACGGGACCGGGTCAGGCCGGACGGCGGGGAACGGGCCCGACGCTCGACGACGCCCTGGCGACCGCGCTGCCACTACACCGGCAGCTCCGGTCGTCCGCCGTCGAGGGCCGCGTCCGCGGCCAGGCGGGCACAGGCGGTGCCGATCAGGTTGCCGTGGCCGCTGTAGCCACCGACGGCGAACACCCCGGGCCGGACCTCGTCGCACACGGGGAGCCGATCGGTCGTGAACGCCGCCCGTGCCGCCCACCGGTGGGTCACCGGGGCGCGAACGCCCAGCCGACGCAGTTCGGCGTCCAGGCACGCCTGCACGTCGTCGGACGGGACCGGTGGCGCTCCCTGCTCGGCGCGCCCGCGGTCGCGGAACCCGCCGAGCAGCACCTCCCCCGAGGACAGTTGCTGCACGTAGTCGGAACCCCAGCGACGATAGACGGGCCGCGGCAGCGTCACCCCCTGCTCCGGTGCGGTCGCCAGCATCTGCAGGCGCACCGTCTCGACACGCCCGGCGAGCTCGGGCAGCAACACCTCGAGTCCGCCGTCGACGGCGACGACGACGCGGTCCGCCGCGATCCGCAGCCGCCGGGCGTCGCCCCGCCCGTCGGTGTCGCCCCGCCCGACGTCGGCGTCGTCCCGCACCCCGTTGGCGGTGACCCGGACGCCGTCGGTGGCGACGTCGGTCACGCGCGTCGGCGCGTGCAGACGGGCGCCGGCCGCGAGTGCCCGCTCGGCGAGGACGGCGCAACGGGCGTGCGGGTCCATGACCGCATCGCTGGGCACCAGTGCGCCGGTCCCCTCGGGTCCCACATAGGGTTCGGCCGGCAGCCCGTCCGCCTGCAGCTGCGCGAGCATCCGATCGACGTCGGCGAACTCGGCGTCGTCGGCCGCGATGCGCAGGCTCCCGACCCGGCGGGCGACGTCGTCGGGAAGGTCGGCCAGCGTCCGGTCGAGCTCGTCGAGCGTCCAGCGGTAGAGCCCCACCGCACGTGCACGTCCGTAGGCGGCGACGGCGTCGTGGTGGAAACGGGCCAGCCCGGCGAGCAGGAAGCCGCCGTTGCGTCCAGCGGCACCGGCCGCGATCCCGTACGCGTCGATCGCGACCACCTCGGCGCCGCGCTCCGCCAGGTGCAGCGCGGCGGTGAGCCCCGAGGCTCCGAGGCCGACGACGCACACGTCAGCACGGGTCGACGTGGTGAGCGGTTCGAGAGGTGGCAGCGGACGCGCGGCGATCCCGACCCGCCCCCAGGCGGGTGCGGGTCCGGGCGCGCGGTACGGGTCGTCGGCCATTGCTGGCGGGACGCTAGTCGGACCGTCCGTCCGATCACGACGCCGTCCACGAACCGGTCCCGCCCGACCCACGATGCGAGCCGACCCAGGAGGCGACGTGGACGACGACACCCGCGAGACGCTCGACGACTTCCATGAGGCGGTCAACATGCCCGCCACGGAGCTCGAGGAGTGGCTGGAGACCGACGAGTCGCAGTCGGTCGGGGACACCGGCGGGGACGGTGAGTCGACCGGTCATGCCTCGGGCCGTCGGATCGTGGACCTGCAGCGCACGAACACCGCGACGACTACACCGACGACGACCTCGCACACATGCGCAAGGTCGTCGGCTACGTCAACCGACACACCGCGCAACGTCCGTCGGGCGACGTCGAGGACAGCAAGTGGCGCTACTCGCTGATGAACTGGGGCCACGACCCGCTCGAGGAGTGACCCGGACGGCAGGACCGTGGCGTCGTCCACAGCTCCGGGAACGCTCGATCTGGCGGTGTCCCACCCCGGTGCGACACTGGGGTCATGCTGCTGATCGAGGCGTGTGCGGACCTGGTGGCCGAACCGGCCACCTGCTACGACCCTGCCCCACCTCGCCAGCGCGAGGCACCGGCGACCGGCCCGACGTCCGACCCGGCCGACACGGTGTCCGACCCGGCCGGCACGGTGTCCGCCGGTGGGGTGGCTCTGAACTCTCCGGTGTTGGCCGAGGCGCCGCTGTTGGGGCAGCTGCTGGCCACGCTCCGGCAGGTCGACCGGCTGATCGCCGACGCGATCGACACCATCGTGGAGTTGCAGGACACCGAGCTGGCCGAAACGGTCACCGGCGTCCCGCTCGAGCAGTGGCTGCTCATCGTGGCCCGCCGCACGGGCACCGACCGGCGCATGCTGCTCACCACCGCCGACGTCTGCCGCCGCCTGCCCGCCCTCCGACACGCCTCACCGCCGGACGGATCTCCTGGAGCCAGACCCGCACCCTGGTCCTGCAGCTCCACCGGCTCCCCCGCCGGCTCGACCACCAGTTGGACGCCGCGGTCGAGCAGGCCATCGATCGGGCCGAGACCGCCGACCCCGACAACCTCGCCACCCTGACCGGCTGGGTCGTCACCGACCTCACCACCACCGACCAGCCCGACGACCCCCGGACGGCGGACCGGCCGAATACCTGGCGCTGCAACCGAGGCTGGACGGCACCGGCGGCCGGTTCCACGGCGAAGCCGGCCCCGAAACCTTCGCCCGCCTCGAAGCCGCCTGCGACCCCGGCCCGGTCGGCGGTCCGACCCGGACCCGCTTCGGTGCCAGCCCCGACCCCGACCGGCTGACCGGCAGCATCGCCGAACGCGGCCGACGCCGGCTGCACACCCTGCTCGACCGGCTCGAACAGACCGCCTGCACCACCTGCACCACCACCGACCAGGACGGCGGCAGCAGCGGAGGTCGCGTTGGGAGGCGGCGGCTCCCGCCGGTGCGGCTGCTGCTGCGTGCCGAACTCGACACCCTGTGCGACCGCCGACAGACCCCGGCACAACTGTTGACCCGGCTCGCCGGTGGGCGCATGACCCTCACCGCCACCGCCGCACGCCGGCTGATCGACGAACGCGGCGCAGAGCTGCGCACCATCGTCCTCGACACCACCGGCAACGTCGTCGGCGTCGGACGCCGTACCCGGATCCCGCCCGGCTGGCTCACCGACGCCGTCCTCGCGGTCCACGACACCTGCACCGAACCCGGCTGCAACATCGCCGCCACCGCCTGCGACCTCGACCACGCCACCCCCTGGCACCCCACCCGACCCGACCACCCGCCCGGGACCACCGACATCGACAACCTCGCCCCGCTGTGCCGCACCGCCAACCGCACCAAGGAACCCGACGGCTGGAGCGCCACCCAGACCCCCGACGGCACCCGCCGCTGGCACCACCCCCGCACCCGCCTCACCATCGACACCCTCCCCGCCACCACCCGCCTGCGCGTCCCGCCACCAGATGACCTGACACTGGCCGACCCGGCACCACACGACCGCAGCACGGCCGCCCCCGACGGCCACGACCCACCGACGTCACCGCCCCTCGTCGGCTCGACCCGGCTCGTCCACCCCGGCGAACAACCCGACCAACCCGCCCGCAGTGACCCTGCGCCGACCGGCAGTGACCCGCCCCTGCCCTTCTGACACCGCCCCAGTGGCACCCACCCTCCCCGCCTCTTCCCGGACCGCAGCACCACTTCGACGCCCATCACGCACGCCTCGCCGAGGCGTCGCCGTGGTGGGCCGGACCTGCGCCGCTATCCGGACGGGACGAGGTCGGCCTTGCCGACACCACGAGTCGGTCGGGGGGCGTCGAGGCGCACGCAACCCCAGCGCCGTCGGGGACGTCACACCGGTGTGGAGTTCCCGAGCAGCGCCCCGGCGAGACATCGGGTGGCCGCGATCGCCGTCGTCGCGGCCGCGGCCACGGCACTCGGAACCTGGCTCGCGCTGCAGCCCGTCGAGCCCTGCCTGCTGCTGATGTCCCTGCCTCCGCAGGGAGCCTGCCGGTCGCACCTCGGAGCGACGACGCCCCTGGGACCGGGCGCGTCGGGGCTCACCGTCGCCGCGTTCACCGGGGTCACCGTCGGCACGTGCACGTGGCTCGCCGGCCTCGGCCCTCCGTGGCGAGCCCGAGCGCTCCTGGGCGCGATCGTCGTCGTCGCCGTAGGCACCCTCGCGCTCCCGGTGGCGTGCGAGTGGGTGATCGCCGGTGAACGGATGCACCGGACGCCGTCAGCCAGCGCTGCCGGAGCGTCTCCGGCGTCGCGACCACCTCGAGCCCGGCGGTCGCGGCCGCGTGGGCTGCTGCCGCCGGCGCGGTCACGGTCGCGGTCGCCTGGTTCCTCAGCCACCTGTGGGCGCGCACGCGACGATCTCCGAGGTGGCGCTGAGCGCCGCGCTACGCAGGCCGGGAGACCGGGAGGCAGCCGACCGTCTCGCGCGCCGCCCTGGGCGACAGCGACACCCGACGGCGAGACCCGACGTCCGACACCGACGTCCGACACCGACCCGACGAGGCGGACCGCACCCGCCTCCGTTTCGCCTGCACGCGGTCTCCCGCCCGCTCCCGCTCACGACCGCTCGTCGGACGCGGTGAGCTCGTCGAGTTCTCGGCGGGCGGCGGCGAGGTCGTCCTCGTAGTCGGCGAGATCCGTACGCGCGGCCTCGACCTCGGCATGGGCCGCCTCGGCCTGCGTCCGCAGCTCGTCCGCTCGCTCCTGCGCCCGCTGCACGCGGTCGCGTTGCTGGTCGAGCGCCACCTCGAACGCGTCGATCCGGCGCTGCAGGCGCCGTCGCCGGGCGGCCTGACGCGCTTCGTCGTCGGCCGCGCGTGCTGCGTCCTCGGCCCGGCGTCGTTCCTCCTCGACCCGGCGGGCCTCGTCCTGCCGGCGCTGTGCCTCCGCGGCCGCCGAACGGGCCTCCTCCTCGGCCTGACGTTGCTGCTCCTCGACCCGGCGGGCCTCGTCCTGCCGGCGCTGTGCCTCCGCGGCCACCGAACGGGCCTCCTCCTCCTCTCGACGCGCGGCCTCCTCCCGACGCTGCTGCTCCTCGGCCGTGCGGTCCTCCTCGAGCTCGCGTTCGCGCTTGGCCGCGGCGCGGCGGGCGTCCTCGGCCGCGTCGGCCACCGCCTGTGCGGCTGCTGCGGCCTCGGCGGCGTCGGCCAGGCCGTCGGCGGTCTCCTCGAGCGGGTCCCGCACGCCCGCCTCGTCCCTGTCCCGGGCCGTGACGTCACCGACCGCCTCGTCGGCATCGGCGCCGGCATCGGTGTCGGCATCGGTGTCGGTGTCGGGCGCCGGTGGGTCCGGCAGCGCGGCGAGGCCGAATCCCAGGCCACCGAAGCCGAGGCCGTCGAACCCGGGGCCCGGCAGCACGGTCGAGAAGATGCCCCGCCGGAGCAGGTCATGCCGTTCCGGGTCGACCGCGGCGGCGAACAGGGTCTGCTCGACCTCGTCGAGGTGGGCGTCGGGTCTGGTCCCGGCCGCGGCCAGCAGCTCGGCGGCCCGCTCCCGCAACTCCCCCACGAGCTCACGGACGCGGCGGTTCGCCTCGCGCAGCCCCTGCGCGCCGCGTCCGCTCGCGGCCCGGTGCTGTGCCGAGCGCAGTTCCTCGGCCGCGTCCAGCAGGTGCTCGACCTCGTCGGGTGCCGCGCGCACGAGCTGGTCGACGGCCCACGCCGGCACGGTCGGCTTGCGGTGCTGCTTGAGGGCGGCCGCCTCCTGCTTGTACCCCTCCGCCCGCAGCGCCTTCACCCGCCGATCCCGCTCGGCGGTGAAGGCGTCCAGGGCGAGACCGTGGATCGCGTCGACGTGCGACGCGAGCACCTGCTCGTCCATGGGACCGTCCCGGCGTCAGCTGGCCTTGGAGGAGGCGTCCGACGTGCCCAGG
Organism: Egicoccus halophilus; assembly: GCF_004300825.1. Lineage (NCBI taxonomy): Bacteria > Bacillati > Actinomycetota > Nitriliruptoria > Egicoccales > Egicoccaceae > Egicoccus > Egicoccus halophilus. Next base: position 2,991,197 of record NZ_CP036250.1, read on the forward strand.
GCCTCGACGAGCTCCTCCTTGCTCATCGACGAGCGACCCGGCAGGTCGCGTTCCTGCGCCAGGTCGTAGAGCTCGTCCTTGGTCATGGCACCGTAGTCGCGGCCCCGGGAGCTGCCCGTGCCCTCGCCGCCCCGGTCCCGCTTGGCCGACTCCAGACTCTGTTCGAGCGCCGCCATCAGGTCGATGACGCCGCCGGTGTCCCGCTCGGGTGGCGTGACCTCGAGTTCCTGCCCCTCGGCCTTCGCCTCGAGGAAGCTGGTCACCCGCTGCTGGTACTCGTCGTGGTAGCGCTCCGGGTCGAAGTCGGTGACCAGCGAGTCGATGAGCTGCTCGGCCATGGCGAGTTCCCGAGGTGCCACCTCGACCTGTTCGAGCGTGTCGGTCGCCTCGAGGTCGGCGGGATCGGCGACCTCGTCGGCGTAGTGCATCGTCGAGAGCACCAACAGTCCGTCCCGGGCACGCACGGCGGCGAGGTACTCCTTGTTGCGCATCACGAACCGGGCGACGGCCACCTTGCCGGCCTGTTCCATGGCCTCGGCGAGCAGCTTGTAGGGCTTGGCGGCCGCGTCGCCCGACGGCATCAGGTAGTAGGCGCGGTCGTAGTAGACCGGGTCGATCTGCTGGAGCTCGACGAAGTCCTCGATGTCGATCAGGCGGGAGGCCTCGGGGTCGAGCTCGTCGAGCTCGTCGGGGTCGACCACCACGTACTGGCCGTCGGCGACCTCGTAGCCCTTGACGATGTCGCCGTAGGCGACCTCGTCGCCGGTGGTCTCGTCGACCCGCTTGTTGCGCACCCGGTTGCCCGTGTCCTTGTGCAGCTGGGTGAAGCGCACCGAGTGCGTGCGCACGGCCGTGAACAGTTGGACCGGCACGCTCACCAGCCCGAAACTGATGGAGCCGCTCCACGTCGGTCGTGCCATGTCGCCACCTCTCGTGCGCAGGTACTCAGCGTGCCAGTCGCCGGCGCACGACATTTCCCTCGACGAGACCGGACGGCGGCTGGCCGTCGTGCCATGATCCTCGGGTGCTCACCGAACGTCGAGAGGGGTGCGCGCATGTCCACACTCACCGTCCTGCCGGAGGACGCCGTCGCCGCGTTCGAGCCGTTCCGACGGGAGCTGACCGGCTACTGCTACCGGATGCTCGGCTCGGGCGCCGACGCCGACGACGCGGTCCAGGAGACCCTCGTCCGCGCCTGGCGCGCCTACGACCGCTTCGAGGGGCGGGCGTCGGTGCGGACCTGGCTGTACCGGATCGCCACCAACGTCTGCCTGGACCAGGTGCGCGGCCGCAAGCGGCGGGCCCGGCCCATGGACCTCGGGCCGTCCACGACCGTGGCCGCCGCCGAGTTGATCGAGCGCGACGCGGCCACCTGGGTCGAGCCGGTGCCCGACGGCGCCGTGCTGCCTACGGCCGGCGACCCGGCGGAGCTCGCCGTCGCCCGCGAGACGGTCCGCCTCGCGTTCGTGGCGGCGCTGCAGCACCTGCCGCCGCGACAGCGGGCGGTGCTGCTGCTGCGCGAGGTGTTGCAGTGGCACGCCGACGAGGTCGCGCAACTGCTCGACACGACCGTCGCGTCGGTGAACTCGGCGTTGCAGCGGGCGCGGGCGACGCTGGCGAACCGGACCCCTGCCGAGACCGACCCGCTGCGTCCGGACGACCCGGCACAGCGGGAGCTGCTGGCGCGCTACGTGGACGCCTTCGAGCGCTACGACATGGACGCCCTGGCCGCGCTGCTGCGCGAGGACGCGATCCAGAACATGCCACCCTACGACCTGTGGCTGCAGGGCCGGGACCAACTGGTGGCGTGGATGGTCAGTCCGGGACCGGACGAGTGCCGCGGCTCACGGCTGCTGGCCGTCGAGGCCAACGGCATGCCGGCCTTCGCTCAGTACCGACCGGATCCCGGCGGCGGCCACCGTGCCTGGGCGTTGCAGGTGCTCGAGATCGTCGACGGGCGGATCCTGGCCTTCAACAGCTTCCTCGACGTCGAGCGCCTGTTCCCGCGGTTCGGCCTCCCCCTGCTACGAAACTTTGGGGCAGTACACCGCGGTCTATGATCTAGAACTTGCAGGCTACTCATCTCCTCGGTTTAGGATCATGCACTACGACGAATAATTCGGACGAGGGAGATTTCGCTGCCTCACTTCGCCGTTGCCCATCGCGAGATCGCCCGACGCCTACTGCCCCCTCAAGATCGGCCGAAGCCTTGATGAGCGACCAGGATCCGTTCGGGCACACTCCGGTTCAGCGATCCACCGAGAATCGGCCGGTGGCCCAGGTGCTGTCGTAGTGGCTGCTGCGATAGTTGCCATGGTCGTTGGATGTGCGGGCGGGAGTGGGGAGGACGCCGGAAGCGGCGACGCGCTCGATAATCAGGCTGGTGGCGAGTCCGAGTCCTCCCAGGTGGCAGAAGTTTCGTTTCAGGGTCCTTTGAGAAAGGATGGAGACCTATGGGTCGTAGATGCGGAGCCGAATGACATTATTGCGGCACCAGGGGGCACGATCGCAATGCCGGAAGATTCGGAGTCAGTGACTTACACCACTAGGGTCGGCACGGACTGCCGGACTTCGAATGATCGAAGCCTGTTCTTGGAGACGCATCGCGGAGACGTGGTGGTGATCAGCTCCACTGGAGATCAGTATGACATCGTCGACACGAATCCTCTGAAGTTGCTCGGATCATGGAACGCCAGTAGCCGGGAGTGCGTGCAGGGCGAAGGGGATTCGTAGCAGCTATGGCGAAGGTGCTGATGCGGTTTCGTTAGCTACTGAAGCGGTTTGTCGAGGCGGTCGGACGAGATCGCGCTTCTCCACCGATGAGGGGTCCCGGTTGGACGTCTGCCGACGACCGGGTCCCGGGTGCCTCGCCCGGCAGGACGTCGGTGAGCCCGAACAGGAGCAGCAGCTCGTGCAGGGGCGGCCCGACCCCACGCAACCGCACCGTGCGGCCGAGACGCCTCGCCGTCAGCAGGACGCGGGCGAGCGCGTCGACGGTGGCCGCGTCCGGTGCCCCCACGGCAGAGACGTCGAGAACGACGACGGCGGCCTCGTCGGCGAGCATGAGTCGTCGCGCCCCCACGCACCAGCCGGGCCGCGCGTCGGCGTCCAGGACGACCACCAGGGTTCGCTCCCCCGGACCCGCCGCAGGCGGTTCGTCGGTGCGGTCTGCCCCCACGGCGGCTCCCGTCCACCCGACGGACCCGGTCGCAGGGGCAGACGGCGCACCGACACCGCACTCATCGGTGCGGACGCGACCGTGACGCGATCAGGTGCCGGCGCTCCACAGCGTCGCCCGTCCCTCGCCGGACTCCCGCAGCGCCGACTCGAGCCCCGGAACCCGCGCGTCGAGGGCGTCGACGAGGCCGGCGCGCCTCGCCAGGGTCTCGGGCAGCGTCACCAGTTCCTCTGCCCGCGCCCCGGGGCGCGGGCCGTCGACGACGGCGAGCACCTCGAGCTGGCGAGCGACCCGCCCGTTGCCGACTGCGGCCGCGGTCACGTCGACGTCGGTGACGTCCGTCAGCGGGACGCGCAACGTGCGGCCGCCGCCGAGTTCGACCTGCAGGCGGTCGTCGGCGACCGTCACCGCGCGGGGGTCGTCGTCGGGGTGTCCGAGCGCGACGGGCACGTCGGCCGGTACCAGGACGTCGAGGAGCAGCTCCGTCGGCAGCTCCGACGGCGCGAGCTCACGGCTCCCACGTCCCGTCCGGTCACGGTCGCCGGCGGTCACGTAGACGAGCACCGGCCCACGGGTGGCCTGCGCGCGGCGGACCTCGACGACATCCTCCCAGGCGAGCTCGCGGCCGAGGGCCGAGCCGCGGATCCCGTGTCGGTCGACCTCCACGAGTGCCCGCAGCACCCCGGTCAGCTGCCGTAGCCCCCGCCAGCCGTGGAACAGCAGCAGCGCGGCCGCGACGGCCAGCACGACCGGTCGGGCGACCGGCAGCGCGACCCACGCCGCGACGAGCAGTCCGGCTTCGATCATCACCACCGGCGTGGCCCACAGGGCCTGCAGCGACAGCCGCCGCCAGGTGCCACGGATGCGGACGGTGTCGTCGCCGGTGTGGTCCAGGCGCACCTCGACGTCGCCGCCCACCCGGTTGAAGCGACCGGAGGGGGTCTGCGTCGGGTGCCAGGTGGTGGCGGTGGACGTGGGCATGGACCAACCTCTGCGACGACCTGCCGGACCTGCCAGGGTATCGCGCACCTGCCGGGTCCCTCCGTCGGAGGTCAGGGCGCGAGGTGGCCGTCGAGGACCGCTGCGGCCAGGTCGGTGTCCGCAGCGCTGGTCGAGACGTGGAAGGCCAGGCGAAGGCGTCCGGCCCGGGTCGCCGCCCGGATCCCGGCGTCGGCCAGCAGTCCGGGAACGGCGCCGTCGGCACGCGCCGAGACGATCGCCGAGCCGGCGAACGGCAGCCCCACCGCGGCACAGAACCGGGCAGCCTGGGCGCAGGCATGGTGGTGCAGGGCCTGGGTCCCGACCTCGAGCAACAGTTCGAGCGACGCCGCCTGGCCGACCCACGACTGCCATGCCGGCGAGACGTCGAACCGTCGCGCGTCGGTGGCCAGCCGCAGCGGGCCGCCGTAGATGCTCGACCACCGGTCCTCCCCGGCGTACCAGCTCGCCGCGACCGGCAGCAGCTGGTCGACGTGATCGGGACCGATGGTGAAGAACGCCGTGCCGCGGGGGGCGAGCAGCCACTTGTAACCGCCACCGGTCGTGTAGGTGAACCGACCGGCGTCGACCGGCAGCCAGCCGGCCGCCTGGGTGGTGTCGACCAACGTGCGGGCGCCGACCGCATCGCAGGCGGCCACCAGGTCGTCGAGGTCGGTCAGCCGCCCGTCGGCGGACTGCACGGCCGAGACGGCCACCAGCCCGGTCGACGCGGTGACGGCCTCCGCGAGCCGTTCGAGCGGCGCCTCGCGGACGGTGACGCCGCGGGCCTGCTGGGCCAGCAGGGGGAACAGCACGCTGGTGAAGTCGTCGGTGGCGGTCAGCACCTCGCTGCCCGGCGGCAGGGAGGCGGCCACGAGTCCGACGAACGCCGACACCTGTGAGCCGACCGCGACATGGGCGGGTTCGACGCCGACCAGCCGGGCGTAGTCGCGGCGGCTCGCCTCGACGACGGCGTCGAAGGCGGCCGCGTCGGTCACACCGCGGCGCCACTCGTCGAGGGTGCGCTCGAGTGCCTGGACGGTCCGACGCGGCGGCAGACCGAGCGTGGCACTGTCGAGGTGGACGACCTCGGCGTCGAACTCCGCCCGCGCGGTCGCGAGCCGCCGCTCCGCGAGCTCGTCGGTCGTCGACGTCGCCACCGCGTTCCCTTCCACGAGTGTTCGCCACCGTAGTCGCCCCACGCCCGTGCGAGCCGGCGCCGCCGTCGGGCGCGTCGGGACGCCACGCTACGGTGCGGACGAGAAGGAGGAGCCGGTGTGACGAGGCGCAGCGCGGGCCTGCTGGTGTACCGGCAGTCCGACGGCGGCCTCGAGGTCCTGCTCGCGCACCTGGGCGGGCCGTTCTTCGCCCGTCGGGACGTCGGCGCGTGGACGCTGCCCAAGGGCGAGTACGAGCCCGACGAGACGCCGTCCTCCGCTGCCCGGCGGGAGTTCCGCGAGGAGCTCGGGCTCGACCCACCGCACGGGGAGCTGGTCGAGCTCGGCGAGGTCCGTCAGTCGGGCGGCAAGCGGGTGACGGCCTTCGCCGTGGCCGGTGACCCCGACCCGGACGCGATCGTGCCCGGCACCTTCCTGCTCGAGTGGCCCCGCGGCTCGGGGCACGAACGCGCCTTCCCGGAGGTCGACCGGGTGGCCTGGTTCGATCCGGACACCGCACGGGCGAAGTTGGTGACGGCCCAGCGGGCCTTCGTCGACCGGCTCGAGGCGCACCTCGCCGGTCGGTGACGGCCGCGGCCGACCTCCGGTGCGACAGGCGGCGTGACGCCCCGCCGGTCGGACACGGCGCAGCAGCCACCGGGACCCGCTCAGCACCTACGGTCGCCGGACGATGCAGACCTTCCTGCCCTTCGCCGACTTCGCCGCCAGCGCCGCGGTGCTCGACGACCGTCGTCTGGGCAAGCAGCGGGTCGAGACCCTGCAGATCCTGCGGGCGCTGCACCTCGAGGGCTACGGCTGGCGACGGCATCCCGCCGTGACCATGTGGCACGGGCACACCCCGGCACTGGTGGCCTACGGGATCGCGATGGTCGACGCGTGGGTCGCGCGTGGGTACGCCGACACCACCCGCGCCCTCATCGCCGAGTTCGTCCACCCCGACGACCCGCCGGACCAGCAGCTGCTGGCCCGCCAGGACCGGCTCCCACCGTGGCTGGGCGACGAGGCCGTGCACCGTTCCCACCGATCGGCGCTCCTGCGCAAGGAACCGGCGTCCTACCGGCCCCACTTCGGTGACGATCCCGACGACCTCGACTACCACTGGCCCGAGCCGCCGGCGCCACCCGCGCTCCCCGGCGACCGGGTCGCGTGGGTGGTACGCGCCCCGCTGGAGGCCGGCAGACTGGCCGTACCCGTGGCGCCGGGCGAGCTGCCGTGGACGCCGCTGGACGCCCGCAGCGGCCGTATCACCAAGCGGCTGCGGCAGGCCGCCCGGCTGGTCGACGAGATCGCCGAGGGCGACGGCGTGGTGGTGCCCGACGGCGACGAGCTCGACCTCGCCGTCGTCCGGGGCCCCCACCGGGTCGAGGACCACCGGCACGTCCGGCCGGTACGTCGGGTGGGCCGGCTGGCACGCGCCGCCCTCGACTTCCCCGCCGCCCTGCAGGACCCCCAGGTCGTGTTCGCCCTCCACGACGAACCGGCCGTGGCCGCGGCACTGGCCGCGGCCGGTCCGGACGGTGCGACGACGTCCTCCCCTGCGTCCGGAGTCGGATGATGACGCTCGACCTGCGCGGCGTGTTCGTCGCCCTCGTGACCCCGCTCGACGAGCACCGGCAGCTCGACCATGCCGACGTCGGCGCGCTGTTGCACCGTGCGGCCGACGACGGGCTCGCCGGCGTGCTGGTGGCCGGCACCACCGGCGAGGGCACCCTGCTCGAACCGACCCAGCGGGCCGCACTGACCCGCACCGCCCGCACCAACGCCGAGGAGCTCGCGGTCGCCGGCACGACCCGCCGGCCGCTGGTGCTCGCCGGCGCGAGCGGACCCAGCCCGGCGGCGCTGCACGCCGACGTCGAGCAGCTGGCCGAGGCCGGCGCCGATGCCGTGCTCGTCCTCGCGCCGCACACCTACCCGCTGACGCCCGAGGAACTCGTCGACGTCCACCTCGAGGTCGCCGAGCAGGCCGCGGTACCGACCCTGGTCTACCACCTGCCCCAGCTGACCGGGTCGGCGCTGACCGCCGACGCACTCGCCGAACTGGCGGCGCATCCGAACATCGTGGGCATCAAGGACTCCTCCTCCGACGCCGAACGGCGGGCCGCATTCGTCGCCGCGGTCGTCGACCGCGACCTCGCGGTGCTCAGCGGCCACGGGCCGAGCCTGCACGCGGCCCTGCGCGACGGGGCGAGCGGGTCGATCACCGCCATCGCCAACGTCCGGCCCCGGCAGGTGGTGCGCCTGCACGCCGCTGTGGCCGACGGCGACCACGACACCGCCGCGCAGGTTCAACGCACGCTCGCCCGGACCGAAGCGGCCCTCGGCGCCCTGCAGGCCTCGCTGCCGGCCGTGATCAAGGCCGCCCTGCAACTCGACGGGCTGGTCACCGAACGCTGGTGCCGTCCACCGCTGCGGTCGGTGCCACCCGCACGCCTCGATGCCGTCCGGAGCGCGTTGCTGCGCTGAGGCGCCGGGTCTCCGTCGCTCAGCGACCGTCGGCGGCCTGGTCGAAGAAGGCGAGTTCGAGCGCCATGGCCCGGCGGTAGTTGGTCGCGACCCGCGGGTCGGCAGCGTCGGCCTGGGCGTCGAGCAGGTCCTCGAGTGTGGTGGCGAGGTCCTCGAACGCCTCGGAGGCGTAGGTGTCGACCCACTCGCGGTACGGGCCGTCGGCCGCGGTGTCGGGCGCCAACGCCTGCCCCAGGGCGGCGTACAGGCGCATGCAGGGGGTCATGGCCGCCAGGATCGGGCCGACCGGTGCCGACCAGGCCACCCGGAGCAGGAAGTCGGTGTAGGCGGACGTCGCCGCGGCGGGCTCGGGCTCGAGATCGGCGCCCCACCGCTCGGCGTAGCCGCGGTGCAACCGCAGTTCGTCGACCACCCCGTCGAGCAGCTGGCGCAGGGCGTCCATCGTCGCGGTGTCGGGAGCCTTGGCGATGGCCAGCGCGTAGGCCCGGGCGAAGGCCTGCAGGAACCAGGCGTCCTGCTCGACGTAGAACACGAAGCGGTCGCGGGCGAGTTCGCCCGAGGCGATGCCACGCACGAACGGGTGGTCCCGGCAGGCGTTCACCAGGTCGTCGCTGGCACGCAGCAGGGCGTCGGAGGTCGTCATGGGCACACCCTGCCACAGCCGGTTCCCGCGTGCCCACCCAGCCGGCTCGTCCGGCGACGCGTGCCCCGTCTCACGCGCTGTGCACTCCGGCGGCCGCCGGCGGATCGAGGAAGAGCACGGCACCGTCACGCCGCAACCGTCCGGCCACGAGGTCGCCACCGCCGCCGGCCAGGGTGGCGGCCACCACGGCCTTGTCACCACCGGTCACCAGCCAGAACCGCTCCCGCGCCGCGTCGAGCACCGGACGGGTCAACGTCAGGCGCCGGTGCCCCTGGTAGGTGCCGGTGCGGACGACCTCGCGATCGACGACCTCGACCGCCGGGTCCCCGGGCACGAGCGAGGCGGTGTGCCCGTCGCTGCCCAGCCCGAGCAGGACGACGTCGAGCACCGGTGGCGCGCCCGCCACCGTCCGCAGCACGTCGGCGTACCCGGCGGCGGCCGCGTCGAGGTCGTCGGCCTCGACCGGAAGGGCGTGCGCCTGCGCCGCGGGGAGCGGCACGTGGTCGAGCAGCGCCGCCCGCAGCCCGGTCAGGTTGCGGGCCGGGTCCCCGTCGGGGGCGACCCGCTCGTCGACCTGGAACACGTGCAGTCGGTCCCACGGCACGGGTTGGGCGGCGAGTCGGGCCAGCAGCCGTCCCGGCGTGCGACCGCCGCTGACCGCCAGCGTCGCCTGACCGCGGGCCTGCGCGGCCGCGCGCAGCGACGCGGCGACCCGACCCGCGACGTGGTCGGCGAGGACCGCCGGTGCCAGGATCTCGATCCGCATCAGCCGCCGCCGTCGACGACCGGGTCGTGCCAGTGGTCGGCGCCGGGAAACAGCCCGTCGGCGGCCGCGGGGCCGAAGCTGCCCGGTCGGTAGAGGTGGGTCGCCGGCGGGGACTCCAGCACCGGGGCGAGGATACGCCAGGACTCCTCGACGGCGTCGGCACGGGCGAACAACCGCTGGTCGCCCTCCATCGCATCGCCGAGCAGCCGGGCGTAGGCGTCGTCGCGTGGGCCGTCCCGGTGCGGGTCGTAGGCGTAGGCGAGGTCGATCGGTCGGCTGTGCAGTTCCTCGCCGGGCTGCTTGGTCTGCACGGTCCAGGTCAGCTGCTCGTCGGGTTTGACCCGGAACCGCAGGTGGTTGGGATGTGGCGGACCGCCGTCGCTGGGCGCGAAGAACAGCCGGGGTGGCCGCTTGAACTCGACCACGATCTCGGTGGCGGTGACCGCCAGCGACTTGCCGGCCCGCAGGTAGAAGGGCACACCCGCCCAGCGCCAGTTGTCGACCAGGACCCGCGCCGCCACGAACGTCTCGGTGTCGGAGTCGGCCGCGACGCCGGGCTCGTCGCGGAACCCGTCGACCTGACCACGCACGACCGCGTCGGGACGCAGGTCCGGCATGGCCCGCAGCACCTTGAACCGCTCGTCGCGGAAGGCGGCGGCGTCCGAGCCACCCGGGGGTTCCATCGCCAACAGCGTCAGCAGTTCGAACAGGTGGTTCTGCACCACGTCGCGCAGCGTGCCGACCTCGTCGTAGAAGCCGCCCCGACCCTCCACCCCGAAGTCCTCGGCCATCGTGATCTGCACGTGGTCGACGTACTGCCGGTTCCAGATCGGCTCCAGGAACACGTTGGCGAACCGCAGCACGAGCAGGTCGAGCACCTCCTCCTTGCCCAGGAAGTGGTCGATGCGGAACACCTGCGACTCGTCGAACCGCGCCAGCACGCACGCGTTGAGCCGCCGGGCCGAGGCCAGGTCCCGACCGAAGGGCTTCTCCACCACCACCCGCGCGGCGTGGGCGAGTCCCGCGTCGGCGATGCCGCCGACCACGGTCTCGAACACGCTGGGCGGGACGGCGAGGTAGAACAACGGCCGACGCGCCCCGTCCAACGCCGTGCGCAGACGGGCGTAGGTGTCCGGGTCGCGGTACTCGCCACCGACGTAGCGCAGCGCCGCCGACAGCCGCTCCCAGGCCGCGGCGCGCGCCGGCGTCGAGGTGTCGAGCTCACTCGCGGCGTGGTCGCGCAACCGTGCGACGTCCCACGGCGAGCGACCGATGCCGACCACCACCGGCGGGAGCCGGTCGAGCTCCGCCAGCCGGTGCAGGGCCGGGAACAACTTCTTGCGCGCCAGGTCCCCGGTGGCGCCGAAGAGCACCAGGGCGTCGCTGGTGCCGGTGTCGTCGCGCGGCGGGGTCACCGCGCTCCTCCGTGGTGCCGTACCGCTGACGTTCGCATCGTGGTTGCCGTCCGGGTCGTCTGGTGGCGAGGTGCCGACGCGACCCTAGGAGAACCGCAGCGATCCACGGCGGCGAACACGTCGGACCACACGAGGGCGGACCGCAGCAGCGCTGCGGTCCGCCTCGTCGGAGCGTCGTCGTGGCGGACGCGTGCTGGTCGGTCAGCCGCCGACGCCGTCCTGGACGTCGTCACCGAGGTCCTGGGCGTCCTGCTCCACCTCGGTCACCCCGTCGTCGACGTCGGTGACCTCCGCGGTCGTGGTGATCCCGGCGATCCCGAGGACCAGTCCGAGGCCACCGAGGACCATGCCGGCGATGGACAGGTTGGTACCGGGCGTGCCGGCCTGCTCACCGGTCTGCTCCTTGGCACGCCGCCACGCCGCGAAGCCGGCAGCCAGGGTGACGAGCCCGAGCACGAGCGCGATCACCCCCATCAGCGTCGGATACAGCCCGGAGACGGAGGCGACACCCGCGATGGCGGCCAGGACACCCAGTCCCGTGGCGCTGCCGGCGGTGCGCTTGGTCGCAGGGTCCTCGACCGCGACGTTGCCGTGGCGTCGATCCCGGTCGGGCGTCGGGTGGGTACTCATCGGTGTTCCTCTCCGATTTCGGCGGGTTCGGGCGGGCAGGTACGTGTCCCAGCGTGGGAAGTGGCGCTGCCGGTCGCGGGTGCCCGTACGGGAAGTCGCCGCCCTCGGCTGGTCCCTGTCCGATGCGCCAGGCCTGCCACAGCACGTCGCGTCGGCTGGCTATCTTCGTGATCCCCGCCGTCAGGTCCTTGGCCCTGTTGCGTCTGCGTCTGCTGTGCTGCCTGCTGCTCGCCGTGGTGACCGCCGCGTGCGGCCTGCTGAGCGATTCCGTCACGTTCCAGGCACCCGAACCGGGCGACCCGGCCGCCACCCCGCAGGCGACGAGCACGCCGACCGACGAGGCGGCACCGGCGCCCACGACCGCCCCACAGCAGCCCCGCACGGACGGCACGGACGACGAGGCCGGGCCGGTACTTCCACCCGCGCCCGAAATGCCGCCGCCCTACGAGCTGCACCCGGACGAGACGCATCCCAACGCCAAGGCGCTGGGCGCGGAGGTGGCACAGACCCTGACCACCTACGGTCCCGACGAGACCTTCGAGGACGTGACCGGACGGCTCGCCGACGGCGCGACCCGTGAGCGTCTCGCCGAGGAGGCGGCCGGCCTGTACCACCCCGACGCGTGGTCACGGGGAGAGGTCGTCTACCCGCAGTTCGGTGGCCTGACCGCCGATCGGGCCTCGATCATGGTCGTGCTGCGCCAGACGATCGGCGAACCCGGCGCCGACGAGGCGCGCACCGAGGTGCGCACGATCGACGTGCGGCTGCGCCTGCGCGAGGACGTGTGGCTGCTCGAGGGGATCGCGTCGGACGGCGGGGTGCCGGTGCCCCGACCCGACGACCTGCCCGAGGAGGCCGTCGCCGTCCTCGACGACGAGCGCATCGAACTGCCCGACTCCTCGCGGTGGGACATCCACCGCGGTGCGACCGAGCCCGAGCTGCTCGAGCTGCTCACGCGCCTGGCCGACGAGGTCGGTGACGTCGGCGTGGTGGTGCTCGAGACGGGACATCCCTACCACGTGTTCGGCACCGACCGGATGAGTGACCACCTGCGAGGCCGGGCCGTCGACATCCACCGCCTGGGTGGCGAGCTGGTCATCGAGGGTCACACGTCGCTGGAGTCGGAGACGCGCCGGGTCGTGGAGTGGCTCTACGACGAGCCGTCCCGGCCGATCATCGGCAGCCCGTGGGCCCTCGACGGCTACGGCGGACGCTCCTTCACCGACGCGGTGCACCTCGACCACGTGCACGCGGCGGTGCGACCGCGACGCGACTGAGTCAGTAGCGGAGCGGTCGCTCAGTCCTCGGCGACCAGCTCGGCGTACTCGGGGTGGCGTTCGATCCAGCCGGCGACGAACTGGCACTGGGGATCGACCCGGAGGCCGTCGCGGCGGGCGTCGTCGAGGGCCCGTCGGGCGAGCCCGCCACCGATGCCGCGTCCCTCGGCGGCCTCGTCCACCTTCGTGTGCAGCAGTCGCAGCGTGCCCGCCTCCTGCGCGAAGGTGAGCTCGCCGACCTCGCGGCCGTCGTCGCTGGCCACGTAGCGCTGGCCGTCCGGGTCGCGTTCGATGTCCACTGACGGTGCCTTCCTCGCCCGGGGGCGGTGCCTGGGCGGTGTCTGGGGCGGTGTCTGGGGCGGTGTCGCGGGCACCCTACGGCGACGATGTGGGACGTCCTCGGCCGTTCGCCCACCCGGCTGCGGCACCTCCGTCCCGACCACCACCGCACGGAAGACGCGGACGGCGACGGACTACGCGTCGCGCTCGGCGCGGGCGCGACTCGGCGCGACCCGGGGCGGCTCGTCGGGCATCTTCGGGTAGACCGGCGGCCAGGGCGCGTCGTGCAGGCCGGCCTCCCGGTCGCGTTCGTGCAGTGCGAGCAACGGCGCGAGCGACTGCGGACGGGTGTACATCGGCGCCCACGGATCCCCGTCGGCGGCGACGCGGGCCGGCACGCTGGCGATCGTCAGGCCGTCGGGGTCGACGTCGTCGAGCTCGTCCCAGGCGAACGGCGTGGAGACCTGCGCTCCCGGTCGGGCGCGGACGCACCAGGCCCCGAACACGGTCTTGTGCGGGGCGTTCTGGTTGTAGTCGACGAAGATGCGCTCGCCGCGTTCCTCCTTCCACCAGGCGGCGGTGAGCAGGTCCGGACGTCGGCGCTCGAGCTCACGGGCGACGGCGACCGCCGCCTGACGCACCTGGTAGCTGTCGTACTCGGGGACCAGTCGGAGGTAGACGTGGATGCCGCGCTTGCCGGTCGTCTTCGGGTAACCGACCAGGCCGAACTCCTCGAGCAGCCCGCGCAGCTCGCGGGCCGCCTCGCGCGCGGTGTCGAAGTCGGTACCCGGTTGCGGGTCGAGGTCCAGGCGCAACTCGTCGGCGTGGTCGGGGTCGGCGGCGGTCAGTGCCCACACGTGGAAGCCGAGGCAGCCGAGGTTGACCGCCCAGGCGACGTGCGCCAGGTCGGCGGCGACCAGGGCCTGCGAGGTGGTCCCGTTGACGGTGCTGACCGTGGTCGTGGTCAACCACGCCGGGGCGGACTTCGGCACCCGTTTCTGGAAGAAGCTCGACCCGTCGGCGCCGTTCGGATGGCGCTGGAGCAGGACCGGCCGCCCGCCCATGGCGGCGAGCAGCGGCGCCGCGACGGCCTCGTAGTAGCGGATCAGGTCGCGCTTGGTCTCCCCGCGTTCGGCGAAGAACACCTTGTCTGGGCTCGAGACCCGGACCTCGCGCCCGGCGAGATCGATCGTGGTGGCGGCGGCGTCGCTCATGACCGGCACGCTAGTCCCCCGGGCGACCGAGGGAGCCGGGAGCGCCGGACCTGGCTCGGTCCGGCGCTCCCGCCGATCGATGCGATCGGCCGCCCCCGGTCCGGTCTGCCCCCAGTCCGGACCGCCCCCAGGATGGTGCGCGTGCGAGTGGCCCGAACCGCCGGTCCCCACGGCGGCCCCTGTCGGGCACCTCACGTGGAGGAACCGCAACCGTGGGCGGTGATACCACCCCGCCGGATCCGTGCGATGACCGCTCACCGATCCACGAAAGGCGCTCGCTCAGACCGTGACCCACGCGGTCTCGACGGCCTGCCCCAGGTGCGGCCAGGCACACCGCAGGCTCAGCGGCCCGGGCTCGACCTCCAGGGTGAAGCGTCCGAGGTCGTCGGTCTGTGCGGTCCGCTCCCCCGCGGGTTGACGGATGGTGAGCTGTGCCGTCGCCGAGGGCAGGCACTGACCGACCAGGCGGCGGCGGGGGCCGGTGACCTCGATCTCGAGCTCCACCTCGGCGATCCCGGCCGCGAAGCTCAGCTGCCGGACGCGACCGTGCGCCCCGCCGCGCACCCCGACGGGCTCGGCCTCCACCGCCGAGTCGTGCACGAGCTCGGCCAGGGCCGCGTCCAGCCGCAACCAGGCCAACGACGAACGGGCCGCCAGCACGGCCTCCGGCGGCACGGGATCGAACTGCGCCGCCAGATCGGTGAGCTCGGCGAGCAGCAGTTCGTCCAGGTCGTCGGCGGCAACGTCCGGCGGGACGTCCCCAGGCAGTCGATTCTCGTCCACGGCGTCCTCCTGCCTACCCGGAGTACCGGGTCGAGGGCGTGATACCCCGTGTGCGCAGGTGCTCGCGCAACTGGCCCAGACAGCGTCCGCGGGTGGGGCCGATGCTGCCGATGGGCATGTCCAACGCCGCACCGACCTCCTCGTAGCTCGGTGTCGGGTCCGCCATCAGCAGCCGCAGCAGACCGCGGCACCGTTCCCCGAGCTGGTCGAAGGCCGCCCAGACGACGGCGCGCTGCTCGTCGCCGAGCAGGCCGGCGTCGCTGGCGGGCCGGGACTCGTCGGCCAGGTCGAGTTCGTCCGCGGCGACCGGCCGGGTGCGGTCCGCGGCCCGCAGCAGGCGCAGCGACTCGTGCCGCGCGGTCGTGGCCAACCATCCCCCCACGGCCCGCGGGTCCCGTAGTCGGTCGAGGTGCTCGACCAGCCGCAGCCAGGTGGTCTGGAACACGTCCTGCGCGTCGGCGTCGCCCAGACGGTGCGCGCGGACCACGGCCCAGACCAGGCCGGAGTAGCGCGCCACGAGTTCGTCGAAGGCGTCCTGGTCACCGGCCGCCGCGGAACGGACCAGCACCTCGACCGCCGCACGGTCCATCGTGTCCGTCCTGTCCGGCGTCGAACTGGCCGACGACCGACCGTCGCCAGGGCCTCCGACGCTAGCAAGCACACGCGTCGGGGCCGCAGGCGTCGCGATCCCGCTCAGACGCCACCGCCGTCGCCGAGGACGACGAAGGCGTGCCGCACCGCGCGGTGCGCCGGCTCGGCGTCGTCGGCCGCTTCGATCGACGCGGCCAGGGCCGAGGCCGCCGTGGTGCCGTTCGCGAGCCGACGGTGCAGGTCGACCATCAGCGCCACCGCCGCCGTGTCGGGGATCTCGAGCACCGGTGCGATCAACGTGCCGACCCCCAGGCGCAGCAGCGCGCTGCCCAGTCCCAGCACGGCGTCACCGGCGACGGTCGCCGTGGTGGCCGCGTCACAGCTCGACAGCACCAGCGTGCGCGGGACGGCGGACAGCTTCTCGAGGTCGTAGACGTTGAGCGCCCCGTCGGCCAGGCGCAGGCAGGAGAACAGCGGGTTGTCGGTGCGATAGACGCCGTGCGCGGCGACGTGGGCCGTCGTCGCGTCCGCCAGCGCCGCGCCGACCGCGGCCACGGTGGCGTGGGGACCGGTGAGCGCCGTCGTCGCCGGGTGCTCGACCGCCAGGGCCGCGACCTCCGCGTCGGCGCCGGGCAACTCGGGGCCGGCGACCAGCAGGTCGGGCGTCCCGGGCCTCGCGCAGCCGTCGGTCGCGGCCAGCCAGGCCGCCGCCGAGGGCACGACCGTCGGCACCGACCGCCCGATCGTCAGCGTCGACCAGGGCAGCCCGTCGAGGGCGCCACACGGCACGATCACGAGCGGCGCGTCGAGCCGGTCGAGACCGAGCCGTCCGGCGAGGTCCCGGGCCGAGCGGGCCACCGACGCGTCCGCGGCGGCCATGGACGCGGCGCTGGCCCGCCCGCGCGCCAACCGTCGTACCGCCGAGCGCATCAGCGCCACGGCGTCGCGGACCTCGGCGGCGGGGCCGAGCACGCGATGGCGGACGCCGGACGGATGCACGGTCAGCTGGTGCAGGCGTGCGTCGAGTTCGGCGTAGGCGACCAGGACTCGTCCGTCGAGCGTCTGCCGCAGCCGGTCCACGTCGAGCGTCGCGTCGGCCGGCTGCGCAACCGACGCGACGGCGTGCCGGTCGACGGCGTGGCTGGTGGTCCGGGCCCGGTCGCGCACGCGCCGCTCCGCACGGGCACGAGCCTCGCGGTACGGACGCGGGTCACCGCCGCCGCGCGCGGCGTCCCGTTCGGCCCTCTCGAGCCGCCGCAGCTCGGCCAGGAGGTCGGCGAGTACGGGGTCCCCGGGCGGCCGGGGCGCAACCGCCACGTCGGCGGCCCGGACCCGGTCCAGGGCACACAGCGCCCGATCGGGGCGGCCGTCCTCGAGTGCCAGCCGGACGCCGAGACGGACCAGGTCGACGGTGTGGCGGGCGGCGTGGGCCCGCAGCTCGGCCGAACCGAAGGTGAGCCGCGAGCGGTGCAGCACGTCCACCCCGCGCGCGACGGCGAGCTCGGCGTCGGCGCGCCGTCCGGACGCGGCCTGCACGAGTGCCGTCGCGTAGCAGTGCTGCGCCCGGGCCAGGGCGGGCAGGTCCCCGTCGACGTCGTCGGTCAGGACGTCGTCGAGCACGCGACCGGCGAGCGCCGGATCGCCTGCCCGCAGCGCCTGCTCGGCCACCAACAGGCGGGCCGACCGGGCCTCGAGGTGCCATCCGCCGGCCTGGAGGTCGTCGGCGAGCGCAGCAGCGGTCGACACCTCGACGTGGCCCTCGGCCGCCGAAGCCGCGGCCAGGGTGACGTAGCGCGCCTGCAGCTCCCAGCCGTCGCGTCGTGCCGCACGGAACGCCCCGCCAGCCCGGCGCGCGTGGTCCGCCGCCGCCGTGTGGTGGTGTGCCAACAGCAGCGTGCGCGCCAGCTGCAGCTCGGCCTCGGCAGCGTTGGTGCGGTCGTCGCCGGCGGCGAGGACCTCGGCCGCGTCGGCGGCGACCTCCAGCGCCTCCTCGAGCAGGCCGGCGTCGGCGAGCACGTCGGCGCGGTCGAGGGCGATGCAGGCGCGCATGGCCGAGGTGGCGAACTGCTCGTCGTCGAGCAGGTCCTGGGCCTGTTCGAGCAGCGCCAGGGCGGGCGGGATCTCGCCGCGTCGCGCGGCGACGAAGGCCAGGTTCTGCAGGGCGATCGCGATGCCCGGGGTGGTGCCGAGCTCGCGTGCCAGGGCCAGCGAGCGCCGCAGGTCGCCCGCCGCCGCCGTCAGGTCGCCCAGGTAGGCGTGCACCACGCCCCGGTTGCCGAGCAGGCGTGCCTCGGCCGCGACGTCGTCGGCTTCGCGCAGGATCGGTAGTGCCCGGCCGTAGGCGTCGACGGCCTCGTCGAGGCGGCCGAGTCGCTGCAGCAGCAGCCCGCGCTGCATCTCGTTGCGGGCCGCGTCGGGGCCGGTGAGGTGCTCGGCGGCGAGGGCGGTCGTCGCCAGGGCGGCCTCGGTCTCGCCGAGGTGGAGCAGCACCAGCGCCAGGCTGGAGCGCACGAGCGCGGCGGTGCCGAGCGCGCCGAGCCGCTGCGCCCCCTGGGCGGCGGCGTCCAGCTCGCGGCGGGCACCGGGCAGGTCCCCGAGCTCACGCAGGGCCGCCCCCAGGGCCCAGCGGACCGCGACCGTGCGCGCGTCGTCGCCGGCGGCGTCGCTGAACAGCTCCGCCGCGTCGCGGCGGAACCCCACCGGGTCGGCGAGCGCGACGTCGACCAGGTCGCGGAAGGCCGTGTCGGCCGCATGCAGCGTCCCCATGCTGGCAGAGTAGGGGTTCGGGTCGGGGGCCGGCACAGGATCGGGGGCCGGCACGACATCAGGAGCGAGCATGACCGACGGCGACGGACCGGGAACGAGCGACGACGACGGCGTGGTGTCGCTCGCGCGGGAGTTCGCCGAGCGCGGCATCGAGTTGGCCGGCGGCCGGAACCCCTTCGCCTACCGCCGGGGGCAGGTGCTGCTGCGCGCCTCGGACGTCCGCGCCGCGGACCGCAGTCCCGCCTTCCGCCGGGCCCGGGAGGTGCGTGACGCCGAACCGCTGGCGGCCTGCGACGGGGAGGTGGTGTGCGTCCACGTGCAGGCGGCGAAGGACGCCTCCGGCGAGTTGCGCTCGCGCGGCGTGCTTGCGCACCTCAACCACGTGCTGTTCACCGCGAACGGACCGGGACTGACCGCCAACCCCGGCTACCAGGGCAACCCCGGGTACCAGGGCAACCCCGGCTACCAGGGCAACCCCGGGTACCAGGGCAACCCCGGCTACCAGGGCAACCCCGGGTACCAGGGCAATCCGGGAGGCAGGCCGTTGGCGTCGACGGCGACGCCGGCCACGCCGTTGCCGGCCTGGGAGCGGCTCGGCGACGGCGGCGGACCGCGGATCGCGGTGCTCGACACCGGCCTGCAGACCGACGGCGAGCACGACGGGGCACACGAGGTGGCCGGGACGACCCGCACCGTCCGGCACGCCGCGTTGCGCGAGCACGTGCCGCTGCCCGAGCGGTGGCGGATGACGCCGCTCGCCGACGACCTGCGTTGCGACGAGGACCACGCCGACGAGAACGACGACGGCTTCCTCGACCGGGCCGCCGGTCACGGCACGTTCATCGCGGGGATCGCCGCCCGGCTCGTGCCGGGCGCCGAGGTCCGGTGCGAGGGGGCGATGTCGTCGTTCGGGGACGGCGACGACGCCACCCTCGCGGCCGCGCTCGGTGAGATCTTCGACCGGGGACGTCCCTGCCTGGTGAACCTGTCCTTCGGCGGCTACAGCGAGCACGACGAGGTGCCGCTGGCCATGGAGGCCATCCTGCGGCGCCACGTGCGACGCCACGACGAGACCGTGCTGGTCGCCTCGGCGGGCAACGACGCCACCTGCCGGCCGAGCTGGCCGGCCGCCTTCGCCGACGTCATCGCGGTCGCGGCGCTGCAGCCCGGCGGACTTCCGGCCGGGTTCACCAACTGGGGCCACTGGGTCGACGCCTGCGCACCCGGCGTCGACGTGACCAGCACGTTCCTGTACCACGACGGCGTCGAGGTGGCCGGGACGGTCGCCGAGCACTTCACGGGCTGGGCGACCTGGTCGGGGACCTCGTTCGCGGCGCCGAAGGTCGCCGCGGCCATCGCGCGGGACATGGTGGTCACCGGCGCGTCCCCCCGCGAAGCGGCCCACCGGGTCGTGCGGGCGCACGGGCTGTACCGGCTGCCCAACCTCGGGACGGTCGTGAACCTGGTGTGAGCCCGGGTCAGCGGCGGTCGGCGGACGGGCCGGCCGCCGCACGCAGGGCCGCGATGACGCGCAGGTTCGCGACGCCGTTGGCGCCGGAGGTCGGGACCGGGGCGCCGTCGAGCACCGCGGCCGCGAACGCGTCGCCCTGGAGGCCGTACTGGTCGGCGGGCGGGACCTCGAGGACCTGCGGCGGCTCGTGCGGTCCGGTGTCGGACACCAGGAGCCGGGTCGGGGCGTCGGGGCGGGCGTTGAACGGCAGCTCGACGGTCAGGGTCGCCTCGCTGCCGACCAGGTGCACCCACTGGTCGTTGGCCGAGCGCGTGGAGCAGGTGAAGCTCGCGTGGCGGTCACCGGGGAAGGCGAGCAGCCCGGTCGCCAGGACGTCGGTGCCGAACTCGGGGTCGGTGCGGATCGCGCCCTCGACCCGTTCGGGCTCGTCGGCGAGCAACCAGCGCGACACGTCGATGCAGTAGCAGCCGATGTCCATCAGCCCGCCACCGCCGTAGGCGGCGACGTTGCGGATGTTGGCCGGGTCCGGGTTGTCGTAGCTGAACGCGCTCTGCACCCAGCGCAGCTCCCCGAGCCGGCCCTCGTCGAGCAGTTCGCGCACGCGCGACCACTGCGGGTGCGAGCGGTACATGAACGCCTCGACGAAGACCACGCCGGCGCGTTCGCAGGCGTCGACCATCGTCCGGGCCTCGTCGGCGTCGAGCGCCAGCGGCTTCTCGCACAGCACGTGCTTGCCGGCCTCGGCCGCCGCGACGGTCAGCGGGGCGTGCAGGTGGTTGGGCAGCGGGTTGTAGACCGCGTCGACACCGGTGTCGGCGAGCAGATCCTCGTAGCTGCCGTGGACGGTGCCGATGCCGAGCGGCTGCGCGGCGGCGCGGGCCCGGTCGAGGTCGCGCGAGGCGATGGCGACGACCTCGCAGCGCTCGCTGCCCTGCAGCCCGGGGATCACCTTCTCGACGGCGATCCTGGCCGTGGACAACACCCCGATGCGCAGCTTCCGCACCCGCACGCTCCTCGCTGGACGAGGCGCGACCCTAACCGCCGGCCGCGACGTGCTCGGCCAGTCGCACGAACCGCTCGGGCCAGGCGCCGTCGCCGTAGGCGTCACCGAGCCGGACGACGACGAGGTCGAGCTCCGGCGCGACGTAGACGTACTGCCCGAAGTTGCCGACCGCCATCGCGTGCCCGTCGGGCAGCGGGGCGCCGTCGAAGGTGCCGGTCCACCAGTGCAGGCCGTAGGCCGGGTTCGGGCCGGTGTCCGCTCCCCGTGACATCGCCCGCGCGACCCAGCCCTCGGGCAGGACCTGCCGGTCCCCGACGCGGCCGTCCGCGGCGAACAGCAGCCCGAAGCGGGCGTAGTCGCGTGGGACGGCGTTGAGACCACTCTCCATCTTCTCGAACCCGCTGCGGGTCGAGTCGAGGCTCAAGCCCGCGTCGGCCTCCGCGCCCATCGGCTGCCACAGCCGCTCGGCGAGCAGGTCCGACACCCGCTGGCCGGTGGCCCGCTCCAGCACGAGCCCCTCGAGCAGCAGGTTGTAGTTGTTGTAGAGGAACCGCTCCCCCGGCGGGCCGGTCACCTGCGCGTCCAGCGCGACCGCGCGCAGGTCGGTGCCGTAGTAGGTCCGCGCGTCGTCGCTGAACGGCGTCCCGCGCTCCTCGTAGCGCAGGCCGCTCGACATGGTCAGCAGGTGCCGGACGGTGATGCGGGCGAAACGCGGATCGCGCTCGAGCAGTTCGGGCACGTGGTCGGTCACCGGCTGGTCGAGCGAGGTGATCGCGCCGTCGGCGACCGCCAGGCCGACCAGCGTCGAGACCACCGACTTCACGCTCGAGAACGACGTCCGCTGGGTGTCGGGTCCGGTGTCGCCGAGGTAGGTCTCCACCCGCAGGCGGCCGTCGTGCACGACCAGCAGCGCGGCGGTCGAGGTCGCCGCGAGCACGGCGGACGGGTCGTCGACGCCCCACGCCTCGGCGAGGTCGAGCGCGGGTCCCGGCGGCAGGGCGCGCGGCGTGTCGCCGGCGGGGACCACCCGGGCCGGGAAGCGGTGCAGGTCACCGGTGTCGGCCTCGAGCCAGGCGATCGCCCGCGAGGCGCCGTAGCGGTCGGTCGTCGCCCACGCCCCGGCGTAGGTCGTCGCGAGCGCGACGACGAGCGCCAGGGCCACCCGGCGCCACGTCCGTCGCCTCGTCCGGCGACCCACCGCGGTCAGCTCGTCCGCCCGCGGGCGGCGACCGGCAGGATCTCGACGACCTCGCCGTCGCGTGCCAGCACCAGCTCGTCGGTCAGGTTGACGACCGGGCAGGCGTGGTTGGGCACGACCGCCACGACGTCCCCGACCCGCGGCGGCGAGGTGCCCTCGGGCAGACGGACCACCGCGTGGTGGTCGTAGACGGCCGTGATCACCGCACCGGGCAGGTCCGGGACCGCCCCGTGCCCCTCGAGCCAGCCGGGCTTGTCCTTCGCCAGCGCCTTCGCGCCGGCATCGAGCACGCAGCCACCGTCGACGGCGGTGCTCACCACGGTGGCGGCGACGGCCAGCGCGAGGGTGGCGGGGTCCGAGCCGCCCAGGTGCGCCTGCTGACGGTCCCCGAACACGTAGGTTCCCGGGCGCTCCTCGGTGATCGGGCGTGCCGAGGCGTGCACGGCCGTCGGGGTCGAGCCGGCGCTGACGACCGCCACCTCGACGTCGGCGGCGTGCAGCGCGTCGAGGGCCTCGGCGAGTCGGTCCCGCTCGTCACCGGCGGCACCGAGGACCCGGTCGGGTCCGCGGTAGGCGTGTCCGCCGTGCGTGAACACGCCGCGCAGGGACAGGCCGGCGTCGGCGACCGCACGCGCCACCTCGACGACCCGCCCGGGGCTGGTGCCGGTGCGGCCCTCGCCGGAGTCGAGCTCGATCAACACCTCCGGCAGGTCGGCCGCACCGGCGAGCGCCCGGCCGAGCTGGGTGGCGCCCTCCACCGAGTCGACCCCGACGGCGAGCCGGATGCGCCCGGCCAGATCACGGAGCCGGTCGGCCTTCGCCCCGACCGCCCACACCGGGTAGGCGACGAACACGTCGTCGATGCCCGCGTCGGCCAGCACCTCGGCCTCGCCGAGCACCGCCACGGTGACGCCGACCGCACCGGCCGCCAGCTGCCGGCGGGCGAAGAAGGGACTCTTGTGCGTCTTGGCGTGCGGGCGCAGCGCCACGCCACGCCCGTCGAGCAGCGCCTGCATGCGCGCGACGTTGGCGTCGACCCGGTCGAGGTCGACCACCACGGCCGGCGTGTCGAGCCCGTCGGGCAGTCGTGGGGCGGTGAGCTGGGCGTCCGAGGTGGTGGGCGACATCGAGCTGGTCCGGTCCGGTTCGCGGGAGCTGCACTGTCGCGCGTCCACGTGCCGACGCCAAGTCCGGCCGAGCTCCCGCAGCGCAGCAGCCGACTTGCTTGCAGATGCAACTACCGTACGCTGGTACCGGTCGCACCGAACGCCGGGTCCGGCCGTACGCACGAGGAGTCCACCGTGATCCTGTCCGACGACCTGGTCCTGCAGACGGTCGCGCTCGACCGCGTGTGGCAGACCGTGGACCCGTTCCTGTTCTGTGTGCACCACGACGACGACTACCCCGAGGGTGACGACGAGTTCGGCCCGTGCGCGCCGTTGACCGGTCGCAACCTCGGCATGGACTTCTCCGGTCGCGACGGCTGGTCGATGTACCACGGCATGCAGGTACCCGGCTTCCCCCAGCACCCGCACCGCGGGTTCGAGACCATCTCGTTCATGCGCAAGGGCTACATGGACCACGCCGACTCACTGGGCGCCGCGGCCCGGTTCGGTCGCGGGGACGTGCAGTGGATGACGGCCGGCTCCGGCATCGTCCACGCCGAGATGTTCCCGCTGCTCGACAAGCAGGCCTCCAACGAGACCGAGCTGTTCCAGATCTGGATCAACCTGCCGTCGACCGACAAGATGGTGGAGCCCCACTTCCGGATGCTGTGGAACCACGAGATCCCGCAGCACACGCTGCTCGACGCCGCCGGACGCCCCACCGAGGTCACCGTCGTGGCCGGGCAGCTCGTCGCCGGCCACCGAGCTCCCGCCCCGCCGCCGCACTCGTGGGCGTCGCGCCCCGACACCGACGTCGGCATCTACCACGCGGCGATCAGCCCCGAGGGGTCCTGGACGCTCGGCCCGGCAGCCCACCCCCGCACCGTGCGCACGCTGTACGTCTTCGCGGGTGGTTCGGTCCGCATCGGCGGCACCGAGGTGACCGGCGGCCACGCCGCCGTCGTGCGCAGCGAGGTGCCGGTCACCCTGACCGACACCGGCGACGGCACCGAGGTCCTGGTGCTGCAGGGCCGGCCCATCGGCGAGCCCGTCGTCCAGTACGGCCCCTTCGTGATGAACACCAAGGCGCAGATCCAGCAGGCCTACGCCGACTACCAGCAGACCTGGTTCGGCGGCTGGCCGTGGCCCGACGACGACCCGAACCACGGTGGCGACCTGCGCCGCTTCGCCCGCCACGCCGACGGCCGGGTGGAGGAGTACGCCGTCGCCGGCTGAGTCCCGGCAACGGCCGCCGGCGGCACGCGAGGCCGTTCCGCCGGCCGGTGCCGTCGCGCTCCCGGCCGGTTGTCCGACTCAAGCGTTGGCACGGATCGGCACCGCGAGTGCACGACCGCCGCGCGAGGACGCACCACGGCTTGAGCGGGCCGGACGAGCACCGAGGCATGGGGTAGCCCCGACGACTGCGCGGGGACCTGCCACCAGGAGCCTCCCATGCGCTGCTCGCCGCGCCGGAACGACCATCGCTCGGCGATGCGTGTCTCGTCCGTCCTGCTGCTGCTCGCCGTCCTGCACACCGCGACCCCCGCCGGAACCGCGACCGCGTCGACCGCCACCGACCCGGTCACCGCGACGGCGACGGGTACCGTCCGCCGTGCCTACACCGACGACAGCCCGTGGAACACCCGGATCCCGGCCCACGCCCGGGTGCATCCGGACTCGCGCACCTTCCTGCGCAGCTTCGAGACCGCGGCGAGCGACGGTCATCGCCGGCGGCTGACCAGCGACCCGACGCAGTACACGTTCCCGCTGTACCGGGTCGGGGCCGCGACCCCGACGCGACGGGTCACTCTCACCGGGACCTACTCCGAGGTCGTCGACCAGGTCACCACCCGCACGAGGCGGGCGCCGGTGTTGTCGATCCCGATCCCGGCGAACGCCCAGCCCTCACCGGGCACGGACGCCAGCGTGGTGATCTGGAACCCCGCGACCGGTGACGAATGGGGCTTCTGGGAGTTCACCAACCACGGCAACGGCACCTTCAGCGCCCGCAACGGCTACCACTACAACACCAACTTCTCCGGGGTCCCCCCGACCGCGCCCAACCGCTTCGGCTCCCGCGGCGCCGGCGTCCCCTACTTCGCCGGCCTGGTCCGACGCGACGAGATCGACGCCGGCCGCATCGACCACGCACTCGCCTTCGCCTACGACTACCCCAGCCCCGAGTTCGTCTGGCCCGCCACCAAGAGTGACGGCATCGGCACCATCGGCCGCGACGTGCCCGAAGGCGCCCGCATCCGACTCGACCCCACCTACACCGAAGCCGACTTCACCGCCTGGGGCCTGTCCCGCGAGGGCCGCATCATCGCCCGCGCCCTGCAGCAGTACGGCATGTACACCATCGACAAGGCCGGCCGCCCCAAGATCATGATCGAGGACGAACAGACCGCCGCCTGGAAGGGCACCATCACCGCCTCGACCGTCAGCCGCATCCCCTGGGACGCCTTCCAGGTCCTCGACTGGCGCACCCCCAAGGCCCCCGTCGCCGCCCTGGGCGCCGGCACCACCGTCGCCCCCGGCACGCTGGTCACCCTCGACGCCAGCGGCTCCTACGCCCCCGACGGCGGCACCATCACCGCCTACCAGTGGACCGCCCCCACCGGCACCACCCTCACCAACCCCACCAACGTCCAGGCCACCTGGAACACCCGCGACCTCGCCCCCGGCACCTACACCTTCACCCTGCGCGTACGCGACACCACCGGCACCTGGTCCACCCCCGCCAGCATCACCCACGAGGTGGAGGCGGTCCGTCAACCGACCGTGCTGCAGCAGCAGACCTTCGGTGGCGTCCAGGTCACCGCGGCCGCCAGCCCCTCGTGGCGACCGGCCGCCGACGAACAGCTGCTCACCGTGGTCGCGCTGCGGCCGGCGTCCACGAACGTCACCCAGGTCACCGGCAACGGCCTCACCTGGACCCGCGTCGTACGCCACCGCGACGTCCAGGGCGAACTCGCCGTCGAGATCTGGCGGGCCAGCGGTGCACTCCCCACACCGGGACCGGTGAGCGTGCGCACCGACCGGCAGGCCGGAACCCTCAACGCCCAGGCGCTGCGCATGTCGCCGTCGCGGGTGCTGTCGTCCGCGGGAGCGGACACCGGCGCGCTCGACACCCGCTTCCCCGCGCTGGCGCTCTCGGCCGGCACACCCAACACCCTGGCCCTGGGGGTGCACGTCGGTCGCGCCACGCCGTTCACCCCCGACGCCGGCCTGACCGAGATCGGCCGCCACGCCGTCGGCGACGGCGGCGGCAACGTGCGCACGACCCTGCTCGCGACGCCGCTGCCGAACGGCGGCCGGGTCCGGCTCGGTGGCTCGCAGTCGACCGCGCTCGACTGGGTCATGGGCGGGATCGTGCTCGGCCCGCGCTGAACCGCACCGTCCTCGACGCGGGCGACGCACGATCCGACCGGAGATCGGGGGTCGACACCGGACGGCGCCGTCCGCGCCGTCCGGTGTCGACTCAAGCGTTGTCCGGCGACTGTGCAGGAGATGGACAACCGCCGCGCGAGTCAGGGTTTTCGGCTCAGGCCGACGCGCCGATCGACCGAGGCATGGGGAGCCCCGACGAACCCGCGGGGACCGACGTCCCAGGAGCTCTCCTCCATGCTCGCGATCCTGCGCCGGACCGGCCACCGCAACGCGGTGCGCGCCACGTCCGTGTTGCTCGTCCTCACCGTCCTGCACACCGCCGCCCCGACCGGCGCCGAAGCCAGTCCGTCCCAGAACGGACAGGACCGGCGGGCCGCGTCCGCGACCAAGGAGTCGCCCCCCGAACCGACGCCGGAACCGACGCCGGAACCGACCCCCGATCCGACGCCGGAGCCGACGCCGCAACCGGCGCCCGAGCCGGACCCCGACTGCCCCGAGGAGCCGACCCTTCCGGCCCCCACCCCGGTCGCCGACGCCCCGGTCACCGCGGTCACGCCGGTCTACGCCGACGACAGCCCGTGGAACACCCCGATCGAGGCCGACGCCCGGGTGCATCCGGACTCGCCCGTGTTCCTGCGCAGCTTCGAGACCGCGGCGAGCGACGGACACTCGCGGCGGCTGACCAGCGACCCGACGCAGTACACCTACCCGCTGTACCGCGTCGACGCGTCGACGCCGCTGCGCACCGTGACCCTGACGGGCAACTACTCCGAGGTCGTCGACCAGGTCACCACCCGGACCTCCTCGGCGCCGGTGTTGTCGATCCCGATCCCGGCGAACGCCCAGCCCTCACCGGGCACGGACGCCAGCGTGGTGATCTGGAACCCCGCGACCGGTGACGAATGGGGCTTCTGGGAGTTCACCAACCACGGCAACGGCACCTTCAGCGCCCGCAACGGCTACCACTACAACACCAACTTCTCCGGGGTCCCCCCGACCGCGCCCAACCGCTTCGGCTCCCGCGGCGCCGGCGTCCCCTACTTCGCCGGCCTGGTCCGACGCGACGAGATCGACGCCGGCCGCATCGACCACGCACTCGCCTTCGCCTACGACTACCCCAGCCCCGAGTTCGTCTGGCCCGCCACCAAGAGTGACGGCATCGGCACCATCGGCCGCGACGTGCCCGAAGGCGCCCGCATCCGACTCGACCCCACCTACACCGAAGCCGACTTCACCGCCTGGGGCCTGTCCCGCGAGGGCCGCATCATCGCCCGCGCCCTGCAGCAGTACGGCATGTACACCATCGACAAGGCCGGCCGCCCCAAGATCATGATCGAGGACGAACAGACCGCCGCCTGGAAGGGCACCATCACCGCCTCGACCGTCAGCCGCATCCCCTGGGACGCCTTCCAGGTCCTCGACTGGCGCACCCCCAAGGCCCCCGTCGCCGCCCTGGGCGCCGGCACCACCGTCGCCCCCGGCACGCTGGTCACCCTCGACGCCAGCGGCTCCTACGCCCCCGACGGCGGCACCATCACCGCCTACCAGTGGACCGCCCCCACCGGCACCACCCTCACCAACCCCACCAACGTCCAGGCCACCTGGAACACCCGCGACCTCGCCCCCGGCACCTACACCTTCACCCTGCGCGTACGCGACACCACCGGCACCTGGTCCACCCCCGCCAGCATCACCCACACCATCGCCGTCGCCCAGCTGCCGACCGTGCTGCAACAGCAGGCCTTCGGCGCGGTGAACGCCACCGGGGCGAGCGGTGTCGACTGGCTCCCTGGCGCGAACGAGGAACTGCTCACCATGGTCGCGCTGCGGCCGGCGTCCACGAACGTCACCCAGGTCACCGGCAACGGCCTCACCTGGACCCGCGTCGTACGCCACCGCGACGTCCAGGGCGAACTCGCCGTCGAGATCTGGCGGGCCAGCGGCACCGCGCCCACGCAAGGTGCGGTGACGGTGACCACGGACCGGCAGGCCTGGACCCTCAACGCCCAGGCGCTGCGCATGTCGCCGTCGCGGGTGCTGTCGTCCGCGGGAGCGGACACCGGCGCGCTCGACACCCGCTTCCCCGCGCTGGCGCTCTCGGCCGGCACACCCAACACCCTGGCCCTGGGGGTGCACGTCGGTCGCGCCACGCCGTTCACCCCCGACGCCGGCCTGACCGAGATCGGCCGCCACGCCGTCGGTGACGGAGGCGGCAACGTGCGCACGACCCTGCTCGCGACGCCACTCGTCGACGGCGGTGCGGTCACGCTGGGCGGCACGCAGTCGTCCGCCCTCGACTGGGTCATGGGCGGGATCGTGCTCGGCCAGCGCTGAGCCGACACCAGCACTGGCCACGGCGACCGCGCCGTTGCCCACGCGACGGGGGCACGTCCATCCGGACGTGCCCCCGCCGTCGTGCCCCCGCCGTCGTGCCCCGTCGGCGTGCCGTCGAACGTCAACCGGTGCCGGCGGCGACGTAGGTCTCGAGCGTCTCGTCGATCATGGTCTCGGTGAGCAGGCGCTCCCTGGTCGCCTGCTCCCCGCGCCGCGCCAGCTCCGCGCGCGTGTCGGGTTCGTCGATCAGCCGCTCGACCGCCGCGGCCAGCGCCGCGGGATCCTGCGGCGGCACGAGCCAGACCTCCTCCTGGTCGTAGACGTGCGGCAGGCCGCCGACGGCGCACGCCAGCACGGGTGTGCGTTGCAGCGTGGCCTCCGCGACGACCAGCGGCAGTCCCTCCGCGAGCGAGGGCAGCACGAACACGTCGCTGGCGTGCAACAGGGCGGTGACGTCGTCACGGAACCCGACGAGATGCACCCGGTCCTCGAGACCGAGTTCACGCACGCGCTGACGCAGGGCCGCCTCCTCGCCGCCCTGACCGACGACGACCCAGTGCAGGTTCGGCCGCCGCTCGGCGAGTCCGGCGAGTGCCTCGACGAAGAACCGGTGGCCCTTGCTCGGGTGCAGCCGGGCGACCGTGGTGCACACGAACGCGTCCTGCGGCACGCCCAGCTGCCGACGGGTCGTGTCCCGGTCCCCGAAGTCGGCCGGGTCGGGCAGCGGCACGGCGTTCCAGATCAGCTGGATGTCGCGGTCGTCCACGCCGAGCTCGTGCAGATAGGCGCGCACCGGTTGCGACACCGCGACGAACCGCGCCCGGACCCGCTGTGACGCCTGGAGCACGAAGTCGTAGAACCGGCCGCGACGCAGCCCGGCCTGCTCACGCCCGTACTCGCTGTGGACGGTCACCACCCGCGACGGTGTACGGCACAGCGTCGCGGCCAGCATCCCCCAGAACTGCGAGTGCACGCCGTGGGTGTCGACGACGACGGGACGCAGGCGCCGCAGGATCGTCACCAACCGCAGCAGCACGCGCGGGTCACCGCGCCCTTCGGCGAGCGGCAGCACGTCCACGCCCACGTCCCGCAGGCGCGGCAGCAACATGCCCTGTGCGCTGCAGACCACGTGCACGCGGTAGCCACGCGCCCGCAGGGACGTCGCGAGGTGCAGGACGCGGTTCTCGGTCCCGCCGAACCACCGGGCCAGGTCGACCAGCAGGACCGGATCGCCGGGGGCCACGGCGCGCCGCGGCGTTCGCCGCCGCGCCGGACGCCGCGTCAGCAGTTCCGTCGGCCGTCTCACGCCGCCTCCTCGAAGTCGGTCGTGCCGGTCGTGGCGGAGCGCTTCTGCCAGATGACGCTCTGTCCCCCACGCAGGAACCGCAACAGGCCGCCGAAGGCCGCGGTGTTGCTGGCCACGAAGAAGTAGGGCACCGACACCGCCTTCGGCAGCGGCCGGCCGGCGCGTTCGAGCAGGCGCCCGGCCGCGGCCGCGCCGTACAGCGCGAGCTGCCCGGGACGCAGCACGTAGCGGTGCAGACCGGCCAGCAGTCGACGCGGCGCGGCGCCGTCCGCCGGGACGCGCCGCAGCGACGAGACCGCCAGCGCCAGCAGGAACAGCGGGGTCAGCACGCGCAGCACCTTGTGGCTGACGAGCCGGAACAGCAACGAGGGCTCGCGGGCGACGGCGGCGCAGTAGCGCGCCAGCGACTGGTAGCGGCCGGCGTTGATGCGGGTTCGGCGGGCCATCTCCTCGTCCATCGACGCCGACGCCTCGTCGTAGGCGACGGCCTCGGGCTCGTAGAGCACCCGGCGGCCACGCCCGGCGACGTCCATCGCGATCGCGAACTCGTCGTTGATGGTGTCGTCGGGCAACGGTCGGTAGTCCCCGCGTCGGAACACGAACAGGTTGCCGGTGACGCCCACGGTCGAACCGGTCAGCGACTCCCAGTGACGCAGCCGCTCCTGGTAGCGCCAGTACAACCCTGCCGGCTGCTCGACGGCGCCACCACCCCCGCGGATGAGGTTCTGTCCGGACACGACACCGACCTCGTCGGCGGCGAAGGGGGCCACGGCCGCCAGCAACGAGGCGGTCGGGAAGGTCGCCGACGCGTCGGTCAGCAGCACGAGTTCGCCACGTGCCTCGGCCATGCCGGCGTTGATGGCCGCCATCTTCCCCGCCCGCGGTGTGCGGGGAAGACAGCGCACGCCGTGCTCGTCGACGTAGCGGCGCACGATCTCCCCGGTGCCGTCGGTCGAGCCGTCGTCGACCACGAGTACGTCGAGCTGCTCGCGCGGATAGTCCAGCGCGAGGATGCTGTCGAGCTTGCGGGCGATGACGTCGGCCTCGTTGTGCGCCGGCACCAGCACCGTGATCGTCGGGCGGTGGTCGGTCCGGGGCAGGGGCCGTGGGGCCGTGCGGGCACGCAGGGCCATCAGCAACGGATAGCCGACCATCGTGTAGCCGACGGCGCTCGCGCTGAGCACGGCGACGCCGAGTCGGAGATCTCGCAGGGCGGGCATGACGACTCCTCGAGCGGGGATGGTCAGCGGACGATGGCGCGGAGCACGGGCAGGCGCGTGAGCTCCGGGAAGACGACCCCGACCTCGAGGTCGTCACGGGTGAGCAGGTAGAGCACGATGCTGGCCACCGCGCCGAGGAGCAGGGCCACCGGGAAGGACACCGCGACCAGGCGCCCGACCACCCACAGCGCCCCGGCGAACACGGTGACCAGGGCCCCGGCGCGCAGCAGCGGTCGGGTCATCACCCGCATGCCGGTGGCCTGGCGCAGCAGCACGACCCGACCGGCGTTGAGCACGACGAGCGACGCGGCCGTGCCGATCGCGGCGCCGACCGGCCCGAACCGCGGGATCAGCGCGATGTTCGCGCCGATGTTGGCCACGGCGATGACCAGGTTGAGGACCGCGAGACGCTTGAGCTGTGCCAGCACCTTGAGCGTCAACCCGGTGAGGCCGAACGCGCCCTGGACGAACTGGCCGAGGGCGAACAGGGCCAGGATGGGCCCGGAGGGGCCGTACTCGGCGCCGAACAGCGTGACCGCGGTCACGTCCGCGAACGAGAACGTCAACGTCAGCACCGGGAAGCTGAACACCAGCGCCCACAGCATCGAGCGTTGGAAGACGGCGTTGCGCTCCTCGACGTCGTCGCGGGCGAACAGCCGCGACATCAGGGGGATGAACAGCGGGATCAGCGCGTAGAAGACGTTGAGGTTGCCGTTGGCGACCGGTTGCACGGCCTGCACGAGCGCGACGTCCTCGGCGCCACCGAACGCGCCGACCAGGATCGCGTCCGAGGCGAACAGCAGCACCACGACGAGGTCCGAGGCGACCGCCATGAACGCGTAGCCGCCCACCTCACGGATCGGGAAGGTCGGACGCCGTCCCCGCACCAGGATCTTCTGGTCACGGAAGGTGCGCACCAGCAGGCGGGCGTAGACGAGGATGCCGAGCAGCGTCGCGCCGACGTAGGCCCACGCCAGGTCGAACACGTCCCCGCCGGTCAGGACCACGATCACGGCGGCGGCGACCTTCAGGCCCGGCGCCAGCAGGTACTTGCGCGTGAAGATGACCATCGGCTTCGCCCACACGGCGAAGAGGTTCATGATCAGCGCGTCGAGCGCCTGCAACGGCGCGAGCAGCACCATGACCACGAGCAGGCTGATCGCCTGCCGGTCGTCGATCGCGATGCCGAGCAGCAGGTCCTGGCTCGCCCACGTGCCCACGACCACGACCGTGCCCAGCACGACCACGAGGCCGATCTGGAGCAGGATCGCCCCGGCGAGGCGGTCGTAGGCCTTGGCCTCGTCGTAGATGGCCGCGAACCGCTGGATGGCCTGTTCGAGCCCGAAGCCGACCACGACCGTCAGCAGGTTCGCGATCGCCAACGCGTAGGCGAACGCGCCGTAGGCGCTCTGCGACAGGTAGCGCACGATCAGTACCTGGATGGCCAGGTTGCCGCCGATCGCCAGGAACTTGCCGACGAACAGCAGGCTCGAGCCGCGCAGCTGGGCGGTGCCCGAGCCGACGACCGGGGCGTCGCCGCCCGCGTCGCCGCCCGCGTCACCGCCCGCGTCGGTCCGGGAGCTGGAACTCATCCACGCACCTCCACCGGCAGCTCCTGCGCCGGCGCCAGGGCCCCCCCGTCGGGCGCCGTGTCCGTCGTACGGCGCTGCTCGGCCGCCCAGGCGGCCACGATCGCCACGTGCAGCCACAGGTAGCGCTCGAAGGCCAGGTGCAGGAACATCCCGTTGGCGGCCAGCATCGCGATCACGCCCAGGCCCGCGACGGCGAAGGCCCGCGCCGCGGGGCTCGCTGCCTGGCGTCGGGCCCGCAGCATCGCCCGGGCCAGCACGACCAGCAGCACGACGAGCAGGAGCATCCCGCCCGTCCCCAGTTCGGCCGCGAACTGCAGGTAGAGGTTGTGTGCCTCCCGCGGGCCGTCGTGCACGTCGTAGCCGAGGGCCGCCGCGTAACGCGGATAGTTGGCCGGGAACAGGCCCGGACCGAGCCCCAGGAAGGGATGGTCCTGCCAGGCGTGCGCGGCGGCCACCATCTCCGAGAACCGGCCGACGAGGGCCGCGTCACCGACCTGGTCGGCCCCACCGGTCCACAGCAACGGTGCGGTCGCCAGACGCACCAGACGCACGGCCATGTCGGGGATCGCCAGCACGGCGACACCACCGAGTCCGAGGGCGAGCAGGGTGCTGCGCGGGATCAGACCGGTGACGGCGAACAGGCCGGCGACCACCGCGATGACCACCAGCGCACCCCGGGAGTAGGTCAGCAGGATGCCGCCCAGGATGAAGGGCGCGGCCAGCAGGGCGAGCACCCGCTCGTGGCGTGCCCGGGGCGCGAAGACGAAGGCCAGCGCGTAGGGCAGCGCCAGCATCAGCACCAGGGCGAAGAAGTTGGTCTCACCGATGGGTCCGGCGGCCCGCAACTCGGACGGCAACCCCTCGGTGCTGAAGTAGTGCCCCCAGTCGACGTCCTCGAGCAGGTCCCCGCGCACCAGTTGGCTGAAGCCGCCGAAGCGCACGCCGGGCCAGTCGGACATGCCGGCGTGCAGCGCGGTGACCAGACCCAGTAGGCCCGCCGAGAGCACGACCGTGAGCGCGGCCAGGCGGATGGTGCGCGGCGAACGCAGCACGTTGACCAGCAGCAGGTACAGCGCCAGGCCGTTGGTGAGGAAGTTCAGCAGCGCCGGCCCCGTCGTCGTCCAGTCGTCGGCGGCGAGCGCCGAGACCAGCTGCAACGTGGCCAGGACCAGCAACAGCGGACCTGCGACGCCGATCCGGAGGCGTTCCCGACGGACCACCACATGGAACACGAGCGGCGCCAGCAGGGCGAAGGGGACCACGACCCCCACGACGAAGGGCAGGCCGTGCTGGTTGACCGCCACCACCGGCGCGTTGACGTACATCGTCGCCAGGACGACCAGCGTCGCCACGTCCGGGCGGCGCAGGACGACCGCGGCCACGGCCAGGCCACCGGCGCCGAACAGCATCAGCAGCGGCGAGGTCACGCTCGCCCACGCCAGGACCACCGCCGTCAGCAGCACGGCGGTGATCACGGCGGCATCGCGCGCCAGGTCGGCGGCGCGCCGCGACGGGGCGAGCGGGTTGCTCATCGGCCGTGACCACGGGTGGTCGGCCGCTGCACGGGCGTGCCGCGGTCGGCGACGACGTCCGACGGCGACCCGACGGCACCGGTCTTCGGATAGTCGGCATCGGCGTTGGCGGTGACCACCACGGTGCCCAGGACCTCGGCACCGTGCCGGCGCAGCAGGTCCACGGCCTCGGCCGCGCCGTCGACCGACTCGCTGTCGTCACCGGCGACCACCAGCGACCCGTCGACCGACTCCGCGATCAGCAGGGTGCCGAACTCGAGCAGCATCGGCGGGGCGACCACGATCACGAGGTCGCCGACGTCGGCGAGCAGTTCCGCGACCGGGCGCGTGCGAGCCTGGTGCTCGGCACCGCGTACGGCGTCCGAGACGAGGTAGCGCACCGAGCCGCCCTCCTCGTCGTCCACGACGCGGGCCAGCTCGAGCACCACGTCGTCGACCGTGACGACGTCGTGCTCGACGCCGCCCGGCTTGAGTCGGGACCGCAACACGTCGTCGCCGGTGAGGTCGGCCAGGACCACGTCCCGCCCGGATCGGGCGAAGGTGCGGGCGAGCTCGCCGGCGACACAGGCGCTGCCGTCCTCGGCCCCGGCACCGAACACGGCCAGCTTGTCCAGCGGCCGGTTCGCGGTCAGGTGCTGCAGCTTGGTCACGATCAACTGGTACTCGCGTTCCGCCTGACGACGGGCGCGACGGTTGGTGAAGCTGCGCAGGCCACCGCTGGGCACGAGCAGGAACCGTCCCAGGAAGCGGCGGTGCTGCAGCGACTCGAGGTTGGTCGGCGCACGACGCCAGGGGGCCATCTCGAGCGCGACGGCGGCCGTCGCCGCCAGTGCCGCCGCGACCAGACCGGCGAGCAGGATGAGCAGCGCGTCGGGCTGCTGCAGCGGCTCGGTCGGCAGGTCGGTCCCGTCGATGACGGTGACCGTGCCGGGCAGCGGGACGAGCGCCGGGCCGAGCCGGTCCGGCGGGAAGGTCAGTTGCTGCCGCGGCGAGACGTCGATGATGCGCTGCGTCAACGCCGTGACCATCGCCCGGGCCACCTCGGGGTCCGGGTACTCGGCGGCGATCGTCAGCACGCGCGTGTTCTCGTTGGTCGAGGCCGTGACCTGCTCACGCAGGTCGTCGAGGTCACCGCTCATGCCGGCCTCGGCCGCCGCCGCCTGCAGATAGCTCTGCGAGGTCACCAGGTCGGCATAGGTCAGCCCGACCAGCCCGGCCGCCCGCAGGCTGTCAACGGGCGCGTCGCTGCTGTCGGGACCGACGAGCAGGCGGCTGCTGGCCCGGTGTTCCTGCGGGCGCTGGTCGGTGACGACCCAGGCGGCCGCCACCGCGACGGCGATCGTCACGACGAGCAGCGGCCACCGGCGCCGGAGGCTGCGGAGGATGGTGGCGGTCGATTCCATGGAGACCTCGAGACGAGAAGTCGGATGCGTCGCTCAGGCGAGGGCGAGCTCGTGGCTCTGGGCCTGCACCTGGCGGCGGACACCCTCGGCCAGGTCCGTGTGCGGCTCCCACTCCAGGACCTCACCGACACGGCTGGTGTCGCCACCGGTGCGCTGGACGTCGCCGGGCGAGGCACCGTGCTGGTCGACGGGCACCTCGTGGCCGGTGGCCTCGGCCACCAGGTCGATCAACTGCGCCACGCTGACCGGCGCGCCGCCACCGACGTTCATGACCTCGCCGGCGGGGACGTCGGCGAGACCGGCGTCGACCGTGGCGCGGGCGATGTCGCCGACGTAGGTGAAGTCGCGCACCGCGGAACCGTCACCGAACAGCGGGAACGGCTCGCCGGTCAGCGCGCTCTCGATGAGACGGCTGGCCGCCATCTCCGGACGCTGCCGCGGGCCGTAGACGGTGAAGTAGCGCAACGAGACCGTCTCGAGCCCGAAGTTGTCGGCGTAGGCACGGCACAGGTGCTCGGCCGACATCTTGGTCACGCCGTACGGGCTGTGGGGCGACGGTTCGTCGCTCTCCTGGCACGGGTAGCGCTCGGCGTTGCCGTAGACCGAGGAGCTCGACGCGTACACCAGCCGCGACAGGTCGGTGGTGCGGGCGGCCTCGAGCAACCGCTGCGTGGCGAGCACGTTGTGCTCGACGTAGCGCTGGAAGCCATCGGCCCAGGACCCGCGGACGCCGGGCTGCGCGGCGAGGTGGTAGACGACGTCGGCGCCGTCGATGAGCTCTTCGAGGTCGGCCGTGCGGAGGTCGGCCTCGACACTGGTGAACCGGTCGTTCGCCTCGAGTTCACGCAGGTTGCCGCGCTTGACGTCCGGGTCGTAGTAGGGCGTCAGGCAGTCGACGCCGTGCACGTCGAAGCCCTGTGCGAGCAGTCGCTCACTGACGTGGCTGCCGATGAAGCCGGCGCTTCCGGTCACGATCGCGTACATGTCGGTTCCGATGCTGGTCGGGGGAGGAGAACGGGTGGAGGGGCGAGCGGCGCAGAGGGACCATGCGTGGGCTGCCGGCTCCTCGCGGCGCGAGGACGCGGACGTCGGCAGGGGGCCGTGCGAGGACGCGGACGTCGGCAGGGGCCGTACGGCGTCGCCGACGAGCCCTGCGGGCTCAGACCGCGCCGCGGCGCAGGAGGACCGCCGGCACGGTCCGCAGCAGGATCTCGAGATCCAGCCGGAGACAACGGCGCTGCTTGTAGGCCACGTCGAGCCGGATGCGCTCGGTGAAGGAGTCGGCGCCCCGGGCGGCGACCTGCCACAGCCCGGTCAGGCCCGCGCGGACCGCGTAGCGCTCCAGGTGCCACCGGTCGTGGTGGTCGGGCGTCTTGGACCAGGGACGCGGACCGACCAGCGTCAGGTCACCCTTGACCACGTTGCGGATCTGTGGGATCTCGTCGAGGCTCGTCGCCCGCAGCACGCGTCCGACCCGGGTGACCCGCGGGTCGTCGGTGATCTTGAAGTCGGGCCACTCGCGCTCGTTGAGGTGCGCCAGCTCGGCCTTGCGTTCCTCGGCGTCCGGGACCATCGTGCGCAGCTTGTGCACCCGGATGCGCCGGCCGTCGGTCCCGGTGCGGCGCTGCGAGAAGTGCACCGGTCCGCCCGGCGAGTCGAGCTTGACGGCGGCGGCGCTGGCCGCGTACAGCGGTGCCCACACCGGTGCGGTCAGCCCCACGAACGCGAGGTCGACGAACCGCTTGACCGGCCGGTAGGCGCGCCCCGGACGGGGGCGACGCGGGTACCGGGCCAGCCAGGGCACGAGCTCCAGCGCGCTGCGCGGCGGCGGCGGCTCCGTCGGGACCGCGCGGAGCGTCGGCGTCGCGACGGGGCCCTCCGAGGAGGGGGTGTCGGCGACCAGCTCGCTCATGCCGAACGCTCCAGGTACGTGGCGTCGGTGTCGTCATCCTCGTGGTGGTCGTCCGTGCGCATGCGGGCGACCGCCGCTTCGAGCAGCTCACCCGGGCGGCTGCCGTCGGCGGGGAAGCACGCCGCGCCGGAGGCCACCGGACGCTGGTGTGCGTCGAGTTGCGCGGCGAGTCGGTCCCGCAGTCGCTCGGTTTCCGCCGGCGGCGAGCCGGCGGCCACGACGATCAGCCGTCGCGCGTCCACGTCGCTGAAGACCGCGTCGAAGCCTCGCACGTGCTGGGTCAGCCGGTTGGCCAGCGCCCGCAACGTGGTGCCGTCGCGTCGACGGCGACGCCAACGTCGCGCGTCGGACGTCTCGGGCACCTCGAAGGCCAGCACGCTGACGGGGATGTCGAAGCGGCGGCTGCGAGCCAGTTCGAGTTCGAGGAAGTGGTGCAGGTCGGGGTTGGGACGGTGGAGCAAGCTCCCTCCAACAAGGTCGCGGTCCAAACGGGATCGGCGCGTCGCCCGGCCGTCGTGGGACGACATCGGAGCGGGCGCCGAAAGAAGGCGGCGGCCGTGAGGCCGGCCGGGGCAAGCGGTGCAATCGGTGCGTCGCTGCACCT
Source organism: Egicoccus halophilus (assembly GCF_004300825.1). Classification (NCBI taxonomy): domain Bacteria; kingdom Bacillati; phylum Actinomycetota; class Nitriliruptoria; order Egicoccales; family Egicoccaceae; genus Egicoccus; species Egicoccus halophilus. Next base: position 3,029,429 of record NZ_CP036250.1, read on the forward strand.
GGAGGCGCCGACCGGTACTGGCGCGTGACAGCACCGTACGGCACGTCGTCGCCGCTCCCCCGTCCGCACGTCGGGGAGTGTCGTGGCCGGTGTGGCCACACCCCTCGGGGCCGGTCCGGCTGCGGGGGGCCATCCGACCGGGCTGCCGTTCGGCCGGGCCGGGCGTGCGATTCGGCTCGGCCGGGAGACCGACGGCCGGGTCACGACGGTCGTGGCCGCGGACGCACGTTACCGTCGATCTCCCGACGCGGTTGCCGGGCGCCGGGGGACGCTCGTTCCTCGACGCGCCCGGGTCGACCGCGTCCGTCCTTGCTGTCGCCGCATCCTTTTCAGGGAGGGCATGACGACACCGAACGAGACATCCGGCACGCCGCGTACCCGCCGCGTGCGACCACTGGTGGCCGCCGTCGTCGGCCTCGCCGTCGTCGGGGTCGTCGTGGCCCTGCTCGTGTCGCCGGACCCGCCGGCGGACGATCCCGACGAGGCCGCTCCCGACCGCGAGGCCCCACCGGACCCACAGCCCGACGACACGACCGAGGACGCCGTCTCGGTGGACGTGCCGGAGGCCCCCTGGAGCTCGGTGCACCCGTACAGCGCGGACTCGCCGTGGAACACCCCGCTCCCCGCGGACGCGCCGGTGCACCCGGACACCGACGCCTTCCTCGAGCGGATCGAGGGACCGCTGACCAGTGACGTGAGCCAGTACACCCTGCCGGTCTACGAGGTCGACGGAGACACCCCGACGGTGCCCGTCCGGCTCCTGCACCTGTTCTCGGACGTCGATGCGCACGGCACCGGCCTCGACCGCATCCAGACCCCCACGGTCGAGGTCCCCATTCCCGACCGCGCCGCCGCCGCGCGGGGCTCCGACGCCCAGATCGTCGTGGTCAACACCGACACGGGCGAGGAGTGGGGCTTCTGGCAGCTGCAGCCGGAGGACGACGGCTTCGTCGCGACCAACGGCTACCGCTACCACGTCGACTGGAACGCCGTCCCGCCCGACGGCTTCGGCAGCCGCGGGGCCGGCGTGCCCTACCTGACCGGACTGATCCGTCCCGACGACATCGAGCGCGGGCGCATCGAGCACGCGATCGCGTTCGCCTATCCGACGCCCAGCCCCGAGTTCGTGTTCCCGGCGACCAAGAGCGACGGGCCCGGCGAGGCCGGGGTCGACCTGCCCGAGGGTGCGCGGCTGCGCCTGGACCCCTCCCTCGACGAGCAGGACCTGCGGGAGCTCGGACTCGAGGAGGAGGGCCTGGTCATCGCCCGGGCGCTGCAGGAGTACGGGATGATCCTGATCGACATCGCCGGCCGCCCGAAGATCTACGCCGAGTACGACGAGACCGCCGGTTGGGACGGACGGATCGACGAGGACACCATCAGCGCCCTGCCGATGGACGCCTTCGAGGTGATCGACTGGGAGGCCCACGAGCACGCCCCCCTGGCGCAGCCGACGGCCCAGGAGCCGGTCCCGCTCGGCGGTGACGTGGTGCTCGACGCGACCGGGTCGATCGCGCCGGACGGCGAGATCACCGCCTTCGAGTGGACCGACGGCACCGGCGACCCCGTCGGCGACGAGCCGATCCTGCGCCGCTCCACCGACGGCCTGACGCCGGGCGTGCACCCGTTCCTGCTGCGGGTGCGCGACGACGAGGGCCGGTGGTCGTTGCCGCGGCTGCTCCCGGTGGAGGTCGCCGAGGTCGACGGCCCGTTCGTCTCGGCCACCCACGAGGCCACCGGACTCGACACCGACCGACTCGAGCTGCCCGCGGCCAGCTTCGGCGACGACGAGCTCGCGGTGGTCGCGGTCACGGTGCGTCGCGTCAATCCCCAGGACGAGGTCGGCGTCACCCGGATCGAGGGTGACGGCCGCCGCTGGCAACGCGCCATCCGCGAGAGCGACGACGGCGGCAACCTGGGCCTGGAGATCTGGTTCGGGACGCCGGCGAACGACGGCGCGGCCGAGGACGGCACCACGGACAACGACGGCGGACTCGAGCTGCGACTGTCCGCGGGCACCAACGTCAGTGCGCAGGCGCTCGGCGTGGCCGGCGTCGGCCCGGTCGCGGACTTCGCCACGGCGCAGACCGGGAGCGAGGCGACCGAGACGGCGGAGCTGGAACTGGACGCCCCGGCCGACGGGCTGGTCCTGGGATTCCACGCGGGCCGGACCGAGGACTTCTCCCCCGCCGACGACCTCGAGACCAACGTGCTCAACACCGTGGCCGACGCCGAGGGCGGCTCCGTACGGACCTCGACCGTGCTGAGCACCACCGACGACGAGCGCACGGTGCCGGTGCGCGGGACCACGCGCTCGCCGATGGAGTGGGTGCTGATCGGGCTGAGCTTCGAGGCGGCCGACTGAGGCCCCGGGGACCGGCGGCCACGGCCGCCGGTCCCCGGCCACGTCGGCGCTACGGTGCGGCCGGTGACCCTCTCGACGCTGCCACCCGACCCGCCCGGACGTTGGCGGGCACTCGGGTCGCTGGCCACCGCCGAGTTCCTCGCCATGGCGACCTGGTTCTCGGCCTCGGCCGTCGTGCCCGAGCTCCAGCTGCGGTGGTCGCTGACGCCGGCCGGCGCCGCGCTGATGACCGTCGCGGTGCAGGTCGGCTTCGTGGTCGGGGCGGTGCTCAGCGCCACCCTGTCCCTGGCCGACGTCTTCCCCGCGCGTCGGGTCGTCGCGGCCGGCGCGGCCGGTGCGGCCGCGGCCAACCTCGGCCTGCTGGTGGCCTCCGGTGCCGGCACGGCCACGCTGCTGCGCTTCGCCACCGGGCTGTGCCTGGCGGCGGTGTACCCGCCGGCGATGAAGGCGATGTCGACCTGGTTCCGTCGCGGGCGCGGGCTCGCCCTGGGCATCATGGTCGGTGCGATCACGCTCGGCTCGGCGCTGCCCCACCTGGTGCGCGCCGTCGGTGGACTGGACTGGCGGGTGGTGATCGTCACCACCTCCGCCGCGAGCCTGCTCGGTGGCGTGCTCGCGCTGGTCGGCCGTGACGGACCCTTCCCGTTCCCCCGGGCCCGGTTCGAACCGCGTCAGGCCCTGCGGGTGCTCGCCGACCGCGACGTCCGGCTGGCGTCGTACGGCTACTTCGGGCACATGTGGGAGCTGTACGCCATGTGGGCGTGGGTGGCGGTGTACCTCGCCGCATCGTTCGAGGCCTCGGGGGCGTCACCGACCGCGGGAGCGAGGGCCGCGTCGTCGGTCGCCTTCGCCGCCATCGGTGCCGGCGCGCTCGGCTCGGTCCTGGGCGGCGTGCTCGGTGACCGCTGCGGGCGGCCGCTGGCAGCCTCGGTGTCCCTGGTCGCCTCGGGGTCGGCCGCCGTCGTCGCGGGGCTGGTCTGGGGTGGGCCGCCCGCCCTGGTGGTGGCGGTGGTCGTCTTCTGGGGCCTGTGGGTGGTGGCCGACTCGGCGCAGTTCTCGACGCTGGTGACCGAGCTGGCCGACCAGCGCTACGTCGGGACCGCCGTGACCCTGCAGCTGGCGCTCGGCTACGTGCTCACGGTCCCCACGATCTGGTGGGTCCCGTTGCTCGTCGAGGCCGTGGGCTGGCGGTCGGCGTTCCTGGTGCTCGTGCCGGGGCCCGTGGTGGGCACGGTGGCGATGCGCACGCTCGCGCGACGGCTCGGCGACGGCCGCCTCGACGCCGCACGATCCGGTTCCCGGTGACCAGCCACGCGTCGTCCGAGCGACGGTCAGCCGGCCGTCGTGGACGACAGCACCAGGGGCAGGACCGGGCCCGCACCCTGCTCGGCGAGCAGGACCGTGGCGACGGTGAGCGTCCAGCCCGACACGGTCACCGCGTCGACGAGCAGCACCGGCCCGTCGGGCACCGGGCCGGTGACCTCCAGCGTGTCGAGCGCATTGGCCGCCTGGTGCGCCGAGTTGGCGAAGCTCGACTGCGGCGGGGTGTCGCGCGCCTCGAGCACGTCGTGGCGCACCGGCAGTCGGCCGAGCTCCCCCAACCGGTCGGCCACCGCCCGGGTCAGCGGCCCGTGGGTCGCCGAGGGGACGGTCACGATCGTGCGCGGTCGTTGCGGCCAGTCCCAGCGGGCGAGCAGCTTCACGCACCCGTCGACGACCTCCGCGAACGCCTCGGACGACACGGCGTCCTCGGCCCGGCCCTCGCGGGCGAGCGTGAGCAGGTCCGCCACGGCCTGCCCGTACCCGGACGGGTCCGTGCCGGCCAACGCCCGACCGGGCGCGGCCTGCAGGTCCTTGGCCAGGTTGCCGCGACGGTCGTGTCCGAGCCGGTCGAGTCCGCTCGGCCAGCGCCGGCGCGGCAGCACCGGCAGCTCGCGACTGCGCACGTGCTCCCGGGCGGCGGCGAGCACCTGCTCGTCGAGTGCGACGTCGAGCGGACGGCCCGTGCACCGGCCGCAACGGCCGCACGGCTCGGCGGCCGGGTCGTCGAGCGCCGCGGTCAGCAGCTGCATCGAGCACTCGGTGGTGGCCGGGTCGAGGTAGCGGCGCATCACCTCGTGTTCGGCGCGGCGCCCCTCGAGCAGTCGCTCGTAGCGGGCGTCGTCGTGGGTGTAGGGGTGGCCGGTCGCGAGGTAGCCGCCGTCGACCCGCCGCACGACCCCCTCGACGTCGAGCACCTTGAGCAGCAGCTCGAGGCGGCTGCGACGCACGTTGACGGCGGCTTCGAGCGCCGGCAGCGACCGGGGCCGGTCACGGTCGAGGGCGCCGACGATCTGGTCCACCTCGGGCTGCGTGGGGATGCCGGCGACGTCGAAGTGGTGCCACAGGCGCTCGTCGGTCGGGGTCGGCAGCACCACGATGTCGGTGGGGTGCCCACCTCGACCCGCGCGGCCGATCGCCTGGTAGTAGGCGACCGGCGACGAGGGCGCGCCGAGGTGGACGACGAACCCGAGGTCGGGCTTGTCGTAGCCCATCGACAGCGCCGTGGTCGCCACGACCCCGGCGAGCTGGTTCGCCTTCAGCGCGTCCTCGAGCTCGGCGCGCTGCGGCGCGTCGAGCCGGGAGGTGTAGGCCGCGACGTCGTGGCCGAGCTCGCGCAGGAAGGTCGCGACCCGTTCCGCCTCCGCGACCGTGAGGGCGTAGACGATGCCGGCCCGGCCGGCCGGGGCGTGGTCGGCCAGGTAGCCGGCGATCCAGGCCAGGCGCTGCTCGTGGCCGCGCAGGTCGACGACGTGCAGGGCGAGGGTGTCGCGGGCCAGGGCCCCGCGGAGCACGGTGACCGGGACCTGGTCGCCGTCGGGTCGGCGGGCGAGCTGGTCGGCGACGTCGGTGACGACCCGGTCGGTCGCCGTCGCCGTGCAGGCCAGGACGGGCACGTCGGTGTCCCGGGCGGCGACGAGCTGGTCCAGGACGTCGCGCAACCGGCGGTAGTCGGGACGGAAGTCGTGGCCGTGGTCCGAGATGCAGTGCGCCTCGTCGATCACCAGCAGCCCGATGCTGGCCACCAGGCGGTCGAGGATCTCCGCGCGGAAACGGGGGTGGTTGAGCCGTTCGGGCGACACCAGCAGCAGGTCGACCTGCCCGTCGGCGACCTGCTGTTCGATGGCCTTCCAGTCGTCGACGTTGGTCGAGTTGACCGTCTCCGCCGTGAGCCCCATGCGCCGGGCGGCGGCCAGCTGGTCGCGCATCAGCGCCAGCAGCGGGGACACGATCAGGGTCGGGCCGGCCCCCTCGTCACGCAGCAGCTTCGTGGCGATGAAGTACACCGCCGACTTGCCCCACCCGGTGCGCTGGACCACCAGCGCGCGGGCCCGGGCGTCCACCAGCGCCTGGATCGCGCGGCCCTGGTCCTCGCGCAGACGGGCGTCGGGTCCGGCCAGCTGGTGCAGGAGCGTCTCGGCGCGCTCACGGGTGGTCGCCACGGCATCGGCCTCGGGTCGGGTTCGTCCCCCAGCAAAGCGGATGACGGTGACCTCCGTCGGCGACCGTCCACAGGCGGCGGCTCCACCGTCCCGACCCGGACACCGATGACCCGCGGTGGCGCCACGCCCGCCTCGCCCACCTCGCCCGCCTCGCCCATATCGGGCACCCGGTCCCTCGATCCGGCCGGAGCGGACGGTGGCCACGTCCGGACCCGCCCGGCGGAGTCGGTGACCACCCGACGGGGCCCTCGGTTCCGCACCCGCCTCCGACCACCTTGGCTGTGGGTCGGCGGGTCACCGCGTCCCGCCGACCGACCGACGAGGAGACCACGATGGCCACCGGTGAGACCGGATTCGCCGACGTCACCTACGACCTGATCTCGGTGCAGTACCACGCGCTGAAGGCCGGGCACGACTACGGCCAGTACGTCCGCGACGCCAAGAACGCCGGACTCGACGACCTCGCGTCCTTCTTCGAGCAGGTGATGGAGGAGGACTCCGAGCGTGCCAAGCGCTGCCACGAGTTCCTCAAGGAACTGATGACGAGCGACGACGACGCCGGTCCGGCCGTCGACTGACGGTCCCCGCACCGTCGCGCACGAATCGCGCTTCCACGGTCCCGGTGTGCGTGTCGCCCCTCGACGGGCCACGCGTCACCGGGACCGATGCCGTCCGGGCCGGTCGAGCTCGTCCCACAGCTGGCGCGGGCCGGTCACCGTCGCGCCGAGACGGCGGACCCGGTCGGCGAGCTCCCGGTCGGCGGTCACCACCTCGAGCTCGATGTCGTCGGCCGCGGCCACCAGCGCGACGATGAGGTCGTCGGCCGCGTTCCGGCCGCCGTGCCCGGCGTAGCGGACCTCGAGCAGGCCGTGCCGGCCCTCGGGAAGGGCCTCGGAGGCGGTCCCGTCCACGACCAGCACGACCTCGACGTCGACGGCGGCGGCGGCGGCCAGCGTCCGCAAGCGGTCCGCGAGCCGTCGCACGGCCGCGGGCCGGTCCTGCCACCAGCCGTCGGGCCGGCTGCCGACCACGTTCATCGCGTCCACGAAGCGGATGCCCATGCCGCCCACCCTACGCACCTATCGTGCCGTGGCGCCGAACCTCCGGCGCCGGCGACCGCCGCCGGGACGGCGAGGTGGAGAGCGAACCGTGGACACACCCGACACGAACGCACGCACGAGGGACGCGCACGAGGTGGACGAGCACCGCGTCGAGTACGACGCCGACGGGACCCGCCTGGTCGGCCATGCCTACGTGCCGGCGGACGCCGCGGGTCCGCGGCCGGCGGTCCTGGTGTTCCCCGAGTGGTGGGGCGTCACCGACTTCCCGCGACGTCGGGCCCGCGAGCTCGCCGCCGAGGGGTACGTCGCACTCGCCGCGGACATGTACGGCGAGGGTGCCGTGACCGACGACGTCGAGGAGGCCGGGCGCCGCTCGGCCGACACGCGGCTGGGCGCGGTCAGCCGGGCACGTTCGCGGGCGGCGCTGCAGACGCTGCTCGCGCTGCCACAGGTCGACGCCGACCGGGTGGCGGCCATCGGGTTCTGCTTCGGTGGCGACGTCGCGCTCGAGCTCGCCCGCGACGGTGCGCAGCTGCGCGGGGTGGTCGCCTTCCACGCCAGCCTCACGACCGGGCAGCCGGCCGCCCCCGACCAGCTGCGTGCCAGCGTGCTGGTGCTCCACGGTGCCGAGGACCCGCTGACCCCGCCCCAGCAGGTCGCCGCCTTCCAGGACGAGATGCGCGCGTCCCGGGCCGACTGGCAGCTGGTCGCCTACGGCAACGCGGTGCACAGCTTCACCAACCCGGAGGCCGACACGGCCGGGATCGACGGCGTTGCCCACGACGCGGTCGCCGCCCGGCGCGCGTGGCAGGCCCACCTCGCCTTCCTCGCCGAGGTGCTGGCCCCGCCGGCCGACTGAACGCCGGTGTCCGGCCCGCGCCGTCACGGGACCATCGACCCGGCGGGTGTGGTCGTCGTGCCCGTGTCGACAAGCGCGGCGACCGGCACGCTGGTCGTCGGGCGCCACCACGCGTGCGGCGCCGGGAAGGACCTCTCGTGAAGCTCGCAGGCAAGGTCGTCGTGGTCGTCGGTGGCGGCAACGGGATCGGACGCGAGGTCGTGTTGGAGCTGCTGCGGCGCGGTGCGCGGGTGGCCGCGGTGGACCTGCGCAAGGACGCGCTGGAGGACACGGTCGAACGGGCCGGCGCCGGTGACCGTCTCGCCACCTTCGCGCTCGACATCAGCGACCGCGAGGCCGTCGGGTTGCTGCCGCAGCAGGTGCTCGACACGTTCAGCCAGGTCGACGGGCTGCTCAACGTCGCCGGCATCATCCAGCCGTTCGTCAGGCTCGCCGAGCTCGACGACGCCGCGATCGACCGGGTCGTCGACGTCAACCTGTACGGCACGCTGTACCTGGTCAAGGCCTTCCTGCCCCATCTGCTCGCACGTCCGGTGGCCCACATCGGCAACGTGTCGAGCATGGGCGGCTTCCTGCCCGTCCCCGGCCAGACCGTCTACGGCGCCAGCAAGGCGGCGGTGAAGCTGCTGACCGAGGGGCTCTACGCCGAGCTGATCGGGACCCCGGTGGCCGTGTCGGTCATCCTGCCCGGTGCGGTCAGGACCGAGATCACCACCAACTCGGGGGTCGAGCGGCCCGGTGCCGCGGGCGCGGAGGGCAAGGCGTCACGGCTGCCGATGACCATGGCGGACGCGGCCGCCCGGATCATCCTCGACGGCATCGAGGAGGACCGGCTGCACATCTTCGTCGGCAAGGACTCCCGGGTGATGAACCTGCTCACCCGCCTCGCGCCGAAGCGGGCGACCCACCTGATCCAGCGTCAGATGCAGGGCCTGCTCGGCTGACGACGACGGCGTCGACGGACACCTTCCTGGAACCGCGCCCACCCGCCGGTCAGGCGCCGTCCGCGAGCCATTGCTCGATCCGGTGCAGCGCCACCCGGCACACCACCGTGTAGGCCGCGGCGAGGACCGGCACCTCGAACACCACCCGGCATCCCTCGGGATGTGCCTCGACACGGTGGCCGGTGGCCGGGACGCCCGCGACCCGCCATCGCCACCGGACCCCCTCGGCGAAGTCCGTGACCCGGAAGGGCAGCGCGACCCCGGCCAGGGTGCGCACCCGTCCGGTCGTGTCCGGACCGATCCGTGGCTCGGCCACCTCGACGCCGCGGATGGTGGGGCCCCAGTCGGGCCAGGTGCGGGTGTCGGTCAGCAGTCGCCAGGCGCGCTCCGGCGCACCGGGCATCACCCGGCCGACCTCGAGGTGGCGCAGCACGGCGACTCCGTTGGACGAGGTGGCGCGACGACCGTAGGCGACACGGACGGCCCGAACGGCCTGCTGACCGGTCGTCCGGCGGGACGACGGGACTCAACGGCGCGGATCCCCCTCCCCCCGGGCCCAGGCGGTCAGCCGGTCGATCGCCGGCCCGGCCCGCTCCACCGTCAGCAGGAGCACGTCGTCCACCTCGATGCGCGTGTCGCCACGCGGCACCAGCACGGCGTCGCGCCGGATGACCGCCGTGACGATCGTCCCGCCGGGAACACCGACCTCGGCCAGGCGTCGGCCGGCCAGGAACAGGTCCTCGGTGACGTGCACCTCGACGAGGTCGACCTCGATGCCCTCCAGCGGCAGGGCCTGGGCCACGGGCGCCCACGCCGGCGTCGACTGCTCGAAACCGAGGCGCCGAACGATCGGCAGCAGCGCGAGGCCCTGCACGAGTACCGACGAGAGCACCACGAAGAACACCACGTCGAAGACGAGCAGGGCGTCGTCGATGCCGGCCGTCAACGGAAAGGTGGCCAGGACGATGGGCACCGCCCCTTTGAGCCCACCCGCGCTCAGCAGGGTCCGTTCGCGCCAGTCGTACCCCTGCCCGAGGGTGCACAACCACACCGCCGCCGGACGGGCCACCAACGTCAGCACCGCGGCGACCCCCAACGCCCCCAGGGCGACCGCCGGGAGCCGGGCCGGGAACACCAATAGCCCGAGGACCAGGAACAACCCGATCTCGGCGGCGTTGGCGAGCGCCTCGTGGAACCCGAGGATCGTGCGCCGGTGGCGGGGCACGTAGGCGCCGACCAGCACACCGGTCAGATAGACCGCGACGAACCCCGAGGCACCGAGCCGCACGGCCGACCCGTAGGCCAGCACGCCCAGCGCGACCACCGCGATCGGGTACAGACCGTCGATGCCCAGTGGCAACCGACGGAGCAGCACCACGGCCAGCCCTCCGACGCCCACACCCACCACCGCACCACCCAGCAGCTGCATGCCCGCGAACGCGGCCCAGGTCCCGGGCGAGGCACCACCGTCGACCGTGGCCAGCAGTCCGACGGTCAGCATCACGGCGATCGGGTCGTTGGATCCCGACTCGACCCGCAGCAGCGCCGACACCCGCCTCGGCAGGGGCGTGGTGCGCATCATCGAGAACACCGCGGCGGCGTCGGTCGAGCCGACGACCGCGCCCACCAGCGCCGCGGTGACGACCTCGACGTCGAGCAGCAACCACACGCCCAGGGCCGTGATCCCGGCGGTGGCCGCGACCCCGACGGTGGCGAGCAGCAGGCCGGGGACCGCCGCCAACCGCAGGTCGGTCGGCTTGGTGGTCAGACCGCCCTCGAGCAGGATGAACAGCAGGGCCACCACGCCGGCGTTCTGTACCAGTTCGGCGTCGGCGAGGCTGACGAGGTCGAGCCCGTCGTCGCCGACCAGCATCCCGAGCCCGAGGAACAGCAGCGCCCCAGGTACCCGCAGGCGGCGCGAGAAGCGGGTGGTGAGGGCGGAGACGACGACGGCCGACAAGGTCAGCACGGCGGCGAGGAGCAGGAAGGCGTCCACGCCGAGCGTCATCTGCAAAGCAGCCGGCCTTCGTCGTCCTGGGCACCGCGGGCGCGGCCGCCGACGCTCCAGCATGCCAGTTCCCGGCTCCTCGTAGGGCCGGCGACGGACGGCCGGGCCGGGAGCGGCGACCCACCGGTCGGGTCGCCCGGGCCGTCGCTACCGGGTCGCCTCCCGGTCCCCTGTGCGGTCCTGGCACGTCAGACTGTCCCCAACGGACTAGTTCTCTAGCGTCCGACGCGCCGCTCCGGGCAGCCGGAGCACCCACACGCGAGAGAGACGCCACTGATGAGACGATTCTTGACCCTCGGGCTGGCCGCCCTGCTGGGGATGTCGGTCTTCGCACCCGCCGCCGGTGCGCAGAGCGCCGAGGCCGACTGCCGCAACCTGCCCACCACACCCTCCACGTCGGGGTGGACGGACTACGCCCAGCTCGAGAAGGAACTCGACCGGATCGAGCGGACCAGCCGTGGTCGGGTCGAAGTGAGCTCCATCGGGCAGACCCAGCTGGGCCACGAGATCTACGCGGCCCGCGTCGGCTCGGGCGACCAGGTCCTGCTCGTGACGGCCGAGATCCACGGCAACGAGAAGACCGGGCCGGAGGCGCTGCTCAGCCTGCTCAAGACGCTGGGCAGCAGCGGCAACCCGCAGGTGCAGGCGTGGCTCGAGGACGTGACGCTCGTCGCGATCCCGAAGTTCAACGTCGACGGGGCCGAGCGCAACCAGCGCCAGAACGTCTTCCCGTGGGCCGACGTCGTGGAGCAGTTCCCCCAGCTCGAGGGCGCTGCGCCGGCGTGGAACTACAACGCCCGCATCGGCGGCTTCGACGTCAACCGCGACTTCAACCCGGACCTCGACTACGAGCCACGGGCCGAGGACCTGCCGGGCGGCAACCTCGAACCGGGCTTCTACCTGACCAACGAGGCCCGCGCGCTGCGCGACCTCTACGTCGAGCTGCGCGACGAGTTCGGGCACGTCGAGGCCTACGTCGACCTGCACCACATGGGTCCGTGCAACCAGGTCGACGGGGACGGTCAGTACGTCTCGGTCGCGCTCGACTACCCACCGCTCGGCCCTGACGACAGCGACAAGTACGACGCCTGGCCGGCACTCGACCAGGAGCGCTCGCGCCGCTACGCCCTGGCCGCGGCCGAGGGCATGTTCGACAAGGCGGGCAATGGCAACGGGCAGAGCTCGCCGTTCTTCGGCGGCGTGACCCGCTACCTGCACCCCGAGTGGCGTGACCTGCCAGGGCAGGCGCGCTCGTCGTTCGCCCTCAACGGCACCTCGACCGTGCTGTTCGAGGTCCGCGGCCAGCAGCAGGCCTGGGGACAGAAGCAGAAGGGCATGTTGACCGCCGTCGTCGAGGCGGGCCTGGTCGGCATCGTCGAGCGGATGGCCGACGGCTCCATCGAGCAGATGGACGGTGACGACTTCTACGAGCTGCCGACCTACGGCTGGGACCAGTAGGACGTCGAGGTCCGACGGCGAGGGGGCGACGAGGGGGCGGCGCGCAGACCGCCCCCTCGCCGTGTCCCGCTCGTCGGGACCGTGTCGGGCGGTCCACTGGGCAGCGTCGCCGGCGGCGGGTGCCCCGGCGCCGGAACCCCCACCGGCGCGGCACCGGGCTACCGTCGGGTGCTCCACCCCAGCGAGCGACCGCTCGCGTGCAACCGACGTGAGGTGCTCGTGCAACGACTCGCCATCGACGTGCGTGCGTCCTGGAACGCCACGGCGGCGGCCGCCGGCCTCGTGCTCCTGCAGGTCGCCGACGCCGCCGGACAGACCCACGTCGCCGAGCACCTCGAGGTCGAGGGCGCCGAGGTCGAGGACCCCGGGACCCGCCCCGACGGGTCCCGGCCACTGCGCCTGCACGCGCAGGCCGGCACGGTCCGCCTGCACTACCGCGCCGACGTGGACGTCGCGCCGGCCGATACCGTCGGCGACGCGCCGCTCCCGGGCCTGGCCGGACTCGACCTCGACCTGCAGACCTGGACCCTGCCCAGCCGCTACTGCCCCAGCGACGTGCTGCGACCGATGGCCGTCGCCCTGTTCGGCGGCGGCCCGCACACCGGGACGCTGCTCGAGGACGTCCGGGCGTGGGTCGAGCGGGAGGTGGCCTACGTCCCGGGGTCCAGCGACGTGCACACCGCCGCCGACGAGACGATGCTGCGCCGAGCCGGGGTGTGCCGGGACCTCGCCCACCTGACCGCCACGCTGCTGCGGGCGCTCAACGTGCCCGCACGCCTCGTCGCCGTGTACGCGCTCGACCTCGAACCGCCCGACTTCCATGCGGTGGTCGAGGCCCACGACGGCACCGGCTGGCGACTGTTGGACGCGACCGGGCTCGCGTCGACCTCGACGCTGGCGCGGATCGCGACCGGACGCGACGCTGCCGAGATCGCCTGGGGCACCATCGACGGACCGATGAACTTCGCGGACCTCGCGGTGGAGGTCACCGACGGGACACAGGACTAGAGCAGGGTCCACGCGATCAGCGCGCCCGCCACGCTGGCGGACACCGCCCAGGTGAGGACCTTCACCGACGTCGGGGCACGGCGGTAGCGCTGCAGCACGTCGTCGCCGACGTCGACCCCCTCGAGCAATGCCCGGCGCGCCCAGCCGAACACGACCGCGAGCATGGCCATACCGAGCGGGACGACCACGGTGGACGGGCCCGGGAACACGATCATCGCCAGCCCGCCGAGCACCACGACGGCACCGACCGCGATCCACATCACGTGGAAGACCCGGCCGTGCCGGTCGTAGACGTCACGTGCCTCGTCGACCTTGCGGTCGGCGCGTTCGCGCGCCTCGTCTCCCACGCGGTCCTCCGCCCTCGTCCCGACCGGGAGGCTACGTGGGAGCCGGCCGCGGCGGACCCGGCCGACCGACGCGGACACGCCTCGTCCGTCCGGCCCGCCGCCGCGAACCGCCGGACACGACGCCGGCCCTAGGGTGGGAGTCGCACGGCGACCGGGAACACGCTTCGGAAGGGCCTGCGGATGGCCGCCGAGCCGACCACCACCGACACCGCCGACGGGCGGGTCTTCGTCGCGGGTGCGTTGACGTTCGGCTTCGGGTTGGGTGGGCTCGCCGACGGCATCGTGCTCCACCAGGTGCTGCAGTGGCACAACCTCGTCAGCAGCCGCGTCCCGCGCGAGAGCCAGGCGGCGCTCGAGCAGAACCTGTTCTGGGACGGCGTCTTCCACCTCGCCACCACGATCGTGCTCGTCGTGGGTGTCCTGCTGCTCCACCGCGGCTGGGAGCGGCAGGATCGGGCGACCGGGAACCTGGCGGCGCTGGCCGGCCTGTCGCTGCTCGGCTGGGGCGCCTTCCACGCGGTCGACCAGCTGGTGTTCCACCTGCTGCTCGACGTGCACGACATCCGCCAGGGCGTGGCGAACCCCGGGGTCTACAACTGGGGCTTCTTCGCCATCGGTGGCGTGCTGGCTGCCGCCGGCTGTCTGCTGCTACGGACCCGGGGACGCATCGGCCGGTGAACGGCGGACGTCGTCACGGGCGTGCGGCCGGGGTCACGGCCGCCACCTAGGTTGTGCCGGCCCAGCGAGACGGAGGACGCCCGTGGTGCCGGACGACGCCAAGCAGACCCTGCAGCGCTACCTGCAGGTCGCCCGCGACACGCTGCTGTGGAAGCTCGACGGGCTGTCGGAGTACGACGTGCGCCGCCCGCTGGTGCCCACGGGGACGAACCTGTTGGGTCTGGTCAAGCACCTGGCCGGCGTCGAGGCGGGCTACCTCGGCCTGGTCTTCGACCGGCCGTTCCCGCAGGAGCTGCCCTGGATGGCGATGGACGCGCCACCCAACGCCGACCTGTGGGCCACGGTCGAGGAGTCCCGCGACGACGTGCTGGGCCTGTACCGGCGGGTGTGGGCGCACGCGGACGCGACGATCGCGGACCTGCCGCTGGACACCACCGGGCGGGTCCCGTGGTGGGCGCCCGGCGGCGAGGAGGTGACGCTGCACCGCATCCTCGTGCACGTGGTGACCGAGACCCACCGGCACGCCGGCCACGCCGACCTGGTGCGCGAGTTGATCGACGGTGCCGCCGGGCTCCGCGCCGGCGCGGAGAACCTGCCCGACGGCGACGACGCCTGGTGGGACCGCCACCGACGACAGGTCGAGGACGCGGCGCGCACGTTCCGCTGACGGCCGCGGCGGCCCCGTCGGGGGTCAGACGCGGTCGAGTGCTGCCACGGCGACGCGGCCGACGCAGTCGGGGCAGCGCGCCCGGAAGGTGACGTCCACCCCGAGCAGTTCGAAGCCGTGCTGCTCGCCGTCGGGCAGCCGGGGGTCGTCGACGTGGACGTCGAGCATCCGTCCGCAGTCCACGCACAGCAGATGGTGGTGCGGGTGCTCGACGTTGGGGTCGTAGCGCTTGCGACCGTCGACGTGGGCGACCTCGAGGAGCTCGCCCATGTCCACCAGCTCGTGCAGCGTGTTGTAGACGGTGGCGAGGCTGACCTCGGGCAGGATCGCGCGGGCGCGGTCGAACACCTCGTCGGCCGCCAGGTGGACGTGCTCGCCGGCCAGCACCTCGGCGATGACGCGCCGCTGCGCGGTCAGACGCCAGCGGCGGTCGCGCAGGCGCTCCACCAGCGGTTGCACGGCAGGTCCTCGGTCCGGTCGACGGGGAGAGATCGGCCGAACGCTACCAGAGCCCGTGCCAGCACCGCCGTCGCTCGAACTACCGGTTGCTCCCAGGCTTGGAACTGTTCTAGCTTGCCGACATCGCACGGGACGCGGCCCGGCCGGCTCGACAGGGGCCGCATCGCCCCAGGCCGGGCGAGACGAGACCAGCACCCTTCGAGGAGGACATCGTGTCCGACCAATCCACCACGCGCCCCGAGTGGGCCGCGCGGACGACGCCCAGCCTGCAGGGCAACGAGCACTGGTGGCCCGACCAGCTCAGCCTCAACATCCTGCACCAGAAGCACCCCGACGCGAACCCGCTCGGCGAGAACTTCCGGTACGCCGACGCGTTCTCGCAGCTCGACGTCGAGGCGCTGACCGCCGACGTCGACGCGCTGATGACCGACTCGCAGGACTGGTGGCCCGCCGACTGGGGTCACTACGGTCCGTTCTTTATCCGCATGTCGTGGCACGCGGCCGGCACCTACCGGGCGATCGACGGCCGCGGCGGTGGCGGCACCGGCGCCCAGCGCTTCGCACCGCTCAACAGCTGGCCCGACAACGGCAACCTCGACAAGGCCCGCCGGCTGCTGTGGCCGATCAAGCAGAAGTACGGCGAGAAGATCTCCTGGGCCGACCTGCTGGTCTTCGCCGGCAACCGGGCGCTCGAGACCATGGGCTTCAAGACCTTCGGCTTCGGGTTCGGCCGCTCCGACATCTGGGCGCCCGAGGACGACGTCTACTGGGGCCCGGAGACCGAGTGGCTGGCGACCGAGGACGAGCGCTACACCGGTGACTGGGAGGACGGCAGCCGCGTCCTGGACAATCCGCTCGCCGCGGTCCAGATGGGCCTGATCTACGTCAACCCCGAGGGCCCCAACGGTGTGCCCGACGCGCTGAAGTCCGCGCAGGACATCCGCGAGACCTTCGGCCGCATGGGGATGAACGACCGCGAGACGGCCGCCCTGACGGTCGGCGGTCACACCTTCGGCAAGATGCACGGCAACGGTCCGAAGGAGGCCGTCGGCGGCCTGCCCGAGGAGTCCAAGATCCACGAGCAGGGCTTCGGCTGGGCCAACACCCACGAGACCGGCCTGGGTGAGTACACCATCACCTCCGGCCTCGAGGGCGCCTGGACCCCGACGCCGACGCAGTGGGACAACTCCTACCTCGACACGCTGTTCAACAACCAGTGGGAGCTCACCGAGTCGCCCGCCGGCGCCAAGCAGTGGGAGCCGGTCGACCCCGACGAGAAGTACCTCGTCCCCGACGCGCACGTCGAGGGCCGCAAGAACAAGCCGGTGATGTCGACCGCCGACATGGCGATGATGGCCGACGAGACCTACCTCGGGATCTGCAAGGAGTTCTACGAGAACCCCGACGTGCTCGCCGACGAGTTCGCCCGCGCCTGGTACAAGCTGCTGCACCGGGACATGGGCCCGAGCGCCCGCTACCTCGGCCCCCAGATCCCGGACGAGGAGCTGGTCTGGCAGGACCCGGTCCCCGCACACGAGGGACCGCTGGTCTCCGAGGACGAGATCGCCACGCTCAAGCAGCAGATCGCCGACTCCGGCCTGAGCGCCGCGCAGCTGGTCGGCACCGCCTGGGCGTCGGCCTGCACCTACCGCCAGACCGACCACCGCGGTGGCGCCAACGGTGCACGCATCCGGCTCGAGCCGCAGGCCAGCTGGGACGTCAACCTGCGCTCCGGCGTCGCGGGCGTGATCGACCAGCTCGAGCAGATCAAGGACGCCTCGGACGCGAACATCTCGCTCGCGGACCTCATCGTCCTCGCCGGCAGCGTCGGGATCGAGATGGCGGCCGAGGCGGCCGGGCACGACATCACCGTCCCGTTCACCCCGGGCCGCACCGACGCGACCCAGGAGCAGACCGAGGTCGACACCTTCGGGTGGCTCGAGCCCAAGCACGACGGGTTCCGCAATTACCTGCTGAAGACGCCGCGTGGCCTCCCGGCCGAGCACTTCCTGATCGACCGGGCGTTCATGCTCAACCTCAGCGCACCCGAGATGGCGGCGCTGGTCGGTGGCTTCCGCGGCATCGGCGTCAACGCCGGTGACGACAACACCGACGGCTACCTGACCGACCGTCTCGGTCAGTTGACCAACGACTTCTTCCTCAACCTGGTCGGCATGGACACCGTCTGGGAGCCGATCGGCGAGGGCGAGGACCGGTTCGAGGGCAAGAGCCGCACGACCGGGGAGACCCGCTGGACCGCCACGCGCGTGGACCTGATCTTCGGCTCCAACTCGGTGCTGCGGGCCATCGCCGAGGAGTACGCGGCCGACGGTGGCGAGGAGCGCATGCTCGACCGCTTCGTCCAGGGCTGGGTCAAGGTCATGAACGCGGACCGGTTCGACCTGCACCGCTGACCCGACGCACCACCAGCACCGACGCACCACCAGCACCGACGCACCACCAGCACCGACGCATCACCAGGCGAGCGGCCGTCCTCAGGGCGGCCGCTCGTCGCGTGTCGGTAGCACCGGTCCGCGACGCCTCGCGTCCGGCCGGCGCGAGGAACCGATGGTCCCCCGTCGGCCCGCGCCGCGACCCGGACGACGCCGCCACGGCCCGACGCGCGACGACTAGCGTCGCGCACCGACGGCGAGCGGAAGGGCAGCGGGTGGCGATCGATCCGACCGGGGCGCAGCTGAAGCAGCTGTTGGCCGAGGACGACGGCGAGCCGGTGGTGATGCTCAACCTGCTGCGCTTCGCACCCGACGGCGGGCGGGCCCGCTACGCCGAGTACGCACGCCACCTCTCGGAGACGTTCCTGCCCCGCTACGGCGGCGAGGTCCTCTACGCCGGCAGCGGGTCGAGTCCGCTGGTCGCCGAGGACGGCCAGGCCTGGGACGCGGTCGTGCTCGTGCGCTATCCCGACCGGCAGTCCTTCAGCCGCATGGTCGCCGATCCGGAGTACCAGCAGGTCACGCACCTGCGTACCGAGGCGCTGACCGAGGCGGTCCTCCAGGCGACCCGCCCCTGGTGACCTGCCTCTGGTGAGCTGCCTCTGGTGAGCTGCCCCTGGTGACCCGCCATCCGTGACGTCGCGCCCGGCTGGTGGTGCCCGGTTGGTGCTTCGGCGGTGCGCTGCGATACTTAGGTAATGCTCACCTCGGCTCTGGCGCCTCCCGCGCCCGTGACGGAGGCGCCGCCGCGTCGGCGCCCGGGCGTCGCCGTGGTCGCCGTCTGCCTCGGCCTGTTCGTCCTGGCTGCGGTGGCCAGCCTGCTCCTGGGCGTGCGCGGCACCCCGCCGATCGAGGTGTGGCGCGCCTTCACCGACCCGGTCGCGACCAGCGGCGACCACCGGGTCGTGCTGGACCTGCGGGTCCCGCGCACGCTCGTCGGCGCGCTCGCCGGCGTCGCCCTGGGTCTGGCCGGCACGCTCATCCAGGGGGTGACGCGCAACCCGATCGCCGATCCCGGACTGCTCGGCATCAACGCCGGGGCGTCGCTGGCGGTGGTGCTGGCGATCTGGCTGCTCGGGGTGACCAGCCCGACGAGCTTCGTCTGGTTCGCGTTCGCCGGGGCGGCCCTGGCGGCCCTGGCCGTGGCCGCCATCGGGCGGGGGGATCCTGTCCGGCTGGCCCTCGGGGGTGCCGCCCTGACCGCGCTGCTGACCCCGGTCATCACGATGGTGCTGATGCGCAGCCGGCAGGCCTTCGACGAGTACCGCTTCTGGGCGGTCGGCTCGCTCACCGGGCGGGACCTCGACCTGGCCGGGGACCTGTGGCCGTACGTGGCGACCGGTGCGGTGCTGGCCGTCGTCTGCGCCCACCGCCTCAACCTGCTGGCGCTGGGCGACGACGTCGCCCGGGGCCTCGGCCAGCGCGTCGGGACCACCCGTGCGCTCGCCGGGTTGGGCATCACGCTGCTGGCCGGGGCCGCGACGAGCCTGGTCGGACCGATCGCCCTGGTCGGGCTGGTCGTGCCGCACGCCGCCCGCCGCCTGGCCGGCTCCGACTACCGACGGATCCTGCCGGTCGCGGCCGTCCTCGGCGCGACCCTGCTGCTCGTCGCCGACGTCATCGGCCGTCTGGTCGCCCGTCCGGGGGAGCTCGAGGCCGGCATCGTCACCGCCTTCCTCGGCGCCCCGGTGCTGGTCGCCGTCGCGCGGGGACGCAAGGTGGCGCAGCTGTGAGCCTGACCACCGAGGCCACCCCCGCCGCCACGGCCGGTCGCGCACCGGCCGACCTCCGGCGGCGGCGGACCCGCCGCTCGGCGACCGTGCTCGGCTGCGGCGTCGCGCTGCTGCTCGTGCTGGCGATGCTCGCCCTCACCCTGGGCGCCGCGGGGCTGACGCCACGCCAGGTGCTGCTGGCACTCACCGGCGCCGGCGAGAGCAGCGAGGTGTTCGTGATGCGGCGCCTGCGGCTGCCGCGGGTGCTGGCCGCCGTCGCGGCCGGCGCGGCACTGGGGACCGCGGGCGCGCTGTTCCAGTCGACGTTGCGCAACCCGCTCGCGAGCCCGGACATCCTCGGGATCTCAGCCGGCGCGAGCCTGGGCGCCGTGTGTGCCCTGCTCGGGTTGGGACTGACCGGGGCCGCGGTGGCCGGGTTCGCCGGCGTCGGCGCGCTCGCGACCGCGCTGGCCATCTGGCTGTTCGCCTGGCGCCAGGGACTGCACGGCATCCGTTTCGTGCTGGTCGGCATCGGCTTCGCCTACCTCGCGACCTCGCTGATCAGCTGGCTGCTCACGCGGGCCGAGGTCCGCGACGCCGCCGGCGCGCTGCTGTGGACCGTCGGCAGCGTCGGCGACGTCCGCGGTCCGCGCTTGACGCTGCTGCTGGCCAGCGTCGCCGTGCTGCTGCCGCTGGCCCTGCGCCAGCACGCCCGGCAGCGCATCCTCGCGCTGGGTGACGACCATGCCCGGGGGCTCGGCGTCGCGGCCGACCGTTCCCGCGCGAGTGCGCTGCTGCTCGGCACCGCGCTGGTCGCGGCCGCTGCGTCGGTGGCCGGACCGGTGCCCTTCGTCGCGCTGGTGGCCCCCGCGATCGCCCGCGGGCTGCTCGACGACGGCGGCCCCGCCCTGGCCACCAGCGGACTGGTCGGGGCGTCGCTGATGCTGGGCGGCGACGTGATCGGGCAGCACGCGCTGCCGTTCCAGCTCGCCGCGCCGGTCGGGATCGTGACCGGGATCATCGGCGCGCCGTACCTGATCTGGCTGTTGGCGAGAACCGGACGAGGAACGAGCCGGTGAGGGCACCGGACACCGACGCGCGTACGACCGGGCACGCCCTGAGCGCCGAACAGGTGCGCATCGGCTACGGCGACCATCTCGTGATCGACGGTCTCGACCTGACGATCCCCGACGGGCGGATCACCGCCATCGTCGGCCCCAACGCCTGCGGCAAGTCGACGCTGCTCCGCGGCCTGGCGCGCCTGCTGCCGCTCGCCGGCGGCCGGGTCACGCTCGACGGACGGGACATCGCGCGCCTGCCCAGCCGGGAGGTCGCCCGCATCGTCGGGGTGCTGCCGCAGCGGTCGGAGGCGCCCGACGGCGTGCGGGTCGCCGACCTGGTCGCCCGCGGCCGCTACCCCCACCAGGGCTGGTTCGGCCGGCACCGCAGCGACGACGACCGTGTCGTCGCCGAGGCGATGGCCGCCACCGGGGTGGCGGACCTCGCCGACCGCCGCATCGAGGAGCTCTCGGGTGGGCAGGGCCAGCGGGTCTGGATCGCGATGGTGCTCGCCCAGCAGACCGACATCATCCTGCTCGACGAGCCGACGACGTTCCTCGACGTCACCCATCAGCTCGAGCTGCTCGACCTGCTCACCGAACGCAACCGCGTGCACGGCACGACCGTGGTCCTGGTGCTGCACGAGCTCAACCTCGCGGCCCGCTATGCCGACCACCTCGTGGTCATGCAGCGGGGTCGGATCGTGGTCGAGGGGGCGCCCGCCGAGGTCGTGACCGAGGACATCGTCGCGGACGCCTTCGGTCTCGCGTCGCGGGTCGTCGCCGACCCGGTGTCGGGTTCGCCGCTGATCGTCCCGATCGGCCGCTACCACGCGGCCGACGCCGACCTCGGTGTCGAGACCGGCCACCGTTGCTGACCCGCTGTCGGCAGCCGGGCGGCCCACCCCGGGCACCGCGCAATCCGTGCGTCCTGATCCGACCCGGGCCGGTGTGGGACGCACGTGCGTCGGCGCGCCATCCGTGCGTGCGTCCTGATCCGACCCGGGCCGGGGCAGGACGCACGTGCGTCGGGGCGCATCGCCGGGTTGGCCTGCCGAAGCAGGTGAGGCTAACTTAAGCGGCCCGGCGCCGACCGACGCCTCGCCTCCTGCCCCGTCGTCGAGCCGCCGGGCTCGAGAGGAGACCTCCTGTGCGTGCCCCCCGTTCCACCCGGCTGGCCGCGGTCCTGGTGACCGCCGCTCTCGCCCTGACCGCCTGCGGCACCGACGGGGCGGACGACGCGACGACCGGGGACACCGACCCCGCCGCGAACCCCGCCGACGGCGACGACGAGGCCGGCGACCCGACCGCTCACGACGACGGTGCCGCCACCGATGCGGACGGCGCCGACGCCGGTGACGCCGCGGGCGACGACGCCGCGGCGTCCTTCCCGGTCGAGATCGAGCACGCCTTCGGCAGCACCGAGATCACCGAGGAACCCGCGCGGGTCGTCACCTGGGGCTGGGGCTCGACCGAGGCCGCCATCGCCGTCGGCGTCTACCCGGTCGCGATGACCGAGCAGGTGTGGACCGTCGGCGAGGGTGGCCAGCTGCCCTGGATCGAGGAGGCCGTCGAGGACGCCGGCGAGGAGTCGCCGACGCTGCTGACCGACGACTTCACCGCGCCGCCCTACGAGGAGATCATCGCGCAGGAGCCCGACCTGATCGTGGCGGCCTACTCGGGCATCACCGAGGAGCAGTACGAGCTGCTCAGCGAGATCGCCCCGACCGTCGCCTATCCCGAGGGCCCGTGGGCCACGCCGTGGCGCGACGTCATCGACATCACCGCCCGGGCCCTCGGTCGCGAGGAGGCCGGCCAGCAGGTCCTCGCCGACATCGACGCCTTCTTCTCCGAGCAGGCCGAGGCGCACCCGGAGTTCGCCGGCCAGACCGTCGCCAACGTCTGGGACGGTGACGGGCAGATGTCGGTGTACACCTCGCTGGACCCGCGGGCGGCGATGCTGACCGAGCTCGGCTTCGAGATCGCCCCGGCCGTCGACGAGCTCGACACCGACACGACCGAGACGAACTTCTACTACGACCTCAGCTACGAGCAGCTCGACCGACTCGAGTCCGACGTGGTGGTCAGCTACCACTCGACGCCGGACGAGGCCGACGCCTTCCTGACCAAGGCCGACGTGCAGGCCATCCCGGCCGTCGCCGAGGGCAACGTGGCGCAGGTCGTGGGCAACGAGTACGTCTCGTCGGTCTCGCCGCCGACCGCCCTGAGCGTGTACTGGGGCATGCCGGACCTGATCGAGTCCCTGAGCGCCGCGCTGGACTGACCCTCACGGCCGCGACCTCGCCCCACGAACGGCGCGCGGCACCTGGGGCTCCGAGTGCGCCCCGGCCGAACCGCCGGGGCACACTCGTGTGTCGCGCGGCCGGTTCGGTGCTCCGGACCTCGCCGGGTGTCGCTTCGCGCGAATCCGCAGGGACGTTCGCCGGCCGTTCACCTCGCCATCACTGACGGGGCGATCGGCCGTCAGCACCGGTTCGTAGCGTCGGGCGACGACGTCCACCGACGCGGAGTTCCCTCCCATGACCCGACGATCCCTCCCGCTGCGGCGACGGCGGCACGCCGCCCTCGTCGCGACCCTGCTTGCCGGCAGCCTCGCCACGGTCGGAGCCGCCGACCCGGCCGCGTCCGCGCCGCGGCGCGCGCCGGCGGTGACCGGCCTGGCCGGTTCGCTCGAGCTGCTCACCGACCCGTTCCTCCAGCAGCCCGACAAGAACGCGGTCGAGGTGGCCTGGTTCACCGAGTTCGCCGGCGGATCGCACTACGTGCTGACCGGCGACGGCGTCGACGAGCTGTCGGAGACACAGCTGCGCCGGGCGGTCGCCCGTGGTCGCGACCAGCGCATCCGCGTGTTCGAGGCCGAGACGACGCAACTGTCCCGTGTCGCCGAGGACGCCGACTCGCAGCTGCCCGCCGATCGCAAGCCCGCCACCGGTGTCGCCCCGCGGCCGGTGTTCCGTCACGCGGCGACGGTCACCAACATCCCCCGCAACGGCGACCGCCAGCCGTACCGGGTGGTGAGCTTCGACGGCGACGCGTTCGCCGCCTCCGACACGTTCGGGCTGCGCGGGGCCCTCAAGCCGGGCCGTCCCGCGGTGATCCTGCTCACGTCCGACCACCAGGCGATGGTCAACACGGCGGCGAACATGGAGCTCGCCGCCCGCACCGTCACCGAGGAGCTCGGGAGCATCGACGCGGTGTTCTTCCCCGGTGACCTGGTCAACATCCCCGACCGCGCCTCGGAGTGGTTCGACGACCAGCGCGGCTCGGCGTTCTTCCCGGTGCTCCAGGGCAACGGCGGACGCGTGGCGCGCGACGGCCGGGTCTACCGCGGTGCGAAGATCCTCCAGAACGCCCCGATCTTCCCCGCCATCGGCAACCACGAGGTGCAGGGACGCCGGGACGGCCACACCTCGCTCAACGCCTCGTACAACAACCCCGTGCCCCGCGAGGTCGCCGAGGCCGTCTACGAACAGGTCGCCGCGCAGGTCAACCCCACCGGCGACCCGGCGACCGAGGCGGCCTGGATCGAGGACAACTCGTTCTCGACCACCACCTACGAGGAGATCTTCTCGCTGCCGACCTCGTCGTCCGGTGGCGAGCGCTACTACGCGACCACGGTCGGCGACGTCCGCCTCGTGTCGCTGTACTCGACCCGGATCTGGCGCAACACCACCGCGCAGCCCGACCCGGCCGCCCGGACCTCGACCAGCCGCTACCAGGAGGCTCGGGCCGACCTCGACGACCCGCTCGCCCGCGGCTACGGCGAGTTCGTGTTCGAGGACCTCGCCGTCGGGTCCGAGCAGTACGCGTGGCTGGCCGAGGAGCTCGCTTCGCCGGAGTTCCGCCGCGCCCGCTACCAGGTGGTGATCCTCCATGAGGGCCCGCAAGGGCTCGGCGACAACGTCATGGCCCCCTTCGCCCACCCGGTGGCGATCGAGGAGGTCGACGAGGCGGGCGAGGTCGTCGGCATCCGCTACGAGTACCCGGCCGAGGACAACGTCCTGCTGCGTGACGTGCAACCGCTGCTCGAGCAGGCCGGCGTCGACCTGGTGCACAACGGCCACAGCCACCTGTGGAACCGGTTCACGTCCCCCAACGGCGTCAACTACCTCGAGGCGTCGAACACCGGCAACAGCTACGGCGCCTACCACCCGCTGTCGGGCCGTTCGCGCCCGGTCCCCCCGGCGCCGTGGAACCCGGCCAACTACCTCGCACAGGGCAACCCGGGCGGCCTCGACCCGGTGGTGCCCACGATCGCGCCGCTGCGCAACGACGACGGGGTCGCGCTGCCGTTCATCGCCGACAACCGCTACGTGGTGTTCCAGGCGCTCGACACCGGCACGGGCACGGTCACCAGCTGGTACGTCGACCTCGATGCCGCCGATCCTGTCGCGGTGAAGTTCGACGCGTTCGGGCTCTAGTCCGCCGTGGGGGGGCGGGGCGGCGACGCGACGCGCGTCGTCGCCCCGCGCAGGCGTCGGCCCGCCCGCGCAGGCGTCGGCCCGGCGGGTGTCCGCGGGCGCCGTTCACGGTCGGACGTCGCACGGATGGCAGACTGCGCTGACGTGCACCGGCGACCAGCGAGGACGGGATGGCTGCAGCCTCAGCGGCCGCCGCCGTGGTGCTCGCGGTGCTGCACGCGCTGGCCGGACGGGTCCGCGGCCTGCACGTCGTCCCGCGCAGCTGGCTGCTGTCGGCCGGCTCGGGGGTCTCGGCCGCCTACGTCTTCGTGCACCTGCTGCCCGAGCTCGCGCACGTGCAGGACCACCTGGTGGAGACCTCCACGGTCCAGCAGGTCCCCTACCTCGCCAGCCACGCCTGGATCGTGGCGCTGGCCGGACTGGCGGCCGTCTACGGACTGGAGCTGTCTGCGCGGCGGTCGCGGGCCGAACGCTCGACGGCGTCGCAGGGCGACGCCCGCGGTGACGCGCCCCCCGCACCGTCGGTGGTCGGCTGGGGTCACGTCGGCAGCTATGCGGTCTACAACGCCGTCATCGGCTACCTGCTGGTCGAGCGGGCGCAGGTGTCGGCGACCACGCTGGCGACTTTCGCGTTCGCGATGGGTGTGCACTTCCTCGTCAACGACCACGGCCTGCGCGAGCACCATGCCGCGCTCTACGACGGCCGCGGACGGTGGGTCGTCGCCGCCGGTGTGCTGGTCGGGTGGGCGGTCGGCATGGCCACGACCATCGCCGAGGCGACCCTCGGCCTGCTGATCGCCTTCCTCGGTGGCGGGATCATCATGAACGTGCTCAAGGAGGAGCTGCCCGCCGACCGCCGGGCCCGCTGGACCCCGTTCGCCCTCGGTGCCACCGCCTACACGGTCCTGCTGCTCGCCGTGTGAGCTGGGTGTGCCTCAGCTCTCCGCGGCGCGTCGGTCGGCGCCTGCACCCGGGTCGGTGTCGTCGACGACGGCGGCGAGCAGCGCGACCAGACGCCGGCGCTCCCCGTGCGACAGCTCACCCCACTCCCCCAGGCGGTCGCGGATGTGCTCGACGTCGGGGTCGGTGTCCCGTTCGTCGCCGATGAAGTAGGTGGCGATGGACCCGGTCAGCATCCCGATCGTGCCGATGCCGACCAGCATCAGCGCCACCGCGACGATGCGGGCGACCGGGTTCTGTGGCGCGAGGTCGCCGTAGCCGACGGTGGTGGCGGTGACGATCGCCCACCAGGCGGCGTCGGTGAACTCCTCGATGCCGGGCTCGACGACCCACACGACCAGCGCGCCGAACAGCACCGAGCACAGCGACACGATCAGCACCCAGCCGAGCCCGTTGGTGTTGGTGATGCCGCGCACGTCACGCAGCACCCGCCCGACGGTGCTGGCCGCGCGCAGGACCCGCAGCAGCCGGGCGAGACGCAGCACCCGCAGGCCGCGGAAGAAGTCGGCCGGCAGGATCGCCAGCAGGTCGACCACGTTGGCCTTGACGAACGCCCCTCGGTCGGTCGACAGCAGCAGGCGGGTCACGTAGTCGGCGACGAAGACCGCCCACACGCCGAGGTTGACCGCCAGCACCCAGCCCTCGTTCGGCAGGGCCAGCAGCGCGACGACCACGAGCGCGAGGGCGACCATCACCCCCTCGTAGACCCACTTCCAGCGCCCGGTGCCGAGCACCATCACGACCGGCTCGCGTCGCACCCTGGTCCTTCCACGCGGGGAATCGGCCGGTCGGGCGATGCCCCGTGGCTTCGCCCGACCGTGCAGCCCCGACGCTAGGGAGGCGCCCGGCGACCGTCCGGCGGCGAACACCGGCGGGCGACGGCCGCCGCGGAGCGCCGCGAGCAGCTCCTCGGCGTGACCGGTCGCGAGCTCAGCCGGTGACGGGTTGCCGCAGGATCGTGCGTCGCCTGTCGGGTGCGGTCCGGCGGAAGTCGCTCAGGTAGATCTCGTGGTGGGTACCGCGCAGCCGCAGGCCGTGCTCGGGGAGGAACTCGGTGTGCATCCGCGCGAGCACGTCCGCCTCGTCGTCGAACGAGCCGACGTGCAGGGTCTGCACGCATCGACCCTCCGACAGCGCCTCGAAGCGGACGTCGTCCAGCCGTGCCGGCCGGTTCCTCGCGCCCGCCTGTTCGACGGCGGCGGCGACCCGGCCCGCGTCCAGCCAGTCGGGGACCAGCAGCAGCAGGGTCCAGCTCCAGCGCGACGTGTCGCGTGCCGTGGTGAACGCCGCCGGGTCGTCGGCCCACCACAGGCCCTCCAAGGGCGGGACGACGTAGTCGCGGCCGAGCTGTTGCTTGCTGGCGAACTTGAGCTTGTAGGCGACCGGGTAGAGCGCGGCCACCGCGTCGGCGAACGCCGCCGAGGTGTTGGGGTCCCCGTGCCCGTCGATCATCAGGTACTGCAGGTCGGGCACGTCGAGGACCCGGAAGGCGTCGCGTGGCGCCCGGTAGACGTCGAGCGACGTCTTGACGTCGAGCTTGTCGGCCATCGAACCGGCCTCCCGTCGAAAACTCGGCAACTACCGTGCCGACGTGCACGGCCGAAGCGGATTCTGCCGCGCCCGGCGGCGGTGCAGGGAGAACCATCATGCCGATGCCGCGGTGGTGGGGGCAGATCAACAAGCGCCTGTTCAACCCGCGGGCGATCGAGCGCGACACCTGGCCGGTGCTCACCCACGTCGGACGCCACTCCGGCCGCACGTACCGCACCCCGATCGGCGCGCACGCGGTCGAGGGCGGCTACCTCGTCTACCTGGTGTACGGCTCACAGTCGGACTGGGTACGAAACGTGCTGGCCGCCGGGCACGCCCGGCTGCGCTTCGAGGGGCGCGACGTCGAGGTCACCGCGCCCCGCCTGGTCGGGCGCGACGAGGCGTTCGCCGTCCTGGACCCCGAGGTCGCGAGGCCGCCGAAGCTGCTGCGCATCACCGAGTTCCTGCGCCTGGACGCCACGACCGACTGACGCGGCGGCTACGACAACACCGCCCGCGACCTGGTCCTCAACCTCGCCGGCGGGGTCGTCGCCGGCTGGTGGCTCCGGTCGCGACCGCCGCCCGCACGCCACCGGTCGACGACGTCGAGCGACACCGGAGCGCGACGACCTCGTCGAACGCCTGAGCGGACGCCGCCGCTGCCGGCGTGCAGCACCCCCCGGCGGTCGGAGGTCGTGGACGACCCAGACGTTGGGTTCGACGTAGACGGCGTGGTCCTGGTCCACGTCGACGTGCACCGGCACCAGGGCCCCGGCGACCTCGACCCGACCGGACTCCCGCAGCGGCAGCCCGGACCAGCTGCGCCACTCGGCGAGGCTGCCCGCGACCGTCATCGACCGCGGACACACGGCCTCGATGCGTCCGCCGGCCCGGACGTGCAGCCGCAGCCACGAGTCCCACGGCAGCCCGTCGTCGCCGGTCCGGGCGGCGTACTCGGCCATCGGGGTGTGCGGCTCGAAGTGCTTGCGGCTCGGACGCACGGGCGCGACGAGACCGCCCGCACCGATGGCGCGGGCCGCGTCCTTCATCGCGGCGAGCAGCCGTTGCGCGAGCCCGGTCCCCCGCAGGTCGGGGACGACCGTGATCTCCAGGGCGGAGACGTGGGTGGGCGCACGACCCGCCAGGTGATCGAGCCACGCCCAGCTGATGACCCCGTCCCAGCCTGCCACCGGCAACTCGGTGCGCCCGAGCTCCTCCCCCATGGCGAACGGCACGGAGAACGCCCGGGCGACGATCCGGTCCTCGTGCAGGGCGACGAACGCGTGCGCGGCGTGGTCCTCGAGGCGTGCGAAGTACAGGTCACCGACCGGGTCGTGCAGCATGAACGGCGGCCACAACTTGGTCAGGTCCCAGCAGCGCTCCTGCAGCTCCGGGCGCCGCGCGAGCGAATGGATCTCGACCGGTGCGTCGTCGTCCCGGCCCGCCGGCGTCCCGGGCGGCATCCCCTGTGTCCCCATGGACGGCACCGTAGCCGCAGCGAGGTCCAGATGGGGGCGGACGCCGCCGCCTGCCCGCTTTCAACCCGGCGAGGTCGCGCCCGACGCGCCGCTGGGCCGTGGACGCGGCGACGTCGTGCTGGCCGCGACCGACGGCGCGGTGCCGTTCCCCCTTGGTCAACGGCTCGCGGTCGACTGGGTGCCGACCGTGCTCGTCGCCTGGCACGCCCGGCTGCACCTCGAAGGGAGTGACGTCGAGGTCACCGCGCCCCGACTGGTCGGGAGCTCTTGTCGCACGCGAATCGGAACGTGACCGCGTGGAGCGTGCCGGATGGTCGGGTGGAGGTCGATCCCGCCAAGGTCAGCCAGCGTGTCGCTGGTGGGACCTGGCCGCGGACGCTACCGGTCTCGACGGCGGGCTACGCCGGCTTGTCGATCAGGATGAGCTTGCGTCGGCGATGACGTCACGAGAAGGGAGAGCCGGTCTGGCCGGGGAACGCGGCCAGACGCTCTTCGTCGACCTGCACACCGAGGCCGGGAGCGTCACTGGTCCGGGCGAGACCGTCGACAACGCGCACCCCGCCGTCGAGGACGCCGTCACGGAATGGGTTGTCGATCGACGCGTCGGCCTCGAACCAGGCGTCTGCACCCAGCCCCCGGACGAGGTGCAGCGTGGCCGCGTGGTTGAGCCCGCTGTGCGAGATGTGCGGGGCGAGGCGTCGACCGCTGATGCGCGCCAAGGCCGCGATCCGAGCGGCCTCGGTGATGCCGCCGCAGCGACTGACGTCCGGCTGGACGACGTCGATCGCGCCGGTGTCGATCCAGTCGTAGAACTGGTGCGCGCCGATGAGGTTCTCGCCACCGGCAAGGGGAAGCGTGCTGACCTGCCGCAACCGGACGAAGGCGGCACGCCGGGTCGGGGCATAGGGCTCCTCGAGCCACACCACGCCCAGCTCCTCGAGCGGACGCACGATCCGGGCCACGTCATAGGGCAGCCCGCTGTTGGCGTCGAGCATGATCTGCAGCTCGTCGCCGAAAGCGTCCCGCACGGCGCGCACCCGGGCCAGGTCCCGCGAAGGATGATCACCGACCCGCACCTTGATGGCACCGACCCCTAGCCGTGCCGTGATCTCGGCAGCAGCCTCGACGAGGCGGGCCGGTTCTTGGAAGCCGAGCGCGAACCCACCGCCGTAGGCGGGCACCGGTCCGAGCGTGCCGCCGAGGAGTTCCGCGACGGGCCGCCCCTCGACCTTGCCGCGGGCATCCCACATGGCGATGTCGACCCCGCTCAACGCGCCGAGGAAGGCGTCGCTCATGCCGGCCCCGTCGACGAACCGCCGGTGGACGTGGTCGTTGAGCCCGACGGCGTCGTGCACCTCGCGGCCGACGACGACCCGGTGCAGGGTCGTGTTGACGATCTCCGCCACCGCCGTGCCGGCGTGTCCGTGGAAGGACTCGCCGTGACCGGTGGTGCCGTCCTCGGTGGTGACCCGCACCAGCACCACGTCCCGTCGGTCAGGGCTGCCGACGCTGAGCGGGCGGGGTGGTTCGGGGAAGCGGTAGCTCAGGACCTGGGCGTGGACGTCGGTGATTCGCATCGTGAGGTGCGCTCCTCGTTAGTCGAGCGTCCAGACCCGGTGGTCGACGGCGTCCGCCTCCAACTGTTCGGGCGTGTAGGGGAAGCCGATGCCGGGCACGTCCGGCGGCTCGACGTAGCCCGGGCCGCTCAGCGGGTGCAGCAGCTTGACCGGATCCTCGGCCACGACGATCTCGTAGCCCATGTGGTTGGACACGGCGCAGGCCAGATGCAGATTGGGCAGCCCGGCGGCGTGGATCTCGGCGTTGAGGCCGAACGCGTCGGCGAGGTGGCTGACGCGCAACGCCCCGGTGATGCCGCCCTTGTAGAACGTGGAGGTGCGCACGATGTCGGCCGCACCGGAGGTGATGAAGTCGGCGATGTTCCAGTGGATGCCGTCGCTGGTCTCCCCCGCGAGCACCGGGATCTCCAGGTCCTCGCGCAGGCGCCGGTAGCGCCACAGGTTGAACTCGCGCATCGGCTCCTCGAAGACCGCAAAACCGGCGGCGTGCAGTTCCCGACCCAGGACCCGCGACTCGTCAAGGGTGAACCCGCCGGAGGCGTCGTAGGTCAGCCGGATGTCGTCACCGACGTGGGAACGCAAAGCGTGCGCGAGGGCGGCGTCCTCGCGCACGTCACCCCAGGCGTGAATCTTGATGTCCCGGAAACCGAGGTCGAGGCACTGGTCCGCGACATCGAGGTAGGCCTCGATCGAGGGATAGGTGGCCGTGCTGGCGTAGGCGGTGACGCGGCGCTGTGCCCCTCCCAGAAGCTCGTAGAGCGGCCGGCCGGCCAGCTTGGCGGTCAAGTCCCACAGGGCGATGTCCAGGACCCCGTGGGCGTAGAGCGGAATCTCCTCGACCCGGTCGACCTCCCACACCTCGTGCCAGAGTCGTTCCTTGAGCAGCGGATCTGCGCCGAGGGCGATGTCCTTGAAGCGCCGTTCGATGAGATCCTGTCCGATGACGCCGCGCGAGACGGTGCCGTAGCCGACGTGGCCGTCGTCGGTGTGCAGCGACAGCACGGTGACCTCGGAGATCTCACCGGAGCCGGGCATGCCGCGGCGCCACACGAACTGCGGGTCGCGGACGGTGTGTAGCGTGGACGCGCGGACCTCGGTGATCGTCGTCATCGGGTGACCTGTTCGTCGGCGTCCAGGGCGGCTTGCTGCGGAACACAGCCCCAGCCGGGACCGGTGGGCAGCTGCATCCGGCCGTCGACGACTTGGGGGGCGGTGTCGGTGACGTCGTCGCGCCACGGCACACCCTCGACGTCCAGCTCCATGATCGAGAGGTTGGGGGCGACGGCCGCGAGATGGGCGGCCATGAAGCTCATGAGGTGACTGGCGTAGTTGTGGGTCACGATGTCCGCGCGGTAACGAGCGGCTTCGTCGGCCATCCGGACGCTCTCGGGCATGCCGTTCCAGACCGGGTCGATGATGGGGACGTCGACGAGGCGTCCCTGCAGGAACGGGCGGAACTCCTCCACGCCGTGCAGCGTCTCGCAGGAGGCGATGCGCAGGCCGCTCGGTGCGCGCAGCCGGCGAAGCAGGTCCGGCGTCTTGGTGTCCAGCTCGAGCCAGTCGAGGCCGGCCTCGGCGGCGACGTCGGCCAGTTCCTGCAGCAGCGCCGGCTCGCGGATGTTGTAGTTGATGTCCAGGAAGATGCCGACGTCGGGGCCGGCGCCCCGGCGCAGGGCGCCGATGACGGCGGCGACATCGCGGAGCACCGCACGCCGCTCGAAGGGGTCACCAAGCGAACCCGGGGCGGCCGTGGTGCGGATGTAGGCACCGTCCGGGCCGAATCCGAGCAGATTGGTCTTGAGGGCGTGATAGCCGCGATCGCGGACCTCACGGCCGAGCGCCTCGAGGTCGTCGGGGGTGCGGATCGCCTCGCCGAGGCCGGACTCGGCCATGCGGATGCGGGTCAGGCCGCAGTGTGACCAGTAGACCGGGATGTCGTCGCGCACGGGCCCGCCCAGCAGCGCGTACACGGGCACGTCGAGACTGCGGGCGTGCAGGTCGAGGCAGGCGTTGAGCAGCACGGCGACGGCCCGCAGGTTCTGTCCGCCGGGCGCCTCGCGGATGCGTTCGTGCAGCAGTGCCTCGACGTGTCGGGTCCGCCTCGGGTCGAGGCCCACGATGCCGGCACCCAGCGCGTGGACGGCGCCTTTGAGGCCGTGACTGCCGAACTGGTCGTCGGAGAACTCCGACCAGCCCTCGAGTCCAGCGTCGGTCTCGAGCTTGCAGAAGGACCACGCACGGTTGCCGGCTTGCCGCCGGTAGGTACGCAGGGCGGTGATGCGCATGCGAAACGGCTCCTGGGTGGTCGGGGCGCCTACGGATCGATGGCGCGGGTGCGTCAGCCCTCGGCCGGCACGAAGTGGACGTGGCTGGCAGCGACGCCGACGGTGACCCGGTCGCCCGGCTCGACAGGCTCTTCGGGGTGCAGCACCGCACGGATCGGCTGGCCGGCGACCTCGAACGTCACGTCGGTGCGTGGCCCGAGGTAGGCGGCCTGCACGACCTGCCCGATCCAGCGGTTTTCCATGGCCTCGGCCGCATCGCCGACGACGACGTTCTCGGGGCGGAACACGGCGACGGCGTCGCCCTCGCCGGCGGCGGTGTGCTCGAGCTCGCCGACGACGGCGATGTCACCGCTGGCCGTGGCGAGTCGGCCGGCACCGGACCCAAGATCGGTCAGCCGGCCCCGCACGAGGTTGGCGTTGCCGACGAAGGACGCCGCGAACATCGACGCCGGCCGGCGGTAGAGCTGCCGTGGCGGGTCGGCCTGCTCGATAACCCCATGGTTCATCAGCACGACCCGGTCCGACATGGACATGGCCTCGGTCTGGTCGTGCGTGACGTAGAGGGCCGTCAACCCGACCTGGCGCTGCAGTTCGAGCAGCTCCTCTCGCATCCGCTCGCGCAGGCCGGCATCGAGGTTGCTGAGTGGCTCGTCGAACAGGATGACCCCGGGGCGGGTGACCACCGCCCGGGCCACGGCGACACGCTGCTGCTGACCGCCGCTGAGCTCGGTGCCGAAGCGGTTCTCCAGGTGTGGCAACCCGACCAGTTCGAGTGCCTCGAGGGTGCGCTCGCGGACCAACCTGGGGTTCGCTCCGCGTCCGCGAAGCCCGTAGGCGACGTTGTCGAACACCGACATGTGCGGCCAGATCGCGTACGACTGGAACACCATGTTGATGCCGCGACGCTCGGGGGGCACCTCCACCCCGGGCCCGGCGACGGTCCGTCCGTCGATGGCGATCGTCCCGCCCGACGGGGTCTCGAGCCCGGCGATGCACCGCAGCGTGGTGCTCTTGCCGCAGCCGCTCGGACCGAGCAGCGTGATGAAGTCGCCCGGTTCGGCCGCGAAGCTGATGCCGCTCACCGCCTCGACCTCGCCGTAGCGAACCACGAGGTCGCGCACCACGAGCGAGGATCCGCGCGCGGACTTCGCGGTCGCCTGCTGCTGCAAGGTTGCTTCCACCTGTCGCTCCTCGGCTCGGCGGCCTCGCCGCCGCTCGGACTGGGTCACACCTGCGTCGACGAGAGCTTCACCCGGAACAGGAACCGGGCGATCAGCACGCCACCGATCAGCACCAGCGTCTGCAACAGCCCCACGACGGCGGCGTTGCGCACGGTGCCGTCCTGGATGTAGCCCCACGCCACGACGGAGAGGATCTGGGTGTCCGGGGCGTAGAGCAGGATCGCCGTGTTGATCTCCCGGACGACGAACACGAACACCAGCACCCAGGCGGACAGCAGCGACGGCTTGCTCAGCGGCAGGGTGATGCGCCGCAGGGTCCGCATCCGGCTGGCGCCGGTGACGCGGGAGGACTCCTCCAACGCCGGATCGATCTGCATCAGGGAGTTGCCGGCGAAACGCGCGGCGTGCGGGATGTAGGTCCCCATGAACGCGATCACCAGCAGGGTGAGGGTCGCGTACAGCGGCGTCCTGACGTACACCCACAGCATGCCGGTCGCGAAGACGATGCCGGGGATCGCGATCGGCACGGTCGCCAGGTAGTCGACGACGGCGCCGGTCCGCCCGCTCATCCGCACGACGCAGTAGGCGGCCGCCAGCCCGAGCAGCACGGTGGCCGTCGGGGTGACCACGCCGAGCACGAGCGTGTTGATCGTCGCGTCGACGATGCGGCCGGAGCTCGCGACCTCCAGGAAGTTGTTGAACGAGAACTGCATCTGACGGAAGTCGGTGATGGTGAACGGGTTGAGCGACGCGATCCCCAGCGCCACGTAGGGCAGCAGGGTCGCGAACAGCAGGTAGCCGAGGAAGACCGCGCTGATCAGGTAGCGCACCCACCCCAGGCGCACGACCCGGGGGCGGGTCCCGCGCGCGCTGATGGTCACGTAGCGCGAGGCATGCCGGATGGCGCGTCGGTAGAAGTACACCCCGAGAACGGTGAACCACAGCAGCAGGGTGCCGATGGCCGCACCGCGGGCGTGATTGGTCGGCCAGATCGACATCGACCGGTAGACCTCGACCGCGAGGACGTTGAAGGTCGCGTTGAGGCCGAGCACGCCCGGCACCGAGAAGATGCCGGTGGCCAGGACGGCGATGAAGAAGAACGCGGCCAGCAACGCCGGCCGGATGATCGGAAAGGTGACGTGCCGAACCGTGGCGATGACGCCGCGCCCGTTGAGGTACGAGGCCTCCTCCAGCGAGGGGTCCATGTTCTTGAGCGCCGAGGAGACGAACAGATATCCGTAGGGGATGTAGTACAGGTTGAGGACGAACACGACACCCGTGAACGTCATGATGTTCACGAAGGTGGCGTCGGTGTCCAGCAGCCAGCGCAGGTTCACGTTGACCATGCCGGAGTTGGGGGCGGCCAACGCGACCCAGGCGAGCGCGCCCACGAAGGGCGACAGGAACAGCGGGGCGATCACGGACAGCTCGAACAGGTTCTTCCACCGGAGGTCGGTGCGGGTGAGCAGCCACGCGGCGCACGCCCCGAATGTGGTCGAGATGGCGGCCACCCCCACGGCCATCAACAGCGTCCAGCCCAGCGTCGCCAGGTACGGCCCGGTCGTGTAGACCTCGCGGACGGCGGTGAGGGTGAAGCCCTGGTCCGCCATCCCCGGCGCGCCGGTGCGCACCGCCCCGTAGAAGATCGCGGCGACCGGCGCGACGATGAGACCGCTCAGAATCACCAGGACGGTGGTCACCAGGGCGCGCTCACGCAGGACCGCCACCACCGTGCCGAGTGCGCTGCGCGGCGGTTCGGACGATGACGACGTCTCGGTCCTGTCCGCCAATGACGTGCTCATGGCTCGCCTCTACCTTCGCTCGTTGCCCCGCGCTGCGCGTGTCGGTCGGGTCCCGCGGGTGTCGGCCGACGTGGCGCGGCACCCGCGGAAGTCCCGATCGTGTCACCCGAACGTGGCACTCCACCACTCGAAGAACTCGCCGTCCTCGGCGATCTGCGCCTGGATCTCCTCGTCGTCGATCCAGCCGAAGAAGAGCTGCTCGTCCGAGGGGGTCTGGTACCAGTCCGTCTCGAGGATCTCGCGGTCATCGCTCGCCTCGGCGTTGGACGGCGGGGTCTGCGTGATCGAGGAGTAGCGCTCGCTGGCCTCCGGCGAGGTGGCCCACTCCATCAGCAGCCGGGCGGCCGCGGGGTGGGGCGCGTTGGCCGAGATGCCGACTGCGAAGGCGCCGGCAACGGCCGGGTCGGGGTAGACCCAGCGCACCGGCGCGCCGGCCATTGCCTGGGAGGCGATCAGGCTGTCGGTGATCCCGATGCCGACGGCGTGCTCACCCGAGACGATCCGTTCCATGAGCGCCAACGAGTCGTCGTAGCTGGTGGCGCCACCCTCGCGGATTCGCTCCAGCAGATCTCGGTCGATCGAGTTGTAGAAGGCGGCCGCCTGCTGGGACGCGTACGGCGAGCCCGTCGCGACGCGACCGTCGAAGTCCTCGCTCGCGAGCGTGCCGAAGGGGTCTTCCTCGAGCCGGGCGATCTCGTCGTCATCGAGCTGGTCGGAGTTGAACGACACGGTCTGGGTGAAGAAGTTCTGGACCGGGTACAGGTGGCCCGAGCGGGTGATGTCCTCGGGGAACAGCCCGTCACCCTCGGGGGTGTACTCGGCGATGTGGCCGGCCTCGACGGCGTCTTCCATCGGTGGCAGGTCGGCGATCGAGACGACGTCCGCCTGGTGCTGTCCGGCGCTGGTCTCCTGCTGCCACTGCTCGTAGAGCGCGCTACCGGGCTGGCGCAGGATGCTGACGTCGATGTCGTACTCCTCCTCGAAGCCGTCCAGCCAGGCCCGCAGCGAGGCCTCGTTCGCGTCGCCGTAGTAGGTGAGTTGTCCCTCCTCCTGCGCGGCGGCGATCAGGTCGTCACGGCTGGCGTCAGCGTCGTCGCCCGTCGCCGTCACGGTGGCCCAGTCGACCTCACCGTCCGCCGAGTCGGGGGCGGCACCGTCGTCGCCGCCGTTGCCGTTGTCACCGCCGCACGCCGCGGCGAACAACGCCGTGACGGCCAGCGTCGTGGTGATCAGCCGACGGGGTCGGCGTCGTGTCCTGGCACCCATGCTGCTCTCCCTCTGGTCGCGATCGGCGCGTGTCCGGCACCGACCGGCTGGTCCCGCCGCGAGACCGTGCTGGTCCACGACGTGTTCGTGTCCGTGTCGTTCACGGCAGCCCGACGTACTGCGTCTCGACATAGGCCTCGAGTCCCTCGGCGCCGCCCTCCCGGCCCAGTCCCGACTGTTTCGCTCCCCCGAACGGGGCCGCCGGTTCGGAGATGACCCCGCGGTTGACGGCGACCATTCCGGTCTCCAGCCGCTCGGCCAGCCGGCGGCACCGGTCGACGTCGCGACCGTGCACGTAGGCGATCAGTCCGAACGGCGTGTCGTTGGCCCGCTCGATCGCCTCGTCCTCGGAGGCGACCGCCGTGATCGGTGCGACGGGCCCGAAGATCTCCTGTCGGAGGATTTCGGCGTCCACCGGGCACGGGTAGAGCACCGTCGGGGCGTAGAAGCTGCCCGGGCCGTCCACGGCGTCACCGCCGATCAGCGCCTTGGCGCCGCGGTCGCAGGCGTCGCGCACCAGGGCCTCGATGCGCTCGCAGGCGGCGCGGTCGATGAGGGCGCCGACGACGTCGTCGCCGTCCCAACCGGGCGCGAGCGGCGGTCGTTGCAGGCGCACCGCCAGGGCGTGCGCGAACGGTTCGGCCACGGACTCGTGGACGAGGAAGCGGTTCGCCGCCACGCACGACTGACCGATGTTGCGCATCTTGGCGATCGCCGCCGCGTCTGCGGCTGCCTCGACGTCGGCGTCCTCGAGCACGAGGAAGGGCGCGTTGCCGCCGAGCTCCATCGAGGTCCGCAGCACGTTGCCGGCCGCGCTGCGCAGCAGCTCGCGTCCCACCTCGGTCGAGCCGGTGAACGACAGCTTGCGCAGCCGAGGGTCGGCCAGCAGCGGCTCCACCAGCGCGCGGGCGCGGCTGGTCGCGAGCACGTTGACCACCCCGTGCGGGGTGTCGAGCTCGTCGAAGATCTGCGCGAGCCGGTTCGCCGACAGGGGCGTCTCGGGTGCCGGCTTGGTGATCGTCGTGCAGCCGGCGGCCAGCGCGGGCGCGACCTTGCGGGCCAGCATGGCCAGCGGGAAGTTCCACGGGGTGATGAACAGCGAGGGGCCGACCGGCCGGGCATAGGTCTCGATGCGTCCGTTGGCGTGCGGTGCCTGGGCGGTCCGCCCGCCGATGCGCACGGCCTCCTCGCTGTACCAGCGGAAGAACTCCGAGGCGTAGGTGACCTCGGCGCGCGACTCGTTGCGGGACTTGCCCATCTCGGTCGCGATGAGCTGCGCCAGTTCCTCGCGCTGGGCGACGAGCGTGTCGAAGACGGCACGAAGCAGCTCGGAGCGCTCCCGCGGCGAGGTGGCGGCCCAGGACGGCTGGGCGGCCACGGCGGCGTCCAACGCGCGGCGTGCCTCGTCGGGGCCGGCGTCGGCGACCGTGGCGACGACCTGATCCGTGGCCGGATCGGTGACCGGGAAGGTCCGGCCGTCGTCGGCGTCGTGCCAGGCCCCTGCGACATAGAGCCCGGTGGGCACCGGCGGAATCGTCGGCGTGTCAACCATCTGCGGCACCTCCAGCGGCGTCGGCGTCCTCGGCGGCAGGTCCGTCGGCAGCGCGTCCGTCGGCAGCGGGCGAGGCATCGGCCAGCAAGTCCGCCAGCTCGCCGTGCCAGGCCGCGTGGACGACGCGGGTGACGTCGAGGGCGGCCATGACTCGGCCGTTGTTGTCGAGCAGTCGCCGTGCCGCGAGCGCCCCGTCGACGACCGCCGGGAGGTCGACCTCGCGCACCCCCAGCTCGCGCAGCGTGGGCGGCAACCCGATCGACCGGCACAGGTGTTCGACCATCCGCACCGCGTTCGACGCCCCCGTGTCGGCGTCGGTGTCGGCGTCGGCGCCGAGGGCTTCGGCGACGCGGGCGAGCTCCCTCGTGCGGACCGGGCGGTTGTAGGCCATGGCGTAGGGCAACAGCAGGCCCGTCCCGACCCCGTGCGGGGTACGGGTCAAGTAGCCGACGGGGTACTGGATCGCGTGGGCCGTGCCCGTGCCCGCCTGGCCGAAGGCGAGGCCGGCGAGCAGGCTGCCGTACGCCATCCGGTCGCGGGCGTCGCGTGTCGGGTCGTTGACCGCCACGGCCAGGGCGGTCCCGATGGCGCGGATGGCCTCGAGGGCGAGGGCGTCGCTCAGGGCGGCCTTGCCGATGAACCCGGTGGGAGCGACGCCGAGGTCGGCCGGGGTCCGGCCGTCGCGGGCGGTGAAGGCCTCGACGGCATGGCACAGGGCGTCGATGCCGGCAGCGGCGGTGACGCCAGCGGGACAGGTGTCGGTCAGTCCGGGGTCGACCAGGGCGAGCGTGGGCACCAGGTGGCGGCTGGACACCCCGACCTTGCTGCCACGTTCCTCGTCGGTGAGGACCGCGACCGGGGTGACCTCGGAGCCGGTGCCCGCCGTCGTCGGGACGGCCACCACCGGCGGGATCGGGCCGGGCACCTTGGCTTCGCCGATGTACTCCCCCAGCGAGCCCGGGTGGGTCACCCGGATGCCGACGAGCTTGCCGAGGTCGAGGGCGCTCCCGCCGCCGATCGCCACGATCGCGTCACACCCCTCGGTCTCGTAGCGCCGAGCCGGGGCGTCGGCGCTGTCGAAGCCGAACTCCAGTTCCTCGCTGGGGTGGAGCACGTGCTCGACGCCGGCGTCGGCGAGAGTGGCGACGACGTCCTGAACCGCGGCCAGGTCCTGCACGTGCCGGTCGACGACGACCAGGACGCGGCGGGCCAGGCGGGCGGTCTCGCTGCCCAGCGTGGTGGCGACCCCGCGTCCGAACAGGACGTTGCCCGGGGATCGCAGCATGCTCAGTTCAGACGGCATGGGGAACTCCGGCCTGGTCGGCGAGGTCGCACAGGCGTTGCCAGGTGGCGTCCGCCACGGGCACGCCCGCCTGTCGGTTGCGGCTGCGGGTGCGTCGGCCGCCGTCACCGGGGATGCGGATGTCCGCGGAGCCGGCGGCCAGGGGCGAGTCGCGTACCTCGGCGAGGTAGGCACCCACGTGCTTCTCCGGTTCGACGATGCCCAGCACGTTGGGGTCGATCACGATGAACACGTCCCCCTTGGTCGGCGGGCAGTCCTCGTCGAGGGTGCCGGTGACGTCGCGTCCGAGATGGGTCCCGGTGAGGGCTCCGACCAGTGCCTCGATGGCGATGCCGAGGGCGTAGCCCTTGACGCCGCCGAAGGGGCTGAGTGCACCGTCGATGGCCGCGGCCGGGTCCCGGGTCGGCACGCCGTCGGCGTCGAGCGCCCATCCGTCGGCCAGCTCACCGCCTTCGTGGAGGGTGGCGATCACCCGTCCCATCGAGACGGCGGCGGTGGCCATGTCGAGCACGAGGGGTTCGGGCTCGGCGGGCACCGCGATCGCCAGCGGGTTGGTGCCCACCATGGCGTCGCGGCCACCCCAGGGGTGGACCAGCGCCTCGCTGGTGGTGACGGCCAACGCGACGTAGCCGCGTTGCGCGAGGTCCTCGAGGTAGAAGGCCAACATGCCGAGGTGGTTGGCGTTGCGGATGGCGGCCAGGGCGATGCCGTGGCGTGCGGCGCGTTCC
Source organism: Egicoccus halophilus (assembly GCF_004300825.1). Classification (NCBI taxonomy): domain Bacteria; kingdom Bacillati; phylum Actinomycetota; class Nitriliruptoria; order Egicoccales; family Egicoccaceae; genus Egicoccus; species Egicoccus halophilus. Next base: position 3,070,092 of record NZ_CP036250.1, read on the forward strand.
TGCAGCGCGGCGAGGGCGCGGGTCACGACGACCGGGCCGAGGCCGTGGTCGCCGTCGACGACGAGCGCGCTCTCGCTGCGCCAGTCGAAGGCGATCCGGGGGTTGGCGTTGGCGACGCCGTTGGCGAGCCGGCCGATCAAGGTCGGCAGGCGCTGTACGCCGTGGGAGGCGTGCTCCCGTGCGTCGGCCTCGACCAAGAGTCGCGCCTGGAGGTGCGCCGCATCCTCCGGCACGTCCGCGGCCGTCAGGATGGTGGCGCACATCTGCAGCAGGTGCTCGTACGCGAGTCTCATGCCGCGTGGCCCTCCCAAGCCGGGGTACCGTCCACTCGCACTGTTCGCACTTGTGTACGGTTATTCTCCTATGTGTCCGAGTAAAGCACCGGAAGATCAGACCCGCAAGACTCCGTTCCCTGCCACCCGCCCCAACCGTGCGCCGCGTCAGCGCCGCCCTGCCCGAGGTTCCTGATGACCGAGACCACCAGATCCGCCCCTCGGACCGTGAAGTCGGCGAAACGCACCGTCGAACTGCTGCTGCTGTTGGCGCAGCCGGAGGGGCGGTTGGGACTGGCCGAGATCGCTCGGCGTCTGTCGATGCCCAAGAGCAGCGCCCACAGCCTGGTCACCACTCTGGTCGCGCAGGGCGCGCTGACCACGGACAGAGCCGGCGACTACGCGCTCGCGCCACACTTCCTCGCCGTGATCGACGACGCGTACAAGCGACTCGATATCCGACATGCCGCCATTGACGTCATGCGCGACGTCTCCTCACGACTGGCGGCGACCTGCAACCTCGCGACGCTCGACGGCCACGACGTCGTCTACGTGGACCAGGTCCGCGACGAGTCGCACCCGATGCAGCTGACGACGCACATCGGCGTGCGCATCCCCGCTCATGCCACGGCGCTCGGCAAAGTACTGGTCGCCGAGATGTCGGACACCACGCGCAATGCCTGGATGGGTGCGCACACCTTTTCGGCGATGACCGGACGCACGGTGGAGTCCGCGGCACGGATGCACGAGGAGATCGAACGCTACCGGCGACTCGGCTACGCGACCGACGACGAGGAGCTGCACGAGGGCGTGTTGTGCATCGCCGCGCCGGTCAGGGACAGCTCGGGCGATGCGGTCGGCGCGATCAGCGTCACGACGATCAAGTCGCGGCTGCTGCTCAGCAGCGACGACGCGAAGGCAGACGCCGGCACGGCGCTGCGTGAAGCCGGACAGATGATCTCACGCCGGCTCGGCTGGATGGGATGAAGCAAGCGCGACCCGGCTCGGCGCCTCCCACCGAGCCGGTTTCGTCGAGCGGTAGTGTCTGCTTCTCAGTCCACAAGACGTGCCGATGCCTACGTCCCCCCGATGCCTACGTCCCCCCGAGCGTCAGCATGGCAGTGTGCACGCTCCTCCGAGGGCACAGACGTGACGACGATCACCCAGATCCGTGGCAGCTTCCTCGAAGTTGCCGCACCCCGCCGCTGGCGGTCCGCACAGCCATGACGACGGCCTATCTCGCCGCCGAGGACTTCGAGGCCGAACTCGACGAGGAGCTGCGCCTCGCCGGTGTGGTCGTGGGCCAGCGGCACGGTCGGCTGCTCCTCAGCGAGAGCCCGCCGGTGCACGCCGCGTGGGCCGCCAACACCTGGTGGGACGCCGAGCGGATCGAGGTCCGCTCCATCGGCGACGCCGCCCGGCAGCTGCGGGCCCGCCAGCGCAACTGGGCCCGGTACGCCCCGACCCTGCGCGGACGTGCGGAGCTGATCGCCGACAAGCTGCCCCACGTCGCCGCCCGCCCGCTGGAGCTCGGTGAGGTCGCCCCCGACGCGCCGCTGGGCTCGTGGACGCTGCTCGAGCGCGACGTCGTGCTGGCCGCGACCGACTGTTCGGTGCCGTTCCCCAACGGCGTGCCCCAGTTCGTCGAGGACCGGCAGGGCCCGCCCAGCCGCGCCTACCTCAAGCTGTGGGAGACCTTCGCGCGGCTGCGTCGCCAGCCGCGCCCCGGCGAGCGCTGCCTCGACCTCGGCGCCGCCCCCGGGGGCTGGACGTGGCTGTTGGCCCGCACCGGCGCCGAGGTGGTGGCGCTGGACAAGGCACCGCTCGCCGCGGACGTCGCGGCGTTGCCGAACGTGAGCTGGGAACAGGGCTCGGCGTTCGCGCTCGACCCGGCCACGTTCGGACCGGTCGACTGGTGGTGCAGCGATCTCATCGCCTACCCGGACCGGCTGCTCGAGCTGGTGACGCGATGGCTCGACACGGGGCTGGTGCGCAACCTGGTGTGCACGGTGAAGTTCCAGGGCGCCACCGACCACGCCGTGGCCGCCCGCTTCGCCGCGCTGCCCGACGCGCAGCTGTTCCACCTCGACCAGAACAAGCACGAGCTGACCTGCGCGATCCTCGACGCGGGCGGCGCCCGTCGGTAGACGAAGGCGGTGACCTCCGTCGCCCTGCGGCGCACCCGGGGACCGGTCAGCCGGCCAGTGACCCGGCGAAGATCTGCCAGGCGAGGGCGGACTTCGCCCCGAGGCTGAGCACCAGGTAGGCCTTCTCGCCGTAGGCGTAGTCCTGCCACGGGCCGATCCCGCGGTACTGCAGCCACTGGTTGAGCCCGAAGCTCATGAAGAAGACGAACAGGGACACGAAGATCCCGATGACGAACCCGGGCAGCTCGTCCGCGCCGACCAGGTTGATCGCCAGGGCGACCCAGGGCGCAAGACCGGCCAGCGTCCCGAACCAGAACGGCAGCATGGTCGTCGTCGGACGCGCCGGAGGGTTCATCAGCTCCTGGAGCCACCCGAACAGGATCATCGCCACGTTGGCCCCGGCGATCGCCACCAGGGCGGCCACGCCGGTGATCCCGCTGTAGAGGCAGATCAACAGCAGCATGAGCGTGGCGCTGAACGAGTACTCGACCCACCGGAACCGGTTGATCCCGCGCCGCAGGTCCTGCTCGTACGTGCCGCGCAGCACGGTCGCGGTCAGCAGGTGGTCGAGCGCGGCCAGGCCGAGGAACACCGCGATGGCGATCCCGATCGGCACGTCGAACAGCGACTCGGGCGGGGGCACCTCCGTCCCTGGAGGTCCGGCCGGGAACGAGCCGGTGACCGTGATGGCGAAGTCGGACGCGAGCACGACGACCGCCACCGCCTGGACCAGGTGGAGCACCGTCAGGGCGAGGTTCCACCGCCGCAGGTCGACGAGCCGGTCGGGGGTCACGCCGGTGGCGGTGGCGCCGCTCGCTCCAGGGATGCTCACACGGGAGGTCGCTTCGTCGTCGCACGTGCCGGCTCCGAGGACGAGCAGCTGGCCGGACGGTGCGACGGCCATGCTGCCCGCGAGGCGGCCGGTTGTCGACCGGCGCGACCTCCGCTGGCGACGGCCCCTTGACAGCGTCGGCGGATCGGCGGATGCTCCGAACACCGTCAGGAGATCCGATGCGCGACAGGCGAGCCGAGCGACGTCAGGAAACGATCGAGGAGATCGTCGCCACCGCGTGGCGCCTGGCCCGCGCCGAGGGGCTGGCGGGGCTGTCGTTGCGGGAGCTGGCCGGCGAGGTGGGGATGCGGCCGCAGTCGCTCTACACCTACTTCCCCAACAAGCACGCCATCTACGACGCGATGTTCGCCCAGGGCTGCCGACAGTTCGCCGAGCGCCAGCCACGCGCCGAGCTGACCGGCGACGTCCGGGCCGACCTGCGCGCCATCGGCCACTACTTCCTCGCGTTCTGTGTCGAGGACCCGGTCCGCTACCAGCTGCTCTACCAGCGCACCATCCCCGGGTTCGAGCCGTCCGCCGCGTCGATGGCGATCGCGACCGAGAGCCTCGCGGTGATCACGGACCACCTCGCGTCGCTCGGCATCGACGACCCGCGCGACCTCGACCTGTTCACCGCGATCGGCACGGGGCTCGCCGATCAGCAGATCTCGAACGACCCGGACGGCGACCGCTGGATCCGGTTGATCGACGACGCGATCGACATGTACGTCGACCACGTCACCACCCGGGCCCGTGCGGGTTCGGCGAGCCGAGGGGGCTGAGCACCATGACCGATCTGACGGGCACACGGATCGACGACCTCACACCGCTGACCCGGGCCGACGCCCGGCGGCTGGCGGTCACCGAGTACGAGCGCCTCGCCCAGCAGCTGCGCTCGCTGACGCCCGACGACTGGTGGCAGCCGACCGACTGCACGGCGTGGGACGTGCGCGCCGTGGCCGGCCACTGCGTCGGGATGCTGTCGGACTTCCGCTCCCTGCGCTCGATGGTGACGAGGGTGCAGGCGGCGACGCGGGCGGCCAAGGCGCAGGGTGGCGAGATGATCGACGCGATGACGGCGATGCAGGTCGCCGAGCACGCGGCCGCGACCCCCGACGAGCTCGTCGCGCTGGTCGAGCGTCGCGGGCCGGTCGCGGCGCGGTGGCGCACCGGTACCCCGCGGCTGCTGCGGCGGCTGCCGATGCAGGAGACCGTCGGCGGACGCAAGGAGACCTGGCGCCTCGGATACCTGCTCGACACGATCCTCACCCGCGACCCGTGGATGCACCGGATCGACATCGCCCGCGCCACCGGCCGCGAGCTCGTGCTCACGGCCGATCACGACGGGCGCATCGTCGCCGACGTGGTCGCCGAGTGGGCGCGCCGGCACGGCCAGCCCTGCACGCTCACGCTCACCGGCGCCGCCGGCGGCCAGTTCGTCGCCGGGGACGGCGCCGGCGAGCAGCTCACGCTCGACGCGATCGAGTTCTGCCGGATCCTCTCCGGTCGCGCGCCGGGCACCGGCCTGCTCACCCAGCCCGTCCCCTTCTGACCGGCGACGGTGACGCGCGCCGCTGGTGCGGCTCCCGAGATCAGGCGGGGTCGGCGTCCCGGAAAAGCTCCGCGACGACGAAGCGCTCGAGCTCGCCGGGGTCGACGCTGCCGCTGACGACGAGGACCTCACGGTCCTCGAACGTCGCTGCCGTCACGCCGGCGTTGCCCGGCAGCGTGTCCGCGAGTCGCTCGACCACCGCCTGCCCCACCAACGCCCGCGCGTCGTCACCGAACTCGACGACCCACTCGTCGGCCTCGACACCCCGCGAGACGACGACGTCGTCGAGGACGGCGACGGGCGGCGGTCCGGACTCGCCATGGAGTCGTTCGTCGCTTCCCGCATCCGCTGCGCGCAGTCGCTCGACCCAGCGGTCCACGAAGCCGCGCAGCTGTCCGTCAGGGCTGCTGCCCGGCTCGAGCAGGTGACTGCGCGCGGCACCGAACACCATCGGGCCGGCGCCGACCTCCTCGTCCCCGCGCCCGATCACCGGCCGGTTCCGGTGCGCGTACGCGCGGACCTCGTGGTGGCCACGACGCCAGGCGACCCCGGGCACCGCCCGGCGCACGACCTCGCCGACGTAGGTCAACACCCCGTCGAGCAGCCGGACGCTGTCGAGCGACAGCAGTCGTTCCCGATGCGTGTCGTGGCGGTACCACTCGGGTACCGACTGGCCGGCGAACGGCTCCGCCTCCGTGTCCGCAAGCCCGTCGTCACGTCGTCGCAGGTGGCGCTTTCCCCATGCCCACAACGGCACGAGGCTGTCGACCGAACCGTCGAGCAGCGCGTCGGGGTCCTGGCCGTCGGTGACCAGCCGGTCCCGCAGGTCCGCCAGCGCCTGCGGGCGCGCGGCGACGAAGCGGGCGACGATCGCGTCGGCCTCCGCCGGCGGCAGTTCGTCGAACGGTGTGGTCATGGCAGGTGGAACACGGAGGAAATCCCGACGGAAACGAGCAGGCGGCCAGTTCGGCGAAGAACGACCTCGACATGATGCCGTTCTCGCGGCCCGGACTCATCGACCAACTCGTTCGAGGAGTTGGCTGGCGCGGTGCCGCGACAGGTCACACGCTCCCCGAGGTGCCGGATCGGGCCGTGGGCGACGGCGGGTTGGCGAACCGATGCCGGTAGTGCGACGGGGTCGTGGCGAACTCGGCCACGAAGGCGTGTGCCGCGATCTTCATGTTGGCTCGATCCCATCGAAGGTAGGCACGTGCGCCACCGACGCTAGGCGTTCCAGAGCGGCATGCTGCGACACCGCCCCAGACCAGAGGACGACACCCATGGACACGCCCCGCCGGGCCCTCGTCGTGATCGACGCGCAGCAGCAGTACTTCGACGGCATGCTCGCCGTCGAGCACCCGCCCCGCGCCGAGTCGATCGCCCGGATCGGCGAGGCGTTCGACACCGCCACGGCGAACGGGATCCCGGTCGTCGTCGTCCAGCACGAACTGCCGGAGGACGCCCCGGTCTTCGCCGCCGGCTCCGACGAGCAGCGGCTGCACCCGGAGATCGAGCGGCGCGCCGACCACGCCGCGAAGCGGGTGACCAAGGTGTTCGCCAGTGTCTTCGAGGGCACCGGGCTGACCGACTGGCTGCGCGCCGAGGGCATCGACACCGTCACGCTCACCGGCTACATGACCAACAACTGCGTGATCGGCTCCGCTGCCGATGCCGAACCCCTGGGCCTGACCGTCGAGGTCCTGGCCGACGCGACCGGAGCGATCCCGCTCGCGAACGCGGCCGGCTCGGCGTCGGCCGAGACCGTGCACGAGACCCTGATGGCGCTGTTGCACTCGAACTGGGCGGCCGTCACCCCCACCGACCGGTGGCTCGAGGCGGTCGAGGCCGGCGCTGCCCTCGAGCGCGGCAACCTCGTGGAGTCCGCCCTGGCCGGACGCGACGGCGGCTGACGGTCGGATCGCTCCCACCCGCCCGCCGGTCCCGTCACCGCCCGAGGGCGGGCGAGGGAACCCTCGCCCGCCCTCACGCCGTGTGGCGCGGTCGTACCGGTCGGATCACTCCCAGGCCGCGGCCAGCTCCGGGGTGCAGGGCTCGTCGGACAGTCGCGGCTGCCAGTGCGCCGGGTCCAGCGTCGCGGTGGGCAGCTCGACCTCGAAGCGGACCGTGGTGGCATCGACCGCGTAGCCCGACATCACGCGCCCGTCGGGCACCGTGTCGACGCGTTCGGTGAAGGCCGAGCTCGGCTCGCCGTCGGGCGAGGGGCCGATGACCTCCCAGACCACGTCGAGGTCGAGCGCGTCGAGGTAGGGCACGAGAGCCGACGCCTGGACCGGTTCGCCGAGGTGGCAGTGCAGGCCGCCGAGCACCTCGCCGGGCTCGAACGCCTCCTCCGCGAGCTGGTAGGGCTCGCCAGGCGCCGCCTCCACCGCGAGGTGAAGTGTCAGCTCCTCGCGGAAGACGGCCGGATCGATGGTGAAGGCGAAGTCGCCGCCGTCGGGCCCCCAGGTGAAGCCGGGCGTGGTGGCGCCGGGTTCGCCCATCTCCAGCCCGTGGACCTCCCCGACCGCGGACGGCGTGGCCGGTACCGGGAGGATGCGCACGTCGACGCCGTGTTCGCGCAGCGCCGCCTCGAGGGCGTGACCGTCGCGGAAGTCGGTGTCGTAGCGGACCTCGATGACGCCGCCGTCCAGTTCGCGGACCGCGAAGGCCGGCGAGCCGCCGTCACGGGAGAGTCCGGGTCCGACCGCGAGGCCGACGGCGAGCGCGGCGACCCCGGCGGCGACGGCGAACCGCGGGAGGCCACCGCCGCGCGACGCGTTCGCCGGGTCGGCGGGTGGGGTCTCCTCGGTGGCGGCCTCGGCACGGTCCTCGACGACCTCGAGGAGGTGGGTCAGCAGTCGGGTCTCGAACGGCGGCAGGTCGTCGGTGCGGGTCACAGCGCCACCTCCTCGGTGTCGACGGGTCGGATCGGTCGCGGCGCAACGGTGCGGGTCAACGGGTCGATGCGGGTCGGTGGAGCGGTGCGGGCGGGCGGTGGTGCCTCCGTCGCATCCGGCGACCCCAGTTCGCGGCGCAGCCGCTGCCGGGCCCGGTGCAGCCGGACGCGGGCGGCACCCGGGCTCAGCCCGAGCGCGGACGCCGCCTCCGTCGGGCTGAGCCCGTCGAAGGCCACCAGTTCCAGCACGGCCCGCTCGCCACGTGGGAGCCGTGCCACCCCACGCCGCAGGTCGTCGGCGAGCCGTGCGGCGTCGATGCGTTCCTCGAGCCGCACGACGTCGTCGACGTCGAGGAGCCGCTGACCCTGGATGCGCCCCACGACGTCGATCTGCCGCCATCGGCGACGACGTTGGGTCCGTAGCGTGTTCGCGGCGACACCGAAGAGCCAGCCGACGGGTTCGCCGCGGGCGGCGTCGTACCTCGGCGCCGACTCGATGACGGCGAGGAAGACCGCACCGACCAGGTCGGCGACCTCGTCGGCGGAGGCGCAGCGCCGCACGGCGAAGCCGGTGACCCGGCCGACGTGGCGGCGGTAGAAGGCCTCGAACGCGGCCGGATCGGTGGACAGGCGAGCGAGCAGTTCGCGGTCGTCCTCGTCGTTGTTCGGATGCTCCACGGCAACTCCGGATCGGTCGGTGTCACCCAGAGTTGTCCGACGCGCCCACGACGTTACGGCGACGGGTCGCGGACCGGGCGCCGTCGGGCGCCAGCGGGCGCCAGCGGCGAAAGGTGTGACACCGATCACCCCGGCCACCGCACCCCGATGCGGTCCCGGGCCGCGGGCACGGCAGAATCGCCGGCGGCCGCCGACGGACGAGGTACTGCGTGAGCGACACCACCGTGCCGGTCGAGGTAGAACACCTCGACGTCGTGATCGTCGGCGCCGGCATCTCCGGGATCGGCGCGGCCTACTACCTGCAGCGCGACCACCCCCACCGCCGCTACGCCGTCCTCGAGGCGCGGGACGCCATCGGCGGCACCTGGGACCTGTTCCGCTATCCGGGCATCCGCTCCGACTCGGACCTGCACACCTTCGGCTACGAGTTCCGCCCGTGGTCCGACCGGGAGGCCATCGCCAGCGGCGACGCGATCCTGCGCTACCTGCGCGACACCGCCGCCGAGTACGGCATCGACCGGGCCGTGCGCCACCGGCGGCGGCTGCGGCGCGCGGTCTGGTCCGGCGACGACGCCCGGTGGCACCTCGAGGTCGAGCACACCGACACCGGCGAGGTCAGCCACCTGACCTGCTCGTGGCTGTTCTCGGCCACCGGCTACTACCGCTACGACGCGGGACACACCCCCGAGTTCCCCGGCCGGGACCGCTTCCGTGGCGAGTTCGTGCATCCGCAGCACTGGCCCGACGACCTCGACACGGCCGGCAAGCGGGTCGTGGTGATCGGCAGCGGCGCGACCGCCGTGACGCTCGTACCGGCGCTGGCCGGCACGGCCGCCTCCGTCACCATGCTGCAGCGCACCCCCACCTACGTGCTGCCGCTGCCGACCCATGACGCGGTCGCCGACGCCCTGCGCCGCTGGTTCGGCGACCGGCGCGGCTTCGCGCTGATCCGCCGGCGCAGCATCGCCCAGCAGCGGCTGATCTGGCAGTTCTGTCAGCGCTACCCCGGGCCGGCCCGGCGCCTGATCCGCTGGATCAACGTGCGGCAGCTGCCCGAGGGCTACCCGGTCGACGAGCACTTCCGTCCGCCCTACGACCCGTGGGACCAGCGGCTGTGCATCGCCCCCGACGGCGACCTGTTCCGGGTCATCCGTGAAGGCACCGCGTCGGTGGTCACCGACCGCATCGAGCACGTCACCGAGGACGGGATCGCGCTGGCCTCCGGCGAGGTGCTGCCGGCCGACGTGGTGGTCACCGCCACCGGCCTGCAGGTCCTGCCGATGGGCGGGGTCGAGATCGTCGTCGACGGCGAACCGGTCGAGCTGTCGGACACCGTGGCCTACAAGGGCATGATGCTCTCGGGGGTCCCGAACTTCTCCTTCGCGATCGGCTACACCAACGCCTCGTGGACGCTGAAGGTCGGGCTGCTGTGCGAGCACGTCAGCCGACTGCTCGCCCACATGGACACCCACGGCTACGACGTGTGCCGTCCGGTCCTCGCACCGGGCGAGTCGGGCACCCGCCCGTTCCTCGACTTCGGGGCCGGCTACATCCGGCGGACCGTCGACCAGCTGCCGCGCCAGGGCGACGCCGCCCCGTGGTCGACGTCGATGAACTACCACGGCGACGTGAGGCTGCTGCGCACGGGACGGGTCGACGACCCGCACCTGCACTTCTCCCGGGTGCCCACCGCCGTCCGACCCGGCCGTTCCGGCGGTTCCGGTCCGGCGGGCGAGGCCACCGGTGACCCGGACGGCCGCCGTCCCGCCGGCGCGGAAGACGAGGACCGGTTCGTCCCGCTGCTCGGCGGGCTGCGCCTGTGCTACCGCGTCAGCGGGCCGGCCGACGGGGTCCCGCTGCTGCTGGTCGCCGGGCTCGGCCAGGACCTCACCTCGTGGCCCGAGCGGCTGGTGTCGTCGCTGACCGGACGCGGGTTCCGGGTCGTCCGTTTCGACAACCGTGACGTCGGTCGGTCCAGCACGATCGACGCGCCCCCACCCGGCCGGCTGCAGCAGCTGCTCGCCCGTCCCCGTCCCGGCGCCTACACGCTGGCCGACCTGGCCGCCGACACCGTGCAGCTGCTCGACCACCTCGACGTCCCGGCCGCCCACGTCGTCGGCATGTCGATGGGCGGCATGATCGCGCAGGTACTCGCCGCCCGGCATCCCGATCGGGTCGCGACGCTGACGTCGATCTTCTCCACGACCGGGCACGCGCGGGTCGGCCAGCCGGCCCGCTCGACGCTGCTGCGGCTCGCCCAGCCGGCAGCCCGTGACCTCGAGCAGCACGTCGCGCGGCATCTCGCGATGCTGCGCCACATCGGCTCGCCGACCCTCGCGTTCGACGAGCCGCTGGAGCGCGCCGCGGCAGCCGAGGCGTGGCGCCGCAGCGACGGCTCCGACCGTGCCGCCCGCGTCGCCCGCCAGATCGGCGCGATCCAGGCCTCCGGCGACCGCACACCGGAGCTGCGTCGGGTCACAGCACCGACGCTGGTGATCCACGGCGACACCGACCCGATGGTGCACCCGAGCGGCGGTCACGCGACGGCGCAGGCCATCCCCGGCGCCCGCCACGTCGAGCTCGACGGGATGGCGCACCACATCGCGCCCGACGTCCTCGACCGTCTCGTCGACCTGGTCGTCGAACACACCGGCCGAGCTGCGAACCAGACCGCGACGCCGCCGGTCGACGCCGAGCGTGTGGGAGGGACCGCATGAGCAACTTCCTGGACAAGGTCGCGCTGGTCACCGGTGCCGGGTCGGGCATCGGTGAGGCACTCGCCGTCGGGCTGGCCCGGCGCGGGGCGCACCTGGCGCTGTCCGACGTCGACGAGGCCGGGCTGGCCGCGACGGCCGAGCGGTGCCGCGTCCTGGGTGCGCAGCTGCACACCCACCGGCTGGACGTCGCCGAGCGCGACGCGGTCGAGGCGTACGTCCCGGTCGTGCTCGAACGGTTCGGCTGCGTGCACCAGGTCTACAACAACGCGGGGGTGACCGGCGCCGCCGCGTCCGTGCTCGAGTCGGACTGGGACGTCTACGACCGGGTGTTCGCCGTCAACCTCGACGGGGTCGTCAACGTCACCAAGGCGTTCCTGCCGTCGCTGGTCGCCTCCGGGGACGGGCACGTCGTCAACGTCTCGTCGTTGAACGGCCTGGTCGCCCAGGCGGAGCTGAGTGCCTACTGCGCCAGCAAGTTCGCCGTGCGCGGGTTCAGCGAGGCGCTGCGCGCCGAGTTGCGCCTGGCGCGAGCGCCGGTCGAGGTGTCGGTCGTGCATCCCGGCGGGGTGCGTACCAACATCGCCACGGCGGCCCTCGAGGAGGCGCAGGCGCTCGGGCTCGAGCTGACCGCGCGGCACCACGCCCGCGCCCGCGGCTACAACGAACGGCTGCTGACGATGCAGCCGGACGAGGCCGCCGACCTGATCCTGCGCGGCGTCGAGGCGAAACGGGCCCGCATCCTGGTCGGCCGCGACGCCCAGGTGGCTGACGTGCTGGGTCGGCTGCTGCCAGGGCGCGCGCCGCTGCTGCTGACCCGCCTCGTCGAGCGCGCCTTCCGCTGACGTCCCTCGGTGTGACCACGCCTGACCGAAGACCCTGCGGCGATCTCGACCGCTGCCTGGAAAGCCGCAACGGGCGCTCACCGACCGTCCGCGTCGCACTGCGGCGACGGAGCGGCGCGGGGCGCACCGGGACCCGTGCCACCTCGTGGCTGACTAGCTCGATTGGGTTGCATTTTCCCGGGCCGACAGCGAGGATTCGGATTGCGCCAGGCGCAAGCTCGTTCGCGGTGCGAACGCCGCCTGGCACTTCGCGGAGGGAGACCGCATGTCCCGAGAAGCTCCTACCACACCCACCATCGCCACGAGAGGGCGGCGGGCACGACATCGCCGCGGTGTCGGCTTGGTCGCCGTTGCCGGCATGCTCGTCATGGCGGCCCCGATGGCGCACGCCGATGCGAATGCCGACGCCTGCGCCGACCTGGCCGGCACCGTCATCCCGGCGGCGGACATCGGCCTACCGACCAACGGCGCACAGGTCGTCAGCGCCGTCACGACCTCGGGCGGCGGACTGCCCGAATACTGCCGTGTCGAGGGCCGCATCGCCCCCGTCGATCCCGAGGCGCCCGACATCCGGTTCCGGGTCAACCTGCCGGTCGACTACAACGGGCGGGCGATGCACTTCGGTGGGGGTGGCTACAACGGCACCGTGGTCGCGGCCACGGGCACGGCTCCCTCGGCGCCGGCGGGCACGCTTCCGCCCCTCGCGCGCGGCTACGCGACCTTCGGCAGTGACTCCGGACACGAGGGAGGCAACGCGAGCTTCGCGTTGAACGACGAGGCGATGGTCAACTTCGGTTACGCCGCCCTGAAGAAGACCCGTGACGTGGCCGTCGAGCTGATGCACGCCCGCTACGGCGCGGGGCCGGAGTACACCTACTTCGTGGGCAGCTCGCAGGGAGGCCGCGAGGCGGTCACGGTCGCCCAGCGGTTCCCGCACGACTACGACGGGATCCTCAGCCGGGTGCCCGTGCTGAACTTCACCGGGTTGCAGGTCGCCGGCAACCGCATGGGAGCTGCCATCGAGGGCGGTGGCTGGATGAACGCGGCCGAGATCGCGCTGCTCGATGCGGCGACCATGGCGGCGTGCGACGGGCTCGACGGCCTCGAGGACGGAATCATCACGCGACCGGACGCCTGCGACTTCGACCCGGGCATCCTGCGGTGTCCCGGTGGGCAGGATGCCGGGTCGCACTGCCTGTCCGACGCTCAGCTCGCAGCGGTGTCGACGCTGTACTCCCCGGTCGAGTTCGACGCCGACCTGGCCAACGGCGTTCCGTCGTACCCCGCGTGGCCGATCGGCCACCAGGTCTCCGGCGGCTTTGGGACCTGGGTCATGGGCGGGGGCCCTCCTGGCGGCCTGATCGTGAACTTCGGGTCCCAGTTCGTGCGCTACTTCATCGCCCAGGATCCCGACTTCGACACGTTCGCGTTCGACCACAACGATCCGCAGTGGCGGGAACGGATCGAGTACGTGTCGAGCGTCGTGGACTCCACCGATCCCGATCTGTCCGAGTTCGCCGCCAGCGGCGGCAAGCTCATCATCCAGGAACACCTGGGTGACTACGCGCAGAGCGGCATGTCGGGCATCCGGTACTACGAGTCGGTGGTCGACACGCTCAACCGTGGCCGTACCCGCCAGTTCCTGCGGATGTACGTGTCCCCGGGAGCTGATCACGGCGGTGGCGGCGCGCCCGCCCAGGTCGACTGGGTCGACGTCCTCGAGAGGTGGGTCGAGGATGGTCAGCCACCGGCCCGGGACATCACCCAGGCACAGGGTACGCAGCGCACCCGGCCGGTCTGCGAGTGGCCGGACTGGCCGCGCTACCGCCACGGCGACCCGAACCGGGCCGAGAGCTTCCACTGCATGAAGGCGCCGGGCTTCCCCGGTGCGGCGGTCGGTCGCTCACGCTGAGTCCGTGGCGGGGAGGCGGCGCGGACCGCCGCCTCCCCGCCCCTGGTGAGCGGTCTGCGGCCCGTCGAGACGGCGGGCCGCACTGTCACGCCGCGGCGAGCTTGAAGGTCTCGTAGACGTCGGCGGGGATCGGGTTGGCCAGGCACCAGGTGATCGCGATCGGCCGCTCCCCCGCCGCGTCGACGAACTCGGCCGGCCCGAGCAGCGTGTATGGCTGCGTGGCGCCCCAGGCGTCCTGCCGGGCGGTCCGGACCGCGAGCAGCACGCGCAGCCCGTTGCGGCGCTGCCCGAGCAGGCGACGGCCGACCGGCGAGTCGACGCGGGTGTTGTTCGGCGTCTCCCAGTGGAACCGCTCGCGGCTGATGGCGTAGTCGCGGTACTGCGTCGTCGGCGAGTAGCCGCTGGCCTTGTGCAACGTGACGAACAGCACCTCGCTGTTGGTGCGCGTGTCGTGCCAGTGCCCGGACTGCAGGTTCGGTCGGCGCTCGGCGGTGACGTGCCCGAAGCCGGCCAGCAGCTCGTCGCGGGTGTAGGTGGCGTGTAGGCGCAGCGGCACGTCGTCGAGGTCCAGCGGCAGGCTCGGACGCGCGATCCGCTGGCGCAGCAGCGGCAGCGTCTGGCGCAGCTCGTCACGCAACGCCGGCGCGTCCCACAGCGCCTGCCAGGCCGCGGCGGTGTCCGCCGGTGCCTGCTTGAGGCCCCACAGGTTGACCAGCAACATCCAGGCCAGCCGCTCGTCGGCGGTGTTCGCGGCTTCGGGTGGGTGCGGGTCGTCGAGCCACTGCCGGAACCGGTCGATGCGGTCGACGTCGTCGAGGTGGAGCAGGCGGCGCAGGCCGCGCTGCAGCAGCGGCTCGTTCGGCGAGGGCTCGGCGTCGAGCAGGTCGACGGCGCGTTGCAGGCTGGTCCAGCCGCCGGCCTTGGCGAGGTCCTCGAGTTCGATGCCGGCTTCGTCGAGGAAGTCGGCCAGCGCAGGCGCCTGACGGGTGGGCTGGCGGCTGACCTGGGCGACGAGCTCCCGACGCAGCGCCGCCTTGCCGGCCGACACGGCCTGCTTGAGGTGCTCGATGATCCACTCGCGGGCCTGGCGGTCGAGCTCGAGGTGGCAGCCCGACGGCAGGTACGGAAAGCCCTCCTCGGCGGCCTGCTGCAGCTGTGCCCGCGGGATGCCGGTCAGTGCCCGCAGACGCAGGTCGAAGCGGTACTCGCGGCGGTGCTGGCCGACGAAGTCCAGAACCGTGCACACCGGCTTGTCCGGGTGTCGGCGCAGGCCGCGGCCGATCTGCTGCAGGTGCACGGTCACCGATTCGGTCGGGCGCAGCAGCAGGATCGTGTCGACGGCGGGGATGTCGACCCCTTCGTTAAACACGTCACGGCTGAACAGGCACACGAGCTCGCCGCGCTCCAGCTCGGCGATGCGGGCTTCGCGTTCGGTCTGCGGGGTGGTGCCGTCGATGGCGGCGGCGGGCCAGCCGGCGGCGGCGAACACCTCGACGAGGTGGTGGGCGTGCTCGACGGTGGCACAGAAGCCCAGCGCCTTCATCCGGTGCGGCTCGCCGATGATGCGCCGGATCTGCTTGACGACCAGCCGGTCGCGCGCGTCGTTGCCGGTGAGGACGCGACCGAGCTCGCCTCGGTCGTACTGGCCGGCCCGCCAGTGCACGTGGTCGAGCACGCCCTCGACGTCGGACACGCCGAAGTACTGGAACGGGGCGAGCAGCTGCCGGTCGAGCGCATGCCACAGGCGCATGTCGAAGGCGGTGCGCCCGTCGGTCCAGCGGCGGATGTCGAGCCCGTCGGTCCGTTCGGGTGTCGCGGTCAGCGCCAGGAGCCAGCGGCTCGTCAGCCGGTCGAGCAGGCGGCGGTAGGTGCCGGCTTCGGCGTGGTGGAACTCGTCGACGATGACGACGTCGAACGTGTCGCCGAGCTGCTCGATCACCCCAGGCGACGACAGGGTCTGGATGGAGGCGAAGACGTGGCGGCCGTGCTCGGGACGGTGACCGCCGACGAGGAGTTCGCCGAAGCTGCCGTTCCCGAGGGCCTCGCGGAACGTGCGTCGTGACTGGCGCAGGATCTGTTCGCGGTGGGCGACGAACAGCAGGCTGAGGTCGCCGTGCTCGGAGCGCAGGCGCAGGTAGTCGAGCGCGGCGACGACGGTCTTGCCGGTACCGGTCGGGGCGACGACGAGGTTGTGCGTCGAGCCGTGGATCTCGCGTTCGACGCTCAGCGCGTCGAGGATCTCCGACTGGTACGGCCACGCGCGCAGTTCCAGGCCTGACAGCGGCGAGTCCGGGTCGGCCGGGCGGGTGGCCTGCGCGAACCGGTCGGCGTCGTAGGGCTCGTAGTCACCTGACTCCCACTGGGCGTCGAAGGCGGCGGCGACTTTGTCGAACAGCGCCGGTGTCGCGGCGCGGGAGAGCCGGACGTTCCACTCGCGGCCGTCGACCATGGCGCTGTGCGTCAGGTTCGACGAGCCGACGTAGGCGGTGGAGAAGCCGGTGTCGCGGTGGAACACCCACGACTTGGCGTGCAGACGGGTGACCTGGGTGTCGTAGGAGACCCGCGCCTCGACGCCGAGGTCCTGCAGGCGTTCCAGCGCGGCGGCTTCGGTCGAGCCGGTGTAGGTGGTCGTCAGCAGTCGAACGCGTGCGCCACGCTGCAGTGCGGCCCGCAGTTCGTCGACGACCAGGCGGACGCCGTACCAGCGCACGAACGCGACGATGAGGTCGATGCGGTCGGCGGAGGCGAGCTCCTTCTTGAGCTCGGCGGCGAGGTGCGGTTCGCCGCGCGCGTTGACGAGCAGGTCGTGCTGCGACAGCGGGATGTCCGGGCCGACCGCATGCCGGGCCGGTGGCGGTGCCACGGACAGCAACCGACGCGCCGGAGCGGCGACGACGGCGTCGGGTTCCTCGAGCTGGTCGATCAGGCCGTTGACGAGCGCGAGCCGCTGCCGCGGGTCCCGGATGGCGGCGTGGCGCCGCTGCGCAGCTTCGGCGAGCTGGGATGCGAGCCGCTCGGCCTGTTCGGCGTCGTCGACGTCGTTGGTTTCGACCGCGGAGGCGACCAGGCCGGACACGAGTCGTTCGAGCCGCGCGTCGACGATCGCGTCGTACCGCCCCGGCGGCAACCCCTGGTTCCCCATGGCCGGCACCCTAGCTGCGTAAAGGCGGCAGCCTCGGGCGCACAAATCTCGGCCGACAGCGCCGCCTACGAGGTCGGAGCCCTGACCTTCCAACGCAGGGAGAAGACCGGCTCGAAGCTCGCGCCCGTCTCGAGATCGACGAGCCGCTCGACGACCCACTCGTCGGACTCCTGGCCGAGGTGGTAGTCGGTGGCCGCTTCCACGGTCGCATGCAGCGAGAGGTAGACAGAACCATGCCAGCGGTTCCGCTCGACCAGAACGAAGTGCGACACTCCTGCTGATGGAGTCCTGGAACCTCGACAGATCCGTCGAGTGCGTGCCGATGCTGCGTCACGAGGTCGCGCAGCCGCTGCCGTCGTCCCACCGGCCTACCTCCAGCCCCTTGCGATCCTGCGGACCCTTCGATCCGAGTATCGCCGAGCCGTGAGACAGCACCCGAGCGAGCGTCACCGCGGGGCGCGATGGTGGACGCGCCCGCAACCGTGACTACGTGCGCGTCGACTTCGGCGTCCGCCCGCACATAGTCATACCGGCGGTTGTGCACAGGTAAGTTCATCGCCTGCACTTGACTTCGTTCAGCTTCTACACTTACGCTCATGAAGCGACGTGACCTCATCAGACAGCTCCGCGACGCGGCCAACGACGCGGGTCTTGAGTTCGCGTCGTTGCGCAACGCCGGCGGTCACGAGGTCTTCTCACTCGACGGCCTACGCATCCCGATCCCGAACCACCGCGAGATCGCCGAAGGCACCGCCCGATCGATCATGCGGCAGGCGGCAGCCAAGCTCGGAGAGGAGTGGTGGAGGTGAGCACCTACCGCGTCACCGCAACCCGTGACGGCGACTGGTGGTCGCTCGTGGCGTACGACGTCGAGGGCCGCGAGGTCGCCTCGCAGTCACGCCGGCTCGACCAGGCGGATGCCGCGATCCGCGAGGCCATCGCGCTGGTCCTCGACATCGACGGTGATGCGTTCGAGGTCGACATCTCCCCGGACCTCCGTCGCGTCGACGTGTCCGACGACACGCTCGAGGCGCTTGAGTTGCGTCGTGCCCTGGCCGAGCTGAGCGACCGAGCGCGCCGCCGGACCCCTGCCGCGGTCGCCGAACTCCGGGCGGCGGGCCTGACCGTGCGCGATGTCGCGCAACTCCTCGGCGTGACGCCGTCGCGGGTCTCCCAGATCGAGAAGCAAGATCACCTGGCGAACTCCGCCTAACGCCCGCTATCGCTACCGCTCGCTGGTGCTTACGGCGGCCGGCCCAGCCCGCGCATCCGCCGGTCAGCTCTCCCTGCGGGTGTCACTCAGGCGTGCACGAGCAGGCTCGAAGTTCGAGGTGCACGAGGCACTCCGACGACGTCCAGAAACCGCCGGCTTGAGGGTTGCCCCAGTTGCCGCCGAAGCCGGCATCCGGCTCTCGACGGTCAAGCGGCAGCGCAAATGCGTCCGGCCGCTTCGCGACCACCCGCTGTCGGCGGACATGAGATTCTCCCCGTAGGCGGACAGCGGACCTCCCCGGTGGTGGACAGGAAAGCTCCCCGCGGACATCAGATCTCCCCGGTGTTGTCCGTTGTGCTCGTCACGGTTGTCGTGAACGAGTGATCCCTCCCGGTACGACGGCGGTGCTGAAGCGTCGCCGACCAGGAGGGATCGGGATCAAGTCTGCCGGAGAGATCATGGAGATTTTGGAGGCCTACGACCTCGTGGGCACCTACCGCGGCGCGTCCAGGTTGGCTGGCTGCGACCACCACACCGTCAAGCATTACGTCGAGCGCCGTGCCGCGGCTGCCGACCCGTCGGCCAGCGTGCCGCGGCCGTCGATGATCGACGGCTACCGGGCCAAGATCGAAGAGCTCGTCGAACGTTCCGAGGGCGACATCCGGGCCGATGTCGTGCACGAGCGGCTGACCGCGATGGGGTTTGACGGCACCGACCGCACGACGCGCCGGGCGGTTGCCGAGGCCAAGTACCACTACGCGGCGGGACGACGTCGGGTGTATCGGCCCTGGATCACTGAACCGGGCGGCTGGTTGCAGTTCGACTGGGGCACCGGACCGAGGATCGCCGGGCGGGCGACGCTGCTGTTTTGTGCCTGGCTGGCGTGGAGCCGTTTCCGGGTGGTGATCCCGGTGTGGGACCGCACCCTGCCGACCGTGCTGTCGTGCCTGGACGAGACGTTCCGTCGGGTGGAGGGCATCGCGACCTACACGTTGACCGACAACGAGAAGACCGTCACGGCCGAGCATGTCGCCGGGATCCCGGTCCGCCATCCCGACATGGCCGCCGCGGGCCGCCACTACGGCACCCAGATCACCACCTGCGTGCCGGCCGATCCGGAGTCCAAGGGCGGCTCGGAAGCGACTGTGCGGATCGCGAAGGCGGATCTGGTCCCGACCACGGCGAACCTGCGCGACGCCTACCACAGCTTCGCCGAGCTGCGGGCTGAGGCCGCCATGTGGTGTGAGCACATCAACGCCCGCCCGCATCGTGAGACCGGCCGGCCCCCGGTCGACATGCTCGCCGAGGAACAGGCACGGCTCCACCCGGTGCCCCGTGACCCCTACGTGGCCGCGTTGGGCGAAACCCGGGTGGTGTCGCGCAGTTCGGTGATCTCGCTGGGTGGGGTGCGCTACTCGGTCCCACACCAGCTGATCGACCAGACCGTGTTCGTCCGCGTCGACGGCGACGAGGTCGTCATCGCCCACCAGGGCCGTGACGGCGTGACCGAGGTCGCCCGCCACCTGGTCTCCACCCCCGGCACGCCGCGGCTGGATCTATCGCACTACCCGCCCCGGTCGGCGTCGAAGATTCTCGAGCACCGCCCGGCGCCTCGCACGCCGGGCGAGGCCGCGTTCCTCGCGCTCGGGCCGGGAGCGGCGGCCTGGTTGACCGCCGCCGCTGCGGCCGGGACCGCGCGGGTTCGGATGAAGATGAACCAGGCGGTCGAGTTCGCCGCGGTCTACGACCAGGCCGAGGTCGACGCCGCGCTGGCTGCCGCCGCGCAGGCCGGCCGGTTCGCCGAAGGCGATCTCGCCTCGATTCTGCGGCATCGGCGTCGCAGCAACGGTGACGGGGTCGTGGTCCCGCTCGTCGAGGGGCACTCGCTGCAGACCGGCACGTCGCGTTGGGCGGAGGTCGGCCGATGACCGTCTCGAAGTCCCAAGCCCTCGACGCCGAGGTCGAAGCGCTCGCCCGACGGCTGCGGCTGCCCTACCTGCGCAAGGCCGCCGTCGACGTGCTGCCCACCGCCAAAGCGCAACGTTGGGAACCTGCCGAGCTCGTCCGGGTCCTGCTCGCCGAGGAAGCGCAAGGCCGGGACGCCGCCACCATCCGCAACCGCCGACGCCGGGCCGGGTTTCCGACCGGCAAGACCTTCGACACCTGGCGCGAGACCGCCTCGACGATCCCGGCGGCGACCCAACAGGCGCTACGCACCCTCGAATGGGTCCGGCGGGCCGAGAACCTGGCCGTGGTCGGACCGTCCGGGACCGGGAAGTCACACCTGCTCGAAGCCCTCGGTCAGGCCGCAATCGATGACGGGCTGATGGTCGCGTGGTTCACCATCGAGTCCCTCGGCCGGCTCGTCACCCGACATCGTGCGGACGACTCGGTCGCCAAAGCCGTCAACCGGGTGTTGAAGGCCGACCTGGTCGTCATCGATGACATCGGCCTGCTCCCCGTCCCCGCCGAAGCCGCCGAAGCGCTGTTCCGCGTGATCGATGCTGCCTACGAACGCCGCTCGGTCGCCATCTCGAGCAACATCCACCCCGGCGGGTTCGACCAGCTGCTGCCCACCACCATCGCCACCGCCGCGGTCGACCGGTTCATGCACCACGCCCACGTCGTGGTCACCGACGGCGACTCCTACCGGTTCGCCCAAGCCCGCGACGGCAAGGGGGTGACGCCCCTGGCCTGACCCCGTGGGGAGATCTCATGTCCGCGGCTGGGGAGAACTGTTGTCCACCACCGGGGAGGTCTCATGTCCGCCACCGGGGAGAACCAAATGTCCGTTGACACCCGCGCCAACGCACTCGGCACGTCGTGTGGCGCGCCGAGACCGGCCCGAACCCCGTCGAACCGCCCATACTCGTCCGATCCAGGACGTGGCGGCGCCATGTACACCGGCACCCTGCGGATCCGGCGAACCACTCCACTGGACTTCCCCCCGCGGGCCGGACACCGGCTTATGCGGCCACCGTCGACGGTAGCGACTGGGTCTGCCGTTGGTGCTGTTCGTAGAGGGCTGGCGGGATCATCCCGATCGTGGAGTGCCGCCGTCGATGGTTGTAGCGATGGACCCAGACAAAGATCGCCCGGCGGGCGGCGGCTCGGGTCGGTAGGTGCAGCCGGTGGATGAGCTCAACCTTCAACGTCGCGAAGAAGCTCTCAGCAACCGCGTTATCGAGGCACGAGCCGGTCCGCCCGCACGACTGGGTGACACCCAGGTCGCGGCACGCGGTTCGAAACGTCTCGGAGGTGTACTCCGAGCCGCGGTCGTGATGAAAGATCGTGCCGTCCATCTTGCGTCGCCCACGGGCGGCGACCGCCATCTCGAGCGCATCGACGACCAGCGTCGCGTCGTGGCGGTCACCCATGGACCAGCCGATCAGCCGCCGGGATGCCAGTCGATCACGGTGGCCAGGTACAGCCATCCCTGACCGGTGCGGACGTAGGTGATGTCACCGGCCCAGACGGTGTCGAGCAGTTGCGGCTGGAACCTACGGCCGACCAGATCCTCGATCGCCGGCGCGGCCTCATCCGCTTTGGTCAACGACCGACGACGCCGGGGACGATGGCCCTGCAGCCGTTCCTGGCGCATCAGCCGGGCGGTGCGCTTGCGGTTGAGCACCCACCCCTTCTCGACGAGCTCCGCCGTCATGCGCGGCTCGCCGTAGGTCCCGTCCGAGGCGGCGTGCAGATCACGGATCTCGTTGATCAGCCGCGCTTCGTCCCACTCCGCCTCGGTCGGCCCCTCGCCGCGCTCGAGCCAGGCGTAGAACGCCGATCGCGACACACCGGCGGCGGCGCAGGCAGCGTTGACGTTGAACCCTTCGGCCTTCCGGGCGGCCACGCAGCGATAGCGCGTCACTGCGGTGACTCCTTCACCCAGAAGGCCACGGTTCGTTTGAGCAGATCACGCTCCATCCGAAGCTTGGCGTTCTCCGCCTCGAGCTCTTTCAATCTGGCGCGCTCGTCAGGTGCGATGCCGCTGCCGGCGGCCTGTTCGTCCTGGTGGCGACGCACCCAGTTGCCCAGCGTGGAGTCGTAGATCCCCAGCTCCGCGGCGACCTCCGCGACCGGGCGGCCGGTCGTGAGCACCAGGTCGACCGCGTCGCGCTTGAACTCGTCGGAGAACTTGCGGCGCGGTCTTGGTTGTCGTCGTTCGTTGTCGTGTCCCATGCGGACATCCTGTCATCCAGGGTGTCCGGCTGCAGGGGGGAGGTCCAGGTTGACGGCCAGGACCCAGCCCTCGTTGGGCAGCGGGAGCAATACGACGACCAGGATGGCGAGCGCCACCATCACGCCCTCGTACACCCACTTCCAGCGCCCCGCCCCGAGCACCATCACGACCGGTTCGCGTCGCACCACATCCCCTTCCCCTGAAACGCCGTCGGCCCCGGGCGAACCCGGGGCCGACGAACCTCACACGCTCACACGCTGCCTTGGATCAGTCAGCTGCAGCCGCTGGTGGTGCCGCAGCTCTCGCAGACGTGGCAGGCGCCGGCGCGCTTCATCTTGATGCCGCACTCGAAGCACATCGGGGCGTCGTGGTCGACCGGGACGCTGCCGGCCGACAGCAGCGGCTTCGCCGCCGCCACCGACGCCGCCGACGGCGTGGTCGGCACAGCCGGCTGCTCGTCGTGGCCGTTGGCCTCGTCGAGCATCGCGGTGCGCTCCTCGAGGGTGAAGATCCCCAGCGCCTCGCGCTTGTCGTACGGCAGGTACTCGATCGCCAGCTTGCGGGCCAGGTAGTCCACCACCGACGTGGAGAAGCGGATCTCCTCGTCGTCGGTCATCCCGGCCGGCTCGAAGCGCATGTTCATGAACTTGCTGACGTAGCTCTCGAGCGGCACGCCGTACTGCAGACCGATCGACACGCTGATCGCGAACGCGTCCAGCAGCCCCGACAGGGTGCTGCCCTGCTTGCCGAGCTTGACGAACACCTCGCCCAGCCCGTCACCGGGGTACTCGCCCGCGGTGATGTAGCCCTTGGCGTCGGCGACCTGGAAGCTGATCGTCTGGCTCGGGCGGGTCTTGGGCAGCTTGCGGCGCATCGGCACGTACGCCTCGGCCGGCAGCGGCGCCGCGGCCGGCGCGTCGAGCTTCGCGTCCGCCTTCTTCGACACGCTCAGCGGCTGCGCCACCTTGCAGTTGTCGCGGTAGATCGCGATCGCCTTGATGCCCATCTTCCAGGCGTCGTAGTGCAGCTGCTCGACGTCCTCGACCGTCGCCTCCTCGGGCAGGTTGACGGTCTTGCTGATCGCGCCCGAGATGAACGGCTGGGCCGCGGCCATCATGCCGACGTGACCCATGTAGTGGATCGCGTCGTCACCCATGGCGCACTGGAAGACCTTGGTGTGCTCGTCGCGCAGCGCCGGCGCCCCGTGGATGGTCTTGTTCTCGTCGATGTAGGCGACGACCGCCTCGACCTGCTCCTCGGTGTAGCCGAGGTGGCGCAGCGCCTGCGGCACGGTGCGGTTGACGATCGCCATCGACCCGCCACCGACCAGCTTCTTCATCTTCACCAGCCCGAGGTCGGGCTCGATGCCGGTCGTGTCGCAGTCCATCATCAGGCCGATGGTGCCGGTCGGGGCCAGCACGGTCGCCTGCGCGTTGCGGAAGCCGTGCTTCTCGCCGAGCTTCAGCGCGTCGTCCCACGACTCGCGGGCGGCGTTGAGCAGGTCCTTGGCGACCGGACGCGGGTCGATGCCCTCGACCGCGTCACGGTGCTTGCCGATGACCCGCAGCATCGGCTGCTCGTTCTTCTTGTAGCCGGCGAACGGGCCGGTCACCCGCGCGATCTCGGCCGAGGTCCGGTAGGCGTGCCCGGTCATCAGTGCCGTCAGCGCCCCGCACCACGCCCGACCCTCCTCGGAGTCGTAGGGCAGCCCGATCGACATCAGCAGCCCACCGAGGTTCGCGTAGCCCAGGCCGAGCTGGCGGTAGGCCAGCGCGTTCTCGCCGATCGCCTCGGTCGGGTAGCTCGAGAACCCGACGATGATCTCCTGCGCGGTGAACACGACCTCGACGGCGCGCTTGTACGCCTCGACGTCGAACCGGCCGGCCGAGTAGTCGTAGAACTTCTTGAGGTTCAGGGACGCGAGGTTGCAGGCCGAGTTGTCGAGGTGCATGTACTCGCTGCAGGGGTTCGAGCCGTTGATGCGGCCCGACTCCGGCGTGGTGTGCCAGTCGTTGATCGTCGAGTCGTACTGCAGACCCGGGTCGGCGCACTCCCACGACGCCTGCGAGAGCTGGCGCATCACGTCACGGGCCGACTTGGTGTCGATGACCTCGCCGGTGGTGACCGCACGCAGCTCGTAGTCGCGGTCGTCCTCGTACGCCTTCATGAACTCGTCGGTGACCCGGACCGAGTTGTTGGCGTTCTGGTACTGGATCGACGCGTAGTCCTCGCCGTCGAGGTCCATGTCGAAGCCGGCCTCGCGCAGCACGCGGACCTTCTTCTCCTCGCGCGCCTTGGTCCAGACGAACTCCTCGATGTCGGGGTGGTCGACGTTGAGGATCACCATCTTGGCCGCGCGACGGGTCTTGCCACCGGACTTGATCGTCCCGGCCGACGCGTCGGCGCCACGCATGAACGACACCGGGCCCGAGGCCTCGCCGCCGCCCTTGAGGATCTCCTTCGACGAGCGGATCGAGGACAAATTGATGCCCGCGCCCGAGCCGCCCTTGAAGATCGTGCCCTCCTCGACGTACCAGTTGAGGATGGACGACATCGTGTCCTCGACCGAGAGGATGAAGCACGCCGAGCACTGCGGCTTCTCCTCGACGCCGACGTTGAACCACACCGGCGAGTTGAACGCGGCCTTCTGGTTGACCAGCAGGTGCTTGAGCTCGGCGACGAAGACCTCGGCGGACTCCTCGTCGGCGAAGTAGCCGCCCTGCGTGCCCCAGCCGCCGATGGTGTCGGCGACGCGGTCGATCATCTGCTTGACCGAACGCTCCCGCTGGTCGGTGCCCAGCGTCCCGCGGAAGTACTTCTGCGCCACGATGACGGTCGACATCATCGACCAGGACGCGGGGAACTCGACCCCGCGCTGCTCGAAGGAGACCGACTGGTCGCGCCAGTTGGTCAGCACCGCGTCACGCAGCTCCCACTCGAGCTCGTCGTAGGGGTGCACACCCGGCGTGGTGAAGTGGCGCGCGAACTTCAGGCCGGACTTGCGACCGCGCTTCACCACCCGCAGGGCCTGGCCGGCTGCGTCGGTGTCGACGGTCGTGGTGTCGTCCGCGGTGATCTCCGCCATTCGGGCGCGCTCCTGTGCTCGTGCTGCTGTCGCAGTGTCGGTCCCGAGGCTCCCCCGGGGGTGCGACGTGTCGTCGCCGGCCGGTCGTCGAGCGTGTCTTCGAGGTGGAACTACACGCGTGTGACCAGGGCCTCACTGTCGCCGTTCGTCGGACCCTACGCAAGCAGGGACTCGAGGCGTTGGACACCGCGACACACAACCGCTAGTGGCTCTAGGGGGAACGCGACCACAACATGTGGTGTTCCCACAGGTGATGCCCCGGTCCGTCCCGAGGTTTCACACAGACCGGCGCCGGGTTGTCCACACCCCCGTCCACCGCTTGCCGTACTTGCACAGCGCGCAGGTCGCGCGCCGGCGCGGCGCCTCCGGACGAGGCCCTGGCCGTTCGACCGGGCAGCCTCCGCGGGAGCCTGAGCGCGCGTCCCGCGGTCCGGCGGGCGGACGACGCCGAGCCGGCCGGGACGCTCAGGTGTCCAGGCGCCGCCAGGTGACCAGCAGCGCGTCGCCGATGCGGGCGGCCGCCATGGTGTAGCGGTGGTGCACACGACGGCCGTCGAGTTCCTCCTCACCGAGGTACTCGTCGACCACCGCGGGCTCCCCGGTCGCCAACACCTCGAGGAAGGTCGGGAAGAGCCGGCGGCTGGCCGTGCGGGGATAGAGCTCGAGCACGGTGCTGCGCACCAGCTCACCCGGCTCGTCGCGACCGACGGCCTCCAGCGCCGCCCGGTTGACGAAGTCGATCCGGAAGTCGCTGACCCGTCCGTCGTCGTCGCGCAGCGGCTGGAGCACGAACGCGGGCACGAGCACCGCGTCGAGTGCGACGCGGAACCAGTCGCGGGCGCCCACGCCGGCGTCCGGGGGCGGCAGCCCGACCTCGGTGGTGCGCAGCAGGCGAAGCAGCGGACCGACGAGCTGCTCGCCGAGCTCGGACAGCCGGGCCTCGTCGGCAGCGGCGAACGTGCGGCGCTGCCGCCACGACAGCGCGTACACGCCGACCGCCTGGTCGCGCACCCGCAGCGGCACGCACGCCTGGGCCTCGAAGTCGGCCAGGATCCGGCCGGTGAGCGGAAACCGGCGGACGCAGGTGTCGAGGTCCTCCAGCAGCACCGGTCGTCCGGCGCGGACGGCGGTCATCAGCGGCACGTCCACCTCGGGCGGCATGCGCAACCACGACGACATCAACTGCCGGTCGTAGCCGACGTTGCCCACGATCCGGACCGCGCCGTCGGGTTCCACCGCGCACAGCAGCGCCGCATCCGGTGCGAGGTCCGCGGCCGTCTCGGTGGCCAGGATGCCCACCAGCTCGTCGAGATCGCGGGCGGCGTCGAGCGCGGCGGCGCCCAGCCGCCGGTCCGCCTGGCGCAGCCCGTCGGCTGCCGTGGCGACGGCGAACAGCGCGTCGAGGTCGCGGTCGTCGGCCGGGGCGACCGGTTCGCGGGCCGTGATGGTCGCCGTGACCACCGCAGCCGCCACGCGCGCCAGCTTCTGGTTGGTGCGCTGCGAGTGCTCGAGCAGCTTGCGGAACGCCGCGTCGGGGTCGCCGCCGGTGCGGGCCATCAGCACGCCCTTGGCCTGCTCGATCACGCCCCGGTGACGCAGCGAGCGGCGCAGTCCCTCGTTGTCCTCGCGCAGCCGGGTGACGGCCGCCTCCAGCGCCTCGCGACCCGCGACGTCCGCGCCGCGACCGACGTCGGGGACCTCGCCACCGGCCGCGCCTGCGGCGCGGTCCGGCCCGGATGCGTCCGCGCGGCCGGCGGGCGCGTCGCCGTCCGGCCGTCCGAGCGCGGTCACGTCGCCGACTCCGTCAATCGACTCGACCTCGACCTCGTCCGATGACGCACGGCGCGCCATCGACCCGCTGGCGATCCTAGGCGTGACGTTGCCGTGCTGGTCAATCGACCAGCACGCCCGCGTCCGAAGGACCGCAGCGGTGTGGCCCTGCCGGCCGTTTAGGATCCGCGCGCCCGACACCAGCCTCCCGGGGGACGCCATGCAGGACGACGACGGCTCCGGCGCTCCCCCGCCGCCGGGGCGCGAACCGTCGGGGAGCACCCCTGCGGACCGCGCGCCGCAGACCGCGGACGACGCCGCAGCGACCGCGCCCGCCGGCGCCCCGGCCCCCGACGAGCCGGCCACCGGCGCCCCGACCGCGGGCCCCCCGACCGCGGACGAGCCGGCCACCGGCACGCCGACGGCGGGTGAGCCGCCCGCCGGCGCCCCGGCGACGACCCCACGGGCCGGCTCCCGCAGGGCTCCCGCCCCGCCGGTCTACGAGCGGGTGCCCTCGTGGCTGGTGACCGGCTCGGCGTGGGGCTGGCGGCTGCTGGTGCTGCTGGTGGGCGCCGTGGCGGCGCTGTACGTGCTGACCACGCTGTCGTTGGTGACGCTGCCGATCGTCATCGCGCTGATCCTGGCGACTTTGTGCGTCCCGCCGGCCCGGGCGCTCGAGCGCTTCGGGCTGCCGCCCGCCGCTGCGGCGCTGATGGTGGTCGGCGGAGGGTTCGTCGCCCTCGGGGGGCTCGTCGCCGCGCTCACCCCGGCGTTCGTCACCCAGGTCCAGGACCTCGAGCCCACGGTGCTCGAGGCGGTCGACACCCTGTTCGACCTGCTCGAGGACAGCCCACTGGGCTGGGACCGCGAAGAGGTGTTCGGGTTCGTCGACCAGGGCGTGGAGGCGCTGCAGCAACGCGGCGGCGAGGTCGCCGGCCAGGTCATCAGCGGCGCCGCGCTGGTGGTGCAGGGCGTGGCGGCGTTCGCGCTCGCGGTCGTGCTGCTGTTCTTCTTCGTCAAGGACGGCGAACAGATCGTCGGCTGGTTCATCGCCCGCTCCCCCGACGCCCACCGCGACACCATCCGGGCGGTCGGCCGTCGCGCCTGGGCGGCGCTGGCCGGGTTCGTGCGCGGCACCGCGGCGGTCGCGCTGATCGACGCGATCGGCATCGGTGTCGGCCTCGCGGTCCTGCAGATCCCGCTGGTACTGCCGATCGCGGCCCTGGTGTTCCTCGGCGGCTTCATCCCCGTGATCGGCGCGTTCGTGACGGGGATGCTGGCGGTGCTGGTCGCGCTCGCCGCCGGTGGTGTGCAGCAGGCCCTGATCGTGTTGGCCATCGTCGTCGCCGTGCAGCAGCTCGAATCCAACGTGCTGCAACCGGTGATCATGCGCCGGGCGGTGTCGCTGCACCCGGTGGTGATCCTGGCCGCCCTGACCGCCGGTGCGGCACTGGTCGGCGTGGTCGGCGCGTTCCTTGCCGTGCCGATCGCCGCGGTCGTGTCCGCCGTCGGCAACGAACTGCGCCTGCGGGCCGAGCGGGACGCGGTCAGCGAGCCGGGAGCCCCCCAGGCGCCGATCGGCCCGCCGGAGGAGCCGGTGCCCACCGACGAGCTGTGATCAGCCCGGCGCCCCTCCGCGGCCGTGCCGAACCGGCCGCGCGCGAGCGATCGCCGCTCGCCGGAGCACCCCGGGCGCGCTGAGTTCGGCGTCCCCGCCGACGCACCCGGTGCACGGTCGGTTGCGCCCTTCCGGCAGGCGCGCACGCAGCGCACACACGCATCGACCCGAATCCGGCCTCGATCGGGCGCGCGAGAAAGCGGTCGACAGGGCTGCGCGCCCTGCCAACCTCGCCGCCGGTGCGGGAGCCGAGCGGCGGGGCCGAGAGGGAACGAGAGGCAACGGCGCGTTCAGTCGTCTCGGCGACGGATCGCATGTTGCCAACCGGCACGCGAGGACTAGTTCGTCCGTCGTTCAGCGCCCCTCGGGCCGTCCGGCGTGGCTTGTGAACGTCGGCACGAGCGTCGGGGTTCCCGGCGGGCGCGGTTCGCATTCGGTGCGCTCGGCACTTGGGAGCCGGCTTCACTCCCCGACCGGTACCGGGGGACGGGCACTGTCCGTCCCCCGTTTCGCTGCCTGACCGGGTCCGAATGGCCAGCCCAGCGACCGCGAGCGACACCTCCGCCCGCATCACCGACAGCGAGTCCGAGCACCGCACGGACCTCTGAGGTGGGACGTCGGCCTCCACGGCGACGTCGCCCCTAGCCCCCGATCAAGGAACGCTTCTTGCGACGCTTGTCCTCCCTTCGTCAGCGGCTCGTCGTCGTCGGACTGATGACCGGCCTGCTGGCAACCCTCACCGGCCCTGCCTTCGCCTCCTCGTCCTCCATCGAGGTGCGCGACTTCGGCTCGCAGATCGACGCCTACGCCCGCTACGAGGGCCAGAGCCGCTGCGCATCCGCCGAGCAGCCCGGTGTCCGAGACTTCCGCGCCCTGCTCCAGCGCAACTACGGCGCCAACGCCGGCGGCATCCTGCGCAGCTGTTCGCAGGGCGGCAAGAGCGAGCACAAGGAAGGCCGCGCCTACGACTGGATGCTCAACGCGCACAACGCGAGCGACCGTCGCAAGGCCGACGAGGTGATCGGCTGGCTGCTCGCCACCGACGAGCACGGCAACCGCCACGCCATGGCCCGTCGTTTCGGCATCATGTACATCATCTGGAACCGCCAGGTCTGGAACGCCTACCGCCCCAACGACGGCTGGCGCCCCTACACCGGCGCGTCGCCGCACACCGACCACGTCCACTTCTCGTTCACGTGGGACGGCGCGCAGCGCAAGACCTCCTACTGGACCGCTCCCGACGCCGCGGTGGTCCGCCCCGCCGTCGCACCCGGTCCCTTCCGCGACGTGAGCTCCCAGCACAGCTTCGTCGACGAGATCACCTGGGCCTCGGAGGCCGGCATCACCACCGGGTTCCAGGACGGCAGCTTCCGTCCCGGCCAGGACGTGACCCGCGCGCAGATGGTCACCTTCCTGTGGCGCACGATGGACTCGCCGCGGGTCACCACCGCCCACGGCTTCCGTGACGTCCCCTCGGACGCCCACTACGAGGCCGCCCTGCGCTGGGCCGCCGCGGAGGGCGTCATCGGTGGCACCGCTCCGGGCCTCTTCGACCCCACCGGCACCCTGTCGCGGGCCCAGATGGCACGGATGATGCACCGCCTGGTCGGCGAGCCGCTCGGCGCCCCGATGCACCCGTTCATCGACGTCAAGAGCCGCGACGACGTGCCGGTGTCGTTCCTGCACCGTCGCAACATCACCGGCGGCATCGACGGGACCCGCTTCGCCCCGCACCACACGGTGACCCGGCAGCAGGCGGCGACGTTCCTCTACCGCCTCGCCAGCAACCAGTACGCCTGGACCGTCGCGGACCGCACCCCCTCGACCGTCCGCTTCAGCTGACCGTCCCCTTCGGCTGACCGTCGCGTCGGCCGACCGTCCCCAGCGCCCGTGCACCGGCGCGAGGGACGGGTGACCGGAGAACCACCGCGCCCGGCTGGGCCGCCACCTCCCGCATCGTCAGGAGGTCGGCACGCCCCAGCCGGGCGCGTGCCGTGTCCAGGGTCGCTGCCGCTCGAGTTGCGCGGCGACGGCCAACACCAGGTCCTCGCGTCCCTGTGCGGCGACGACCTGCACCGACAGCGGCCGGCCCCGGTGCGTGCCCAACGGCACCGCGGCGACCGGCACGTCGGCGAGGTTGAACGCCGAGGTCAGCGGATAGGCCCACAGGTTCGCGGCCGCGTTCGCCAGCCAGCTGCGCGTGTGCCAGGCGTGCGCCCCGGGAGGGTCGTGCGCCAGGGTCGGCAGGACCAGCACGTCATACCGCGCGAACAGCCCGTCGAGCCGCTGCTGCCAGTCGCGGGCCTGCTCGTCACGGACCGGCAACCGCCGCGCCATCGCCCGGCCGAGAGCGACGTGGCGGGCCGTCCGCGGCTGCAGGCGGGCCTCGTCGATGCCGAGCAGCTCGACGTCCTGGGCGGCGCCCTGGGTCCAGCGCGCGAGCACGGCCGGCAGGACCGCCGGGTGGTGGGGCGGCTCGGCATGGTTGACCGCGTGCCCGGCCACGCGCAGCAACCGGCCGGCCTCCTGGCCGCGTCGATCCAGTGGCGGGCGAGGTGCGCGCCGGCGACCGGCGGCCGCCAGGCGACGGCGACCTCGAGCGGCGACGACGGTGGCGCCACCCGTCGCAGGTGCGGCGTGCCCGCCAGCACGTCGAGCAGCAGGGCCGCGTCGGCGACGGTGGTCGCGATCGGCCCGTACCGGCTCATGCCGAACCACTGCGGGCGGCCGTCGACGATCGCCGGCGCGAGCGACGCCCCGGGCTTGACCCCGACCACGCCGCACACGGCCGAGGGGATACGGATCGAGCCCAGCCCGTCGGAGCCGAGCGCGATCGGGACCACGCCGGCGGACACCGCCGCCGCCGAGCCGCCCGAGGACCCGCCGGCGGTGCGCGAGGGGTCCCACGGGCTGACGCTGGTGCCGGTGGCGTCGTCGGAGGTGCCCCAGACCGCCAGCTCCGGCGCGCGGGTCTTGCCGATCGGGATCGCGCCGGCCGCCCGCAGCCGCGCGACGACCGGTTCGTCGTCCTCGACCGGGTCGGTCGAGGCACCCAGCGAACCGTGTCCGGTGGCCTCGCCGGCGAGGTCGGCGACGTCCTTGACCGCCACCGGCACCCCGGCCAGCGGCAGCTGCGCCCGGTCGGCGCGGGCGTCGACGGCCGCGGCCTCCTCGAGCGCGGCCCGCCGGCGCACCGACACGAACGCGCCCAGGCGGTGCTCCACGCCGGCGAGGTGGTCGAGGTGGGCCTCGACCACCTCGACCGCCCGGACCCGCCCCTCGGCGACCGCGGCGGCGATCTCGATCGCGCTCGCCCCGACCCAGCCCGTCGCGGTCCCCGGGCGCGCCGGGCGCGCCCCGGGCGTCGTGGACGTCGTGCGTGTCGTGCCGTCGCTCATCGGTTCGATTCGTCCCTCGTCGTGACCTTCGCCGATCACCCTAAGCCCCCTGCCACCGACCGGCACCGCGTGGTACCTGTACGAGTTGCACCGTCGGCGCACCTCGGTGCGTGCCAATCCGACGAAGGGGGCGACGTTGGCGGCCGACCGCCCGGAAGTCCATCTGCGCATGCTCGTGTCCGACGACGCCGACTGGCTGGTCGAGGTCGACCGGGCCACGGCGTCGGGTCTCGCCCGCGGCTACACGTGGGACGTCGACAAGCTCGCGGCCGAACTCGACGAGGGCGTGTGGGCTTCCGACGACGACTTCGGCTGGGCGATCGTGGTCGACGGCGAGCCGGCCGGGTTCACGCTGGTCACCGGGCTGTCCGGTGAGGACGCCAGGATGTCGATCCGCATCGCCCCGCGGCTGCGCGGCCGCGGCGTCGGCCGCGAGGTGCTGCGCCAGCTCGCCGACCACCACTTCCAGGCCAACCCGCACCTGCTGCGCCTGACCGGCCGTGCACACGAGCACAACGTGCCCATGCAGCGGGCGTTCAACGCGGCCGGCTTCCGCATGGAGGCCCGCTACCGCGAGTCCTACCGGGCCACGCCGGACGGTCCGGCCGCCAGCGAGTGGGGCTACGCACTCACCCGCCGTGACTGGGAGGCCGGTCGCCACCGGCTCGGTGACCTCGGCTACGACCTGCACGGGCTGTGGTTCGAGGTCGACCAGACCATCGACGGCCCGCAGGGGCACGGCCTGCGGTTCAAGTTCCTGCAGGAGGGCCGGCGCGCCATCGCCCGCTACGACGCCCACCGACTCACCGACGGCGAGCTGGCCGGGATCGTGGTCGGTGACGTGATCCGCTACCGCTTCGTGCACACCGAGGAGCGCCGCAGCGGCGGGCTCGAGGTCATGGGCCGCGGTCGGGCGCGACTGCAGCGGCGTGGGGACGGTCGCCTCGAGGTCGTCGACGAGTGGTCCGACGACACCGGCTCCCACGGCCGCCGCGTCCTGGTCGAACGCCGCGACGAGTCCTGACGCCGGTTCCCGCCACCCGCCTGCGCCGGGGGCGCGTCCGCGTGGGAGGAGACCTGCGGAATCACGAGCCCGCCGGTCGGGGGGACGCGCGGCGGCGCAGCGGTGGCGCCGCGGTGGCGCCACGGTGGCGCCGCGGTGGCGCCGCGGTGGCGCCGCGGTGGCGCGAGCGGGGTCAACGGGGCGTCAGTACGGCGGTCAGCGTTGACCGACAGGCCCTCCAGCACGGCGGGCCCGGCCATCTCCGCGACCCCGGGCATCGTGCAGAGAGACAGCCGTCGTCGCCCGGGTGCCGCCGGCAGGGTCTCGCCGGAGCCATCCGTGCGTCCTGATCCGCACCGCCCGACGTCCGGACGCACGGATCACGCGCAGCGCCACCGCGAGCGTCGATCCGTGCGTGCTCATCTGCACACAGCCGGCGTCCGACGCACGTGCGTCGCACCGGACGTGCCCGGCGGGGTCGCGTGTCGCCACGTCAGGCGGGAGGCACGCATCGCTACCGCCGGGCCGGACCGTCGAGCTACGCCCGTTGCGCTACTCGTCGAGACGGAGCCGCTCGAGCTGCTGGCCGGTCGCGTCCGCGATGATGTCGAAGTCCTTGTCGCGGTGGAGAACGGCGAGGCTCGCCAGCTCGGCGGTCAAGACGGCCGAAGGTGTCAGCAGCATCCGCTGTGCACACCCTGCCGGTGCCGGTCCCGTCGACACCCGCTGACGAGCTCAGCGGGGCGTGAAGCGGGCGACGTGGACGGCGACGGTCACCTCGGTTCGCTCGGGCAGCCGTTCGGCGCGGGCGGCCAACGCGGCGGCGTCGAGGTGGTGCCCCGCCGGGCCCATGGCGGCCAGTGCCGCCGCGGTGGCGCGACCGACCGTCGTGGTGGCGCGCACCTCGCGGGTGTCGAGGTGGTCGAGGTGCGGGTCGAGCTCGGCGTGCAGACGCTCGGCCTTGCCGGGATCGACCGTCAGCATCCCGAGCGGGTCGCGCAGTTCGGCGAGGTGGTCCGACGCGGGGGTCACCACGACCAGTCGTCCGCCCGGGACCAGCACGCGGGCCGCCTCGGCACCGTTGCGGGGGGCGAACACGGTCAACACGACCGCGGCCGTGGCGTCCAGCACCGGCCAAGGCTGCCACACGTCGGCGACGACGGCGGTCACGTGCCCCGGGTCGGCCCGTGCGGCCCGCTTGGCGGCGGCCACGCTGAGATCGGTCGCGACCGCGGCCCGCTCCCCCAGGACGCGTCGGACCGCGGCCAGGTGGTGCGCGGTGCCGGCGCCGACCTCGACCAGCACGCCGTCCGGTGACCCGACACACGCCTCGACGAGCGCGGCGGTGACCGCGTCGAGGTGGCCCGCGTCGAGCACGGACTGCCGGGCGTCGAGCATCGCGGCGGTGTCGCCCGACACGCGTCGTGGCGGGGAGGTGAGCAGGTTCACGTACCCCTGGCGGGCGACGTCGAACCGGTGCCCGCGGGCACAGCCCCAGGACCGCTCGGCACGGTGCAGGGCCCCGCCGTCGTGGGGGCAGCGCAGCGGCGCCGGGTCAGGCACCGAAGCGAGCGGGGACGTCCTGGACCGGCACGCCCGACGCCGCGACCGTGGCGGCGGCGACGAACGGGGCCACCGGTTCGGCAGCGGCCGGGGCGAGCGTGGCCGTTCCCGCCAGCGGGCTCGCGTCGTCGGCTGGCTGGGGACGGTGTTCGGCGCCCTCGAGCCGGCAGCACCGGCCGTCCTCGTCGAACGCGACGCTCAGGACCGCCTCGAGGCCGTAGGGCGCCGTCGGCGCCTGGGCGTGCAGCTGCACGTGCACGAGGTGCGTGTCGCCGTCCTCACCGAGCCACCGGCAGACCGCCAGGCGCTCCTCGAGGACCACGACGTCGCGGCTCCAGTGCTCCTCGATGGCGCCACGCCCCTCGAGAGCGGGCAACGAGGGCGCCGGCCGGTAGCGGACGGTCTTGGAGAACAGGTCCCCCGCGGCGAACACGTCGGCCTGCTCGAAGGCACGACGGAAGCCCTGGATCCACGCGGCGACGTCGGTGGGCGGGGTCAGCTGGGAATGCATGCGCAGGTCCTTCGCGCACGACGCCGGCGCGGACGCACGGATGGCGTCGACGCCGGCGGCGAGGTGGTCGGTGCCGTCAGGGCAGCGGTTCGTCGGCCCGTCGGTGCAAGGCGTTCGTTGCGCCGTCGATGCGACCTGTCGGCCGTCGAGGCGCGAGGTTCACCGGCCGGGCAGGGTCAGTCCCCGCAAGGTAGCTGCGCGACGCCGATGTGCAGGCCCGACGAGGTCGCGTAGACCACCCCGTCCTCGTCGACGAGCGCACCGCGTGCACGCACCTTGCGGCCGTCCACCCCGTCGAGCCGGGCGACCGTGCGCAGTGGCTCCATCACCGGCGCGTCGCCGAAGAACCGCACGTGGTAGTGGCCGAGCAGGGCGCCCTCCCAGCCGTTGGCCTCGACCTCGTGCCACGCCGACCACACCGTCGGACAGTCCAGCACCGCGGACACCAGCAGCGGGTCGACGACGCCGCGCTCGTCACCCAAGACCTCCTCGGCCACCCATGGCTGGCTGATGCGGCCCTCGCCCGCCCACGCCGGCAGGATCCCCAGCGCGTGCTCGTGGCGGGGGTCGCCGCCGCACACGAAGCAGTGCGGGAACGGCGAATCGGTCCGCCCCGGCGGGATCGGCACGGTGGCGAGCTCGAGCAGGTCGTACACCCGCGGCGCCGGGTCGTGGCCGGCGAGCTCCACGGTGGCGGCGACCAGCGTCTGCTCGCCGTGGCGGGTCTCGACCTCGTAGCGGGCGGTGACGTCGGTCGGCCGGACGCGGATCGTCAGCGTCGTGTCCAGCGGCGTGGGCGCGAACAGTCGCGCGTCGAGGCTGGTCAGCGGCGCGTCGATGCGATCCACCGCCCGCGCGGCGGCGATCGCGACGCCGGTCGCGAAGCCGCCCTGCAGGATCCCGGCGGGACCGTCGAGGCCGGCAGGCACCTCGAGCTCGCGTTCGAGCCAGCCGTCGACCACCCGGGCCTCGGCACTCATGGACATGCCCAGCACGGTCGGACCGACCGGCACCGGGGTGTCGTCGACGGGGGTCAGCACGCGCAGATCACTCATGGCGCGGACCCTAGTCGGCAGCGCTCGCGGCGACGCGGTCGCCCGTGGTGTGCGCCGGCCGCGACGCGGGTGCTCGGTCCCGCGCCCGAAAGGTCGTACCGTCGCGCTCCCGAGCCCTGCGACCAGGACCCCTGCTCCCCGATGCGCTGTCCCGAGTGCGGCATCGACGACGACAAGGTCGTCGACTCGCGTCCGACCCCCGACGGTGCGGCGATCCGCCGCCGTCGGCAGTGCCGTGCCTGCGGCACCCGCTTCACCACCTTCGAGCGGGTGGAGCTGCCCGAACTGCTCGTCCGCAAGCGCTCCGGCGTGGTGATCCCGTTCTCCCGGCAGAAGGTGCTCGACGGCATGGCGCGCGCGGCCAAGGGGCGCGTCGCCCAGGAGGAGCTCGAGCGGGCCGCGGCACGGGTCGAGCAGCAGCTCCGCGTCGGCGGTGCCCGCGAGGTGCCCTCCGAGCAGGTCGGGGTGAAGGTGCTCGCCCAACTGCACGAACTCGACGACGTCGCCTACGTCCGCTTCGCCTCGGTCTACAAGGACTTCCAGGGTCCCGAGGACTTCGAGGAGGCGCTGCTCACCCTGCGCAAGGACGCCCCGCCCAAGGCTCCCGACCCCGCCTGACCCCCGTCCGCCGCCAGACCCCGTCCGTGGGCTCACCGTGCGGGCAGCAGCACCACGGTCCAGGCGTCGACCTCGGCGGCGGTGTCCAGGCCGTTGAGTCGGACGACCTCGTCGAGGTGGCGGCGGGTGTCCATGCCGTCCGGCGCGGTCGCGACCGCGACGTCCCACAGCGTCTGTCCCGGCTCCACGACCACGTGACCGCCCACCTGGCTGGTCGGCTCCGCGAACGCGCCCGACGTGACCCGGCCGATCGCCGCCGTCAGCGCCAGGACCACCGTCAGCAGGATGGCGACCGCGACGGCCCGACGACGCCACAGCACCGCCGCCGACGGCCGGTCGGTGCCAGCCCGGGCCGGGACCGCGATCGGGGCCGCGGGACGCGTCCGCACCGCGGGACGGGCGGGCATCGCGGGGCGCGCCGGCCTCACGGCACGCGGACGACGGCGGACCAGGGGTGCCGGCAGGGCGCTCGAACTCATCGGAAGGCTCCTTCGGCTGGCGGGGTGCGCAACGGCGGTCGCTGCGGCGGTGGAACGGACGCTAAGGAGGGGGTGTGACACGGCCGGTGTGTCGGCGTCGGTCACTGGGGTGCGCGCCGGCCGGCGGTTCGTGGTCCCACCTGCGTGGAATCGAACATCCGTTCTGCTAGGCAGTGAACCGAACGGGCGTTCGAGAATCAAGCGTTCGTTCGAACGGGTGTTCGCTTTCGTACAGGGTGCGTGTTACGGTCACGGCCATCCGAACGCCCGTTCGGCACGGCCGTTGGAACGGCGTGAAGGACAGTCTTGCCGCCGGTGGGACGGCGGCGACCGTCCGACGAGCTCCCCCGGACGTCGCGTGAGCCGCCCGACCCCGCCCACCCGACGTGACTCGACCCGACCCGACTCGACCCGACCCGATCCTCCGCACTGCGCCAGGAGCCCTCGTGAGCGAGCAGCCCCGCGACGTCAGCGACCTCACGCCCCGCCAGCGGGCGATCCTGGAGGTCATCCACGCCCACGTCGACGCGCACGGTTATCCGCCGTCGGTGCGGGAGATCGGTGACGCGGTCGGCCTCAAGTCGACGTCCTCGGTGCACGCGCAGCTCGAGACCCTCGAGGGCAAGGGCTACCTGCGCCGCGATCCGACCAAGCCACGCGCGCTGGAGCTGGGCCGTGACCTGGAGCTCGGGCTGCAACTGCGCCCCGGCGCGTCACGCAACGTCCCGCTGGTGGGCGAGATCGCGGCCGGTGGCCCGATCCTGGCCGAGGAACGGGTCGACGCGGTGTACGCGCTGCCCAAGGAGCTGGTCGGCGAGGGGCAGCTGTTCCTGCTGCGGGTCCGTGGTGAGTCGATGATCGAGGCCGGCGTCCTCGACGGCGACCTGGTGGTGGTGCGCGAGCAGGCCTCGGTGGAGCAGGGCGAGATGTGCGCCGTGCTGATCGAGGGCGAGGCGACGGTCAAGTTCTTCCGGCGCACCCGGACCGGGGACGTCTTCCTCGACCCGGCCAACGCGGCCTACGAGCCGATCCCGATCGTGCCCGGTCAGGACGCCCGCATCATGGGCAAGGTCGTGACCGTGATGCGCTCGGTGCGCTGAGGCTCAGCGGCCCCCGGGGGCACCGTTGGCGGCCAGCTCGACCAGGGCGAGCAGCAGGCCCTCGTGCGGCGCGAGCGGCTGGGTGACCGCGTCCCCCATGATCTCGACCAGCCACCCGACCCCGTTGCGGGTGGTCCCGGCCGCGAGCATCGACACGTAGCCGTTGGCGGCCAGGAACGCCCGTTCGGTGGAGTGGCCGTCCTCGAGGGTGGCGAAGAACACCCCGCCGCGCAGCACCGCCGCGGACGCGGGATAGTCCGCCAGCGGATAGCGGTCCCCGGCGGCGACCGGCATGGTGCCCGTGCCGAGGTCCCCCTGACGCAGGTACTCGCCACGGCGGATCACCAGGTCGCGCCCGTCACTGTCCGACAGCCACCACGACGCCGCCCCGAGCCCCTGCGCCACGCTGGCGGCCAACGCCGCGAGCCGCTCCTCGGTGTCGCCGTCGGCGGCCTGGACGGCGGTCAGGACCCGGCCTGCCAGCTCCCGTCCGGCAGCCCGGTCGGCGGCGCCGATCTGGTGACGCGCCAGCGTGCCCAGCCCGTCGGCGACCCGGCCGTTGCGGGTCGCGCGGGACTGGCGCTTGGAGCGGTACTGCATCGCATCGGCCAGCCGCAGCAGCGCCCGCCCCGCGGCCGCCGGCGACGGTGCCCCACCGGGCCGTTGCTCCGCGACGGCGAACCCGCAGGACAGGCCGTCACCGACCGCCAGCGCCTCGACCTCGGCGGTCAGACGCTTGGTGACCTCCTGCATCTGCTCGTCGTCGACGCCCTCGAGCACGACGGAGAACTCGTCGCCGCCGATGCGGGCCGCCAGGCCACCAGGGTGGCGCGCCACCTCGGCGGTGAGCACGCGCGCCACCTCGCGCAGCAGCCGGTCGCCCTCGGCGTGGCCCTGTTCGTCGTTGACCTCCTTGAGGCCGTTGACGTCGCCGACCAGCAGCCCGACGGGTGCGGCCAGCGGGTCGCGGGCGAACACGCGCTCGAGCCGGTCGTCGACCGCGCGCCGGTTGCCCAGGCCCGTGAGTCGGTCGCGGTAGGCGAGCTCGTGCAGCACGGCGCGGTCCTGCAGGTGGCGCAGCGCCGCCCCGACCAGTCCCATGAGGGTCTGCGCCACCATCAGGTCGAGCTCCTCGAACGGCGGTCGGCCCGCCCGCCGGGTCACGTACAGCTCGCCCCACACCTGCCCGCCGACGAACACCGGCGAGGACAGCGCCGCGTACTTGTCCAGCGACACCAGCAGGTCCCGGTCGGGGCCGGGCAGGTCGGGGTCGTCGAGCGTCCCCGTCCAGGACCGGCCCTGCAGCAGCACCGTCACGAGGTTGCGCCACCCGTCGATGCGATACGTCTCGTGCAGCGGACGCGGTTCCTCCCACGGCGCCAGGTCACCGTGGTTGCGCAGCACCCGGGTGATGCCCTCGGCGCGGTCGAAGCGCGACAGTGAGGCCGCGTCGGCGCCGAGGCAGCGCACCGCGACCTCGACGGCCAGGTCGTAGACCTCGCCCTCGTGCTCGCTGCGCCCCAGCCGACGGCCGGCGAGCGCGAGCGAACGCAGCCGGGCGGCGAGATCGGCGCTGCCCCGCAGTGAGGTCGACTCCTCGGTCAGGTCCCCGTCTCCCGTTCCCAGTCCTCGGGCTCCTCGGCGAACACGTCGACGTCGAGGTACGGGCGCAGTCGGCGCGCCGCACGGACGTCGAGATCGGCCACGAGCTCGGTCCCCTTGTCCCCGTGCGCCTCCTTGACCACCTGCCCACTGCGGTGTGCCAAGGCGACGAGATCCTGCCGTGCGTAGGGTACATGCGCGCTGATGCGGATCCGCTGTCCCGGGATCCGGAGTCCGATGCGCTCGACGAGGTCCTCGATGCCCTCGCCGGTGTGCGCCGACACGAGCACCGGGTCGGCGTCGAGTTCCACCTGCACCCGACGGGCGAGCGCCTCCACGGTGGCCGGGTCGGCCCGGTCGATCTTGTTGAGCACCAACTGCTCGGCGCCGGCGTCGGCGCCGATCTCCTCGAGCACCTCGTGCACGGCGACGATGTGCGACTCCGCCTCCGGGTGCGAGGCGTCGACGACGTGCACGAGCAGGTCGGCGGTCAACGACTCCTCGAGGGTCGACTTGAACGCCTCGACCAGCCCGTGCGGCAGCTTGCGGACGAACCCCACCGTGTCGGTGAGCACGATGTCGCGGCCGTCGTCGAGCGGCAGACGCCGCACGGTCGGGTCCAGCGTCGCGAACAGGCGGTTCTCGACCAGCACGTCGGCGCCGGTGAGGCGGTTGAGCAGCGACGACTTGCCGGCGTTGGTGTAGCCGACCAGCGCCGCGACCTGCACCCGGTTGCGTTCGCGCTCGGACGCCTTGGTCTCGCGGATGCGGGCGTAGTCCTTCAGGTCGCGACGCAGCTTGGCGATGCGTCGCATGATGCGGCGACGGTCGACCTCGAGCTGGGTCTCGCCCGGTCCACGACCACCGATGCCGGCACCACCGGCGGTGCGGCCACCGGCCTGCCGCGACAGTGCGGTCCCCCACCCACGCAGGCGGGGCAGCAGGTAGTTGAGCTGGGCGAGCTCCACCTGCGCCTTGCCCTCGCGCGAGGTGGCGTGCTGGGCGAAGATGTCGAGGATGACGATGGTGCGGTCGAGCACCTTCTGCTTGACCCGCTCCTCCAGCGTGCGCTGCTGCGCCGGCGAGAGCTCGTCGTCGAACACGACGGCGTCGGCGCCGTGGGCGGCCACCAGCTCGCGCAGCTCACCGACCTTGCCGCCACCGATGTAGGTCGCGGCCTGCGGGGTGTCCAGCCGCTGCACGACGCGCTCGACCACCTCGGCACCGGCGGTGTCGAGCAGCGCCTCGAGCTCGTCCAGCGACGCCTCGACGTCCGCCGAGGTGCGTCCGGGCAGCTGCACGCCGACGATCACGGCCGCCTCGACCCGCCGGATGATGTCGACGCCCTCGCGCGGGGCGCCCTCCTCGATGACGTCGCGGCGGCGGCGACGTTCCTCGGCACGCGAGAGCTGCTCGGCGCTCAGGCCCGAGCCGTCGCCGAGCAGCAGGTCGTCGGCGGCGGGCTCGTCGTCGAGCGCGTAGCCGTCCACGACGTCGTCGAGGGGCGCGTCGTCGAGCGGTGCGTCGTCGCCCGGGTCGGACGCGGACGGTCCGCGAGGTTCGGGGGAACGGGGGTCGTCGGAACTCAGGGTGCGGTCTCCAGCAGGCCCGACCGCGCGTCGCGCAGCCAGGCGTCGTCGAGCGTGCCGTGTCCGACCTCGACGGCCGGACCGGTCATGTACACGGAACCTCCAGCATGCCACCGGACCGTCAGTGTGCCTCCCGGCAGTCGGACGGCGACCTCGTCGTCCACACGTCCGGCGCGTCGCAGGGCGACCACGGTCGCACACGCGCCGGTACCGCACGCGGCGGTCTCCCCGACGCCGCGCTCCCACACCCGCAGGCGAACGGAACCGCGGTCCACCACCTGCGCGAACTCGACGTTGGTCTTGGCCGGGAAGGCGGCGTGGGTCTCCAGCGTCGGGCCGAGGGTCGTGACCGGGGCGGTGCCGACGTCGTCGACCGTCAGGATCGCGTGCGGGTTGCCCATCGACACCACCGCGAGCTCGACCTGCCGGTCGCCGACCTGCACCGTGGGGCCGAACGCGTCGGCCACGGCGGGCCCGGTGCCGGCGGCCGTCGCGTCGAAGGGCACCTCGACCGGCTCGAGCGCGGGCGGGCCCATGTCGACCTCGACCTCGGCGACCGTGCCGTCGGCGTGACGGGCCACCACCCGCACCGGCCGCGGCCCCGAACGGGTGGCGACGACGACCGTGCCGTCCTCGCGGGGGGTGACCAGGCCGTGGTCGACGGCGTGCTTGGCGGTGACGCGCACGCCGTTGCCGCACATCTCCACCACGGAGCCGTCGGCGTTGCGGTAGTCCATGAACACGTCCGCACCGGCGTTGGCGCCCTCGAGACGGGCGACCCCGCCCACCCGGATGACGCCGTCCGCGCCGATCCCGAACCGCCGGTCGCACAGGGCCCGCACGAGCGCTGCGGACACGTCGAGGTGGTCGTCCGGATCGCGCAGGACGACGAAGTCGTTGCCGGTGCCATGGGCCTTGGTGAACTCCATCGGCGACAGCGTACGCGCACGTTCTGGGGTTGACACCGGTAACCCGGCCGGCGCGGCTGCTTGACTGCGCCGCCGTCGGCCTGGCGGGGCCACCGCCGCACCAGGCGACCGGGACCGGCTGCCCGCCCGGTGGCAGGAGTGCGCGTGGGACGGGTCGGGACGTGGTTCGCGCGTGGGCTGACCGCGCTGGTCGTGCTGGCGCTGCTGGTGGCGCTGGGCGTGGCCGCGACCACCACGGTGCTGGTGCGACGCTCGCTGCCGACGCTCGACGGCGAGCTCGCCGTGCCCGGCCTGGACGCCCGCGTGAGCGTCCAGCGCGACGCCGCCGGGATCCCCACCATCGTGGCGCGCACCAGCGACGACCTGTTCCGGGCGCAGGGCTACGTCCACGCCCAGGACCGGTTCTGGGAGATGGACGTGCGCCGGCACATCACCGCCGGCCGCGTCAGCGAGCTGTTCGGCGACACACAGCTCGACACCGACCGGTTCGTGCGCACGCTCGGGTGGCGACGCGTGGCCGAACAAGAGCTGGCGATCCTCGCCCCGGACACGCGACGGATGCTCGAGGCCTACGCCGAGGGCGTCAACGCCTGGATCGGGGACCAGCGCGGCAGCCG
The DNA here is from genome assembly GCF_004300825.1 of Egicoccus halophilus. Taxonomy (NCBI): domain Bacteria; kingdom Bacillati; phylum Actinomycetota; class Nitriliruptoria; order Egicoccales; family Egicoccaceae; genus Egicoccus; species Egicoccus halophilus. Next base: position 3,113,415 of record NZ_CP036250.1, read on the forward strand.
GCTCTCGCTCGAGCACGCCCTGCTCCCGGTCGCCGGCGCCCGCGGGTACGAGGCCGAGCCGTGGACGCCGGTGGACTCGCTCGCCTGGCTCAAGGCCATGGCGTGGGACCTGCGCTCCAACCTCGAGGACGAGCTGCTGCGTGGGCGGCTGCAGACGGTCGACCTCGGTGACGGGCGCGACTGGCAGGAGCTGTTCCCCACCTACCCCTACGACCGCCACGAGACCATCCTGAGCGCCGACGACCTCGCGTCGGCCGCCGACTACGACCCCGCCGACGGCACCCGCGACGCGTCCGACGACGCAACGGCCGGCGAGGCCGCGGACGACGGCGAGGGCGAGGTGGCCGCCGCGCTCGACGCGGCGCTCGCGCAGGCGCAGCAGGCGCTGGCGGGCGCCCCGCAGCTGCTCGGGGACGGCGCCGAGGACGGCATCGGCTCGAACTCGTGGGTGATCGCGCCGGAGCGTTCGGCCACCGGCGGCGCCCTGCTCGCCAACGACCCGCACCTCGGTCCGGCGCAGCCCTCGCTGTGGTACCAGGTCGGCCTGCGCTGCGCGGAGGTGACCGAGGACTGCCCGTGGCACGTCGCCGGGTTCTCGTTCTCCGGCGTGCCCGGGATCATCATCGGCCAGAACGCCGACGTCGCGTGGGGGTTCACCAACCTCGGTCCCGACGTCGCCGACCTGTACGTCGAGCAGCTCGACGGCGACCGCTACCGCACCGAGGACGGCTGGCAGGACCTCGAGGTGACCACCGAGGCGATCGCGATCGCCGGGGGCGGCAGCGAGGAGCTGACGATCCGCGCGACCCGCAACGGGCCGCTGTTCTCCGAGGTCTCCGCCGCCGGCCGCGACATCGCGCAGGGCCCGCAGGGGGCCGCGGGTGATCAGGCCGCGGTCCACGCGTCCGGTGAGGTCGCGTTCGCCGTCGCCCTGCGCTGGACCGCGCTCGAGCCGGCCAACACCATGGACGGGGTGCCCGCCTTCATGCGCGCGACCGACTTCGAGAGCTTCCGCGCCGCCGCGGCGGACTTCCTGGTCCCCAGCCAGAACCTCGTCTACGCCGACGTCGAGGGCCACATCGGCTACCAGGCGCCCGGACGCATCCCGGTGCGTTCCACCGGCGACGGCACCGTGCCGGTGCCCGGGTGGACCGGTGAGCACACCTGGGAGCGCTACCTGGACTTCGAGGAGCTGCCGTTCGCCTTCGACCCGCCCGACGGTCAGCTCGTCACCGCCAACCAGGCGGTCCTGCCGCCCGACGAGGAACCGTTCCTGACCGTCGACCCCGACGCCGGCTACCGGGCCCGCCGGATCCACGAACTGCTCGGCGAGCGCGACCGGTTGACCCTCGACGACCTGCTCGAGATCCAGCTCGACAACCACAACGGCAACGCCGAACAGCTGGTCCCCTTCCTGCTCGCCGTCGACGACGTCGACGACGAGGCGGCGACCGCCCAGCGGGTGCTGCGCGACTGGGACCTGCAGGACGACGCCGACGCTGCCGGCGCGGCGGTCTTCAACGCGACCTGGGCACACCTGCTGCGCCGCACCTTCACCGACGAGCTGCCCGACTGGGCCGCACCCTCGGGCGGGTCGCGCTGGTGGGAGGTCGTGCGCGCACTGGTCGACGAGCCCGACTCGCCCTGGTGGGACGACCGCGGCACGGAACAGGTCGAGACCCGCGACGACGTGCTGGCCGCATCCCTGGGGGACGCCACCACGGAGCTCGTCGAACGCTTCGGCGACGACCCCGCCGACTGGCGCTGGGGGGCGATGCACACGCTGCTGCTGCGCCACGGCACGTTCGGGGACTCGGGCATCGCCCCGGTCGAGGCGCTGTTCAACCGGGGGCCGCTGGAGGTCGCCGGCGGCACCTCGGTCGTCAACGCCAACGGCTGGGACGCCAGCCAGGGCTACGAGGTGACCTGGGTGCCCTCGATGCGCTACCTGGTCGACACGAACGACCTCGACGCGGGTCGCTGGATCCACCTCACGGGCCAGTCGGGCCGGCCGTTCTCGACGCACTACACCGATCAGGCCGAGCTCTGGCGCGACGGCGGAATGCTCCGGCTGCCGTTCTCCTCCGACGCCGTCGACGCCGCCGCCGAGCACACCCTGACGCTCACGCCGGGGGACGCGACCCCGCCGGCGGGCTGACGAGCAGCCCGTGGCCGGCTTCGAGCCGGCGACACGCGACCCCGCCGGCACGTTCGGTGCGACGCACGTGCGTCGGAAGCCGGCCGTGTGCAGATGAGTCCGCACGGATCGACGGTCGCGACGGCCCTGCGCGCGATCCGTGCGTCCGGACGTCGGCCGGTGCGGATCAGGACGCACGGACGGCTCCGATCAGGCCCTGCGCGGTTGCGCGGCGGCACCCGGGCGACGACCGTCCTCGCGCGTACGCCGCGAAACCGCCACCGACTCACGCGGCGGCGAAGTCGGCGAGGAGCGCCTCGGGGTCGATCGGGGTGCAACGGGGGTCGGCGCGGAACCAGCTGCGTTGGCGCTTGGCGTAGGTCCAGGTGCGCTTCGCGATGGCGTCGGCCAGCCCGTCGAACGGGGCGGCGCCGTCGAGCACCGCGGCCGCCTCGGCGTACCCGATGGCCTTCGCGGCGGTCGCCGACAGCCCGCCAGGCGCCGCTCGCAGCGAGGCGACCTCGTCGAGCAGCCCGTCGGCGACCATCGCGTCGGCCCGGGTGCGGATGCGCTCGCGCAGCACCTCGGTGTCCGGTTCGAGGTAGCCGACCGCCAATCCCGGGTGAATCGAGCGGTGGTCGTGCCAGGCGTCGGCGAAGGCCGAGAAGCGCTCCCCGGTCAGCTCGAGCACCTCCAGGGCGCGCACGGTGCGGCGCAGGTTGGCCGGGTCGATGCGCTCGGCCGCGGCCGGGTCGCACGCGGCGAGGTGCGCGTGCGCCTCGACGGGCCGGTCCGCCCAGGTCCGTTCCAGCGCCGCCCGCAGGCGCGGGTCGGTCGGCGGGAAGCGCAGGTCGTCGACGACGGCGCGGAAGTACAGCCCCGACCCGCCCACGAGCAACGGCGTCACGCCACGCGCCAGCACGTCGTCGACCGCGGCCCGCACCGTGCGCTGGAACCAGGCGACGGTGACCTCCTGCGAGGGCTCGCACAGGTCGAGGCCGTGGTGGGGCACCTCGGCGCGTTCGGCGGCGGTCGGTTTGGCCGTGCCGACGTCCATGCCGCGGTAGACCGTGAACGCGTCGATCGCGACCAGCTCGGTCGGCCGGCCGGCGGCGATCCGACGGCGGGCGAGGTCGAGCGCGAGCGACGACTTGCCGCTCGCGGTCGGTCCGACCACCGCGAGCACGGGCCGCGGACCGGGGCTCGCGCTGGTCACGACGGCAGGGTGTCGACGGCGACGAGGCGCCCCTGCCCGCCGACGGTCAGGTGCTCGGGTCGCAGCGGCCCGCGCCGGCCACCCGCGGTGAGCAGGACCGCGAGCGGCGCCCACCCGTCGGCGCCGAGCCGGTTCGCGGTCACCGGGCCGAGCGTGGCGAGACGCTCCGGTTCGTCGTCGCGCAGGGCCACGACCGCGTCGCGGTCCCAGTCGGCCGCCCGCCGGCCGTCGCCGTCGGCGTCGGCGAGGGCGAGGTCACCGGCCGCGACCACCGCGATGCGACGCTCGGTGGCGCGGGCGGCGCCGGCGATGCCGGCCGCGATCGACTCGAGCGCCTGCCAGCCGGCAGCCCGTGGCACGGTGACCGGCAGCATGCAGGCCGAGGGCTGCATGGTCGCGGCGAGCAGTGCCAGCACCGCGAGCGGTCCCTCGAGCCAGTCGCCACGTACGCGGGGCGTGCGCCCGCGGGTGGCCAGGGCGGCGAGCAGTTCCTCGTCGTGGTGCAGTTCGACGCGCAGCCCCGGCTGGCCACTGGCGTGCAGTGTCGCCCCGGAGGCGTCGTGGACCAGGCCCTCCTCCCCCGCGGCGAGCAGCACGAACGAGTCCACCGGGGGCAGCTGCGTCAGGGTCCGGTCGACGGCCTGCCGCAACTGGCGGGCCGCCGGATCCGTCCCGGGCGTGAACAGTTCGACGGCCGTGGGCAGGGCCGCGCGGCCGACGACGGTCACGGACCGGCCGGTGGCGCGCTCAGCACGGGCAGCCGCAACCCGCGTGCCCCGGGCGTCGGCGCCGCGTCCGTCGGCACACCGTGCCCCTCGCCGCGGGCCATCGCCGCGCCGGCGGCGCGACCGGCGGCGGTCCGACGTCGGATCGCGGCCGGTCCACCGATGGCGTAGTTCGCACTCGCCTCGAGGATCTCGACCTCGACGAGGTCGCCGGGGGCGAACGCCGGCTCGCCACCGGACGTCGACGGCGCCGGGAAGTGCACCAGGTGGTTGCCGCGGGTGCGCCCCGACCAGCGCGACGGGTCGGTCTTGGACGGCGACTCGACCAGCAGTTCCTGGCGGGTGGTGAGCAGCCGCTGGTGGGCGGTCAGCGACTGGGCCCGGGTGAGCTGCTCGAGCCGGCCGTAGCGCTCACGCACCACCTCGGCCGGGACGTACTCGTCGACCAGCGCGGCCGCCGGCGTGCCGGGACGCGGCGAGTACTGGAAGGTGAACGCCTGGTCGAAGCCGACCTGCGCGACCACGTCGAGGGTGGCCTGGAAGTCCTCGTCGGTCTCCCCCGGGAAGCCGACGATGATGTCGGTCGTCAGCGCCGCGTCGGGCATCAGCTCCCGGGTGCGCTCGACCAGCGCGAGGTAGCGCCGGGCCCGGTAGGAGCGGCGCATCAGGCGCAGCAGCCGGTCCGAGCCCGACTGCAACGGCAGGTGCAGGTGCGGGCAGACGTTGGGCGTCTGCGCCATGGCCTCGAGGACCTCGTCGGTGAAGTCCCGCGGATGGGGCGAGGTGAAGCGCAGCCGCTCGAGCCCGTCGACGGTCCCGAGCTCACGCAGCAGGTCGGCGAACTGGGACCGTCCGGCGAGGTCGCGGCCGTAGGAGTTGACGTTCTGGCCGAGCAGCGTCACCTCGACGACGTCGTCGGCGACCAGGGCGCGGACCTCCTCGACGATGTCGCCCAGGCGTCGCGAACGCTCCGGCCCGCGCAGGCTGGGCACGATGCAGAACGTGCAGCTGTTGTTGCAGCCGACCGCGATCGACACCCACGCGTGATGACGCACGCTGCGCTTGGCCGGCAGCGCCGAGGGGAAGGTCTCCAGCTGCTCGACGAGCTCGACGACGGGGATCGCGGCGGAGTCCGCCTGCGCGAGCAGCTGCGGCAGGTCGGGCAGGTTGTGAGTGCCGTAGACGACGTCGACCCACGGCGCCTTGCGGGCCACCGTGTCACCATCCTTCTGCGCGAGGCAGCCCCCGACGACGATGGTCAGATCGGCACCCTCGCTGCGGCGCTGGTCCTTGAGGCCCTTGAGGTGGCCCAAGGTGCCGTAGAGCCGGTTGTCGGCGTTCTCGCGCACCGCGCAGGTGTTGACCAGAACGAGGTCGGCGGCGGTCTCGTCCGGCGCGCGTCGGTACCCGAGCGTCTCGAGCATGCCGGCGGCACGACCGGAGTCGTGCTCGTTCATCTGGCATCCGAACGTGCGGATGAAATAGCTCTTGGCCACGCCTGCTCACCATCTCTCGCGCTGGGCGCGCAAGGGTACGGGCTCGCGGGCACCGTCCGTCCGCGGGCCACCGACGTCCCGGGTGTCGTGGCGCACCGGCGGGAGCGCACGGGCGCGGGCCAGCTGCCCCCCGGGCCCGTCACCCACCGCGACGTGCGCGTGCGCACGCAGCCAGTCCGCCACCTGTGCCGCCGGCAGGGGGCGCGCGATGTGGAAGCCCTGCGCCAGGTCGCAGCCGAGTGCCTGCAGGTGCGCCAGGGTGACCGCGTCCTCGACCCCCTCGGCCACGACCCGGACGCCGAGCCGGTGCATCAGCTCGATGGTCGAGGCGACGATGGCGTCGTCACGGACGTCGGCGGCGAGTTCGCGCACGAAGGCGCGGTCGAGCTTGAGCTCGTCGAAGGGCAGGCGGCGCAGGTAGCCCAGGGACGCGAAGCCGGTCCCGTAGTCGTCGATGGACAGCTGCACCCCGAGGCGGTGCAGGCGGTCGACCGCCGCACCGAACGCCACGCCGTCGACCGCGAAGGCGTCCTCGGTGATCTCGAGCACGAGCGCGTCGGGCGGGACGTCCACCAGCGCGAGCGCCTCGACGACGTCGCCGACGAAGCTCGGCTGCTGCGCCGAGACCGGGGAGACGTTGACCGCGACCTGCAGCGCCAGGCCGTCACGACGCCACACCGCCAGCTGCTGCAACGCGAGCCGCAGCACCCAGCGGGTCAGCCGCGGCGCGAGGCCGTAGCGTTCGGCGAGCGGCACGAACTCCCCCGGGGACACCGTCTCGCCGTCGGGGCGGGTCCAACGCGCCAGGGCCTCCAGCGACGCGACCCGACCGGTGCGCAGGTCCAGCTTGGGTTGGTAGGCCAGCGTCAGGGCGTGCTCGCCGTCGGCCTCGCCGTCGAGCGCGCGGCGCAGGTCGGTGAGCAGCGCCAGCCGGCGAGCGGTACGGGTCTCGTGCTCCTCGGCGAACACGCACCAGCGTCCACCGCCACTCGCCTTGGCCTGGTACATCGCGGCGTCGGCCCGTTGGAGCAGCGTCACGGCGTCACGACCGTGCGCCGGGCTGGTGACGACGCCGACGCTGCCGCCGGGCTCGATGGCGATGCCGTGCAGCGAGAACGGTGCGGCCAGGGCGTCGACCAGCGCGGCGGCCGTCCACCGCGGGTCCTGCCCCGCCGGCAGGACCACCGCGAACTCGTCCCCGCCGAGGCGGCCGAGCAGGGCGGTGTCGCCGACGAGGCGGCGCAGACGTGCGGCCACCTCGAGCAGCACCTCGTCACCGACCGGATGCCCCAACGAGTCGTTGACGTCCTTGAAGTCGTCGAGATCGAGCACCAGCAGGCTCAGCGCGGACCGGGCGGCCAACCGACGGTCGAGCTCCTCGCGCAGCCGCTCGCGGTTGCACAGGCCGGTCAGCGCGTCGTGGTGGGAGCGGTGTCGAAGCTCGGCGTGTGCCCGGGCGGCGAGCTGGTCGCGGCGCGTGCGCACGAGCTGGATGCACACCAGGAACGGCACCGTCCACAGGCCCAGGGCGAGCTCGCCGACGCGGTCGCCGGCGGTCAACGCCGCCACCACCATCAGCGCCGCGAGCAGGGCCGCCAGGGCCACGGCGTAGCGCTCCCCGCGACTGCGCCACCAGGGCAGGCTGCGGACCAGGTAGCCGAACACCCCGACCACCAGCGGCACGGTGAACAACCGGACGAGCGGGCCGAACACCGGACCGCCCGAATCGGTGAAGGCGTGGGCGAACACCAGGTCGGTCGCCCCCCACAGCACGAGGCGGACCGCCCCGAGCGCGAGCAGCGCGCCGAACAGCAGCCGCGGGACGCGACGTCCGCACAGCGAGGCCACCACGGGGACGAGGAAGGCCGACGAGACGTAGAACAGCGCCGAGCGCAGGGCGTAGCCGGCACCGGCCAGGCCGGGTGGCAGGGTCGGCGCCAAGGTGGTGACGAGCAGGCAGATGCCCAGCAGCAGGGTCCAGGCCGCCAGCCAGCGTGCCTCGCGGTCGTCGTTGCGGGCGCTGCGCCGGAAGCCGAGGGCCAACTCGAAGGCCGCGCCGGCCAGCAGGAGCTGGACGACGGACAGCCACCTCTCGACGGACACTTCGGCTCCCACATCGGCCGAGTTCTCGTCGGCCGTGGCGCCCGGAACCCGAGCACCACGACGGCAGGTCGCCGGGGGCCGGTCGTCGACGCGCGCCGACCGCGCCCGGCGCGTGTTCGACCGATCCGCGAACTGGCAGGGCGTCGAGCGGGGCGACGGCCGCAGTCCGGCGGGGTGGGTCAGGGGGCGTCGCTGCCGCCCTCGCGGGCGGTGGTCAGCCGCTTGCGGTTCTGGTGGTGCTCCGCGAGCCCCTCGTCGCGGTGCGAACCCCGGCCGGTCGCGACGAAGGCGACGACGAGGATGCCCAGTGCGGACGCGGAGAGCACGTCCCCGGGCACGGTCACGAAGAAGACGACGAGTCCGACCAGCAACGCATGACCGGCCCACGCCCGCTGCTGCGACTGGCCGGTGAAGAGGCCGAGGACCACGGCCAGGACGGGCACGCCGACGATCACCCAGGCCTGCAACACGTCCATTGCGTCTCCTCGTTCCCGGGCGCGCATCCTCGGTCGACGAACACCGACGAAAACCGACGTGTGCCGACGGGCGCGCCGGGCCACCGGCGTCACGAGGCTAGCGAACGGCCGGTCCCCGGCCGCAGTCGGCCGGGGACCCGGGTGCTCGCGACGGAGGTCACCGGCTGCCGGTGTCCGCCGTCAGTCGGGGTCGCGGGGAAGCTGCCCTTCGTTGGGCGGGTCGTCGGGCCCCTCGGACGGCACGGTCTGCTCGCCGCCCTCGGGCGGGAGCGGTGCGGTGTCGTCGATCAGGCCGGGGTCCTCGTCGCGGCGCGCGTCGTCGCCGCCGTCGGCGGGCGCGGTACTCATCGCTGCCTCCTGGAGGGGTCGTGGAACGCCGAAGTGGCGGCCACGGGCCACCGCCCGTGTGCCGCCACCTCGACCGGTGTTCCGTCGTACGTCAGCTGCGACGGTTCGACTCGCGGGAGTCCTCGACCCCGGCGACGTCGATCTCCTCGCGGCGGACGTCGTCCTCGACCTGGTGCTGCTCGGTCTCGACGTCCTTCTCGAGGCGGACGCGCTCCTTCGGAACGGCCTGCTTGTCGACGACCGGCGTCTCCTCGTGGAGCACGACCTCGTGCTCCTCCTCGGAGATGGCCGGGCCGTCCATCGCCTGGTCGGCGTTGGCGTCGGTGATCGGCTCACGCTCGACGTGGACCTCTTCACGCTGGACCGGGACGGTCTTGGTGACGTGTTCGGTCACGACGTGCTTGCGCAGACGCGCGCGGCCGGTCTCACGGCGCTCCTTGTCGACCTGCAGCTCCTCCTCCGACAGCGTCATCGCGTCGTCGGTGGTCGGACCGGAGGTGTCGTGGCCCGCGGTGCCGTGGTCGTTGCGCTCGGTGCCCGTGCCACCGGTGGCGGTACCGGACGGCTGCGTGGTGCCACGCGCCGAGGCGTCGTCGCGAACGGTGTCGTCGTGGCCCGAGTCGTACGACATGCCGTAGTAGCGGTACAGCTCGGCCTCCTCGGAGGGGTCGAGATGCCCGTCGGCGTCGATGCTCGGGGCGTCCTTGATCTTGTCCTTGCTGTGCGGGACCTTCAGGTCGCCGTCGCTGAAGTTCGCGTCCTGGATCGGCACGAAGGACGACTTCGAGCCGAACAGCCCGGTGTTGACGAGGGCGAAGGTCGGTTCGCCGGTCTGGTCGTCGACGAAGATCGTGTCGACACTGCCGATCTTGTCGCCGTCGGGGTCGTAGGCCGTGGCGCCCATGACCTGGTCGAGATCCTGCTTGCCGATCATGCTCACTCCGTTGGGTTGCGGTCGTGCTTGCGATAGGTCCACCGAACCGCATCCGGCGTCACTCGGGGAGCGATCGTTCCCGCCCTGCGCCGGGGTCAGAACGACGACCTGTCCGGTCAGCGGCTGCACGACGGGGACTACCTCCAGTTCGACTGGAGCGAACCCGAAGATCGCGGGAATTCGTGATTGCTTCCGGCAGATCCGGCCTCCGCCGGCCCGGGCGTCTGCCGGGCCCATGGCGGGCACCTCGCGCCCCGAGTCCCGGCACGAACGACGGGAGGGCCTGTCGGCCCTCCCGTCCGGAGCGTGAACGCCGTGGCGATCAGGCGTCGGGTCGCTCGGGGGCCGGTTCGGGGTCCTGCTCGGCACGGGCGGCGCGCGGGTCGTCGGCGTGTTCGACCGGGCGGCCGACCCGTCGCAGACGCACGCGGCTGTTGGGCGTGCCCAGTGGCCCGTCGAACATCGGATCGAAACCCTGTCCGGAGATCAGGTCGGTTCCGGTGGGCAGGTCGGTGTCGACCGGCTGCCCGACAGCACGGCCCTCGTCGAGTTCCTCGACGGCCGTGGCACCAGCACCACCGCCCGCGCCGGCTGCGGCGCCGGCGGTCGCGGCCCCCTCGTACGCGCCGCTGCCGGTCTCGGCCTGCGCGTCGACGCGGCCGCTGTCGGCGTCACCGTGGTCGGTGTCGTCGGTCTCGTCGGTGTCGGCGACGGGGATGCCGTAGTAGCGGTAGAGCTCGACCTCCTGCTCGGGGTCGAGCGTGTCGTCGGCATCGATGGTCGGTGCGTCGTTGACGCGCTCACGCGGATACGCGACGTGCAGCTCGCCGTCCCGGAAGTTCGCGTCGGCGAGCGGGACGAACGACGATTTCGTGCCGAACAAGCCGGTGGTGACCGCCGCGAAGGTCGGTGCCTCGGTCTCCCGGTCGACGAAGACGGTGTCGACGCTGCCGAGCTTGGTTCCGTCGCGGTCGAAGGCCGTCACGCCGATGAGCTGGTAGAGATCCTGTTTGCCGAACATGGCTCCCCCGGGGTCGCGGACCGTTCGTGCCCCGTACCCAACCGCATCCGCCCGCGACCGACGACCGCACCGACCGGTCCCGGCGTCCGGGGTCACCGGGTGGCACGGCCCGGGCCACTGGCCGAGCGGCAGGCGTGGCGAACCCGCACGCCGGCGAAACCGCGACACCCGCACACGCGCGCAGGACCGCCACAGCGGGGCGACGGCAGCGGGCGACGGCGCCCGCGGCACGACGGCGCGCACCGAGGTGAGCCGAGCGCGACGGATGGCGGTCAGTGCCCGGCGGTGCGCTCCGCGTCGCGGGCGGTGAACACCGCTTCGCGTGCCACCTTGCGGGCCAACCCCTCCGGATAGCCGCGACGGACGACGTGGGCGGCCACCCGACGGAACGCGGCCTCGGGCGCCAGCCCGGTGCACCGCTGGGCCTTCTCCTGCGCCAGGGCGTAGGCCGCGGCCTCGGCGTCCTCCTGCTCGGCCGGCGCGAGGGCCGCGTCGAGCAGTGCCTCGTCGAACCCGCGCTGGCGCAGATCCCGCCGGATCCGGGCCGGCGCATGGCCCTTGCGACGTCGTTCCTCCACGAGTGCGCCGACCATCGCCGCGTCGTCGACCAGCCGTTCCCGGCGGGCCTGGGTCAGGGCCAACTCGACCACCGCGTGCGGGGTCTCGCGCTCACGCAGCTTCGTGCGCAGCCGCGACTCGCTCTGCGGTGCCATGGCGGTCGACCGGCGCAGGAACGCGACCGCCTCGGCGACGTCGTCCTCGAGTCGCGGCGCGGACGGATCGGGACGCGCGGCCCGCTCGTCGGCGCGGCGCACCGCCTCGTCGAGGGCGTCGCCGGCGAGCCGGCCCGCCTCGCGCGCACCGGGTGCCGGGCCGCCGCCCGTGACGCTCGACCCCGAGTCGACGAACGTGGCGGCAACCGGCTCGGCGGGCGCAGACGGCGCCGGTTCGGCGAGCGTGGACGGGTCCACGGCGTCGGGCCCGGCGCCATCGGTGCGGCGGGGCGGGTCGGCGGGCGTCGGAGCGTCAGGAGGCGTCAGCGGTACCCGGATCGGGTCGCGTCGCACCCCTCGGGCGGCCAGCCAGGCCTCGGCGTCCTGGAAGGGAACCGGATCGGTCGCGTCGTCGGCCATGGTGGTCAGTCCAGCTCGTCGAGCGTGCCGAGCTCGTCGGCGGCGAGCGGGTTCACCCCGAGCTTGTCCTTGACCTTCTTCTCGATCTCCTGCGCCACGTCGACGTGCTCACGCAGGAACTTGCGCGCGTTCTCCTTGCCCTGCCCGAGCTGCTCACCGTCGTAGGTGTACCAAGCCCCGGCCTTGCGGATGATGCTCTCCTCGACGCCGACGTCGATGAGCGATCCCTCGCGGCTGATGCCCTCGCCGTAGAGGATGTCGAACTCCGCCTGGCGGAACGGCGGCGCGACCTTGTTCTTGACCACCTTCACGCGCACACGGTTGCCCACCGCCTCGGTGCCGTCCTTGAGCGTCTCGATCCGGCGCACGTCGAGACGGACCGAGCTGTAGAACTTCAGCGCGCGTCCACCCGGGGTGGTCTCGGGCGAGCCGAACATCACCCCGATCTTCTCGCGCAACTGGTTGATGAAGACCGCGCAGGTGTTGGACCGGTGCAGCGATCCCGACAGCTTGCGCAGGGCCTGCGACATCAGGCGGGCCTGCAGGCCGACGTGGCTGTCGCCCATCTCGCCCTCGATCTCCGCACGGGGCGTGAGCGCCGCGACCGAGTCGATGACCACGATGTCGACCGCGTTGGAGCGCACCAGCATGTCGGCGATCTCGAGGGCCTGCTCACCGGTGTCGGGCTGGGACACCAGCAACTCGTTGATGTCGACCCCCAGGGCCTTGGCGTACACCGGGTCGAGCGCATGCTCGGCGTCGATGAAGGCCGCGATGCCGCCCGCCTTCTGTGCCTCCGCCACGGCGTGCAGGGCCAGGCTGGTCTTGCCCGAGCTCTCCGGACCGTAGATCTCCACGACGCGCCCCTTGGGCAGCCCGCCGATCCCCAGTGCGAGGTCCAGGGAGAGCGCCCCGGTCGGGATCGCGGCCACCTGCACGGCGGCATCGTCCCCGAGCTTCATCAGCGAGCCCTTGCCGAACTGCTTCTCGATGTTGGCCAGTGCCAGGTCGAGGGCCTTGTCCTTGTCCACGGGTGCCTCCCGGGTCTGCCCGGCATGCGCGGGCGCGATGGTGTCGGTGCGGTACGGGCGAGGTGCCGGGCGTCGTCTGCGTCACGTCGTCTGCATCACGTCTGCGTGACGTCGTCTGCGTCAGGTCGTCGGAAACGGTGTCGCGCCAGGGTCGTCGCTCCAGCGGCCGTCACGGTACGGGCCGGCTGGGACACGACCGAGGACCGCGTCCGCTGCGCTGTGGACGACGACCGTATCCGAACGCGTGTTCGGTCGCCAGCATCCGCGTCGTGCGGTCGCCCCGTGCCGTGCCGTCCGGGGCTGTCCACGGGCGGCCGCGTGTCGGGCGGTGACGCGTCGGACCCGCCGGCTACGGTGGGGAACGACCCCCGGGCCCGCTCGTGACCTCCGGCGTGCGGCCCGCTCGAAGCCCCACTTCCTCCGAAGGCGCCACCGCATGGCCGACGATCCCACCACTCCTGCGCCCGTGCCCGCGACCGGTCGCCGCAGCGGCCGGACCCGGTTCGTGTTCGTCGACACCGAGGCGACGGGCCTCGACCACGAACGTCACGAGCTGACCGAGGTGTCCTGGATCGTGCGCTTCGAGGACGGCCGCGAACTGGAACGGCAGTTCTTCCCCCAGCACACCGTGGACGGCGCCGACGCCGACGCGCTCTCGCTCACGCGCTACCACGACCGCATCGCCCCGCAGGACAAGACACCGGCCGCCGAATGGCTGACGCTGTTCCTCGAGGACGCGCAGGACGCGGTCCTGGTGGGCGCGGTGCCGGACTTCGACGCGCAGCACCTCGACCGCATGTGCCGCAAGCTCGGTCTCACGCCCACCTGGGACCACCATCTGCTCGACGTGGAGACGCTCGCGCTGCCGCTGATCGCCGCCGGACCGGAGGCGCCACGCAGCCTCGCCAAGACCTGCGCGGCGCTGGGCATCCCCCACGACAAGGACCAGGCCCACGGCGCGCTCTACGACGCCCGGCAGACCAAGCTGGTGTTCGACCGGATCTGGGAGGTGCTGGCCGACCTCCGGGCGAACGAGCGTCCCCTGCCCGCGTCGGTGCCACGCGACAGCGGCCGCAACGGCGTCGACGGCGCCCGGGCGGTGGACCCGCAGGTCGCCGACCGGCTCGCCGACGCCACCCCGGCCGACGAGGCCGCGCCCGAGCAGCGTGCGGAGCGCGACGCCCACACCCCCCGCTGAACCGTCCGTCCGTCAGGTGGCGAGCCGCGCGACGTGTTCGACCGCGTACCGGGCCGGGCCGCGCCCCAGGCGCGACGACCAGAGCTCGAGCGCCGTCGCGCGCCACGCGACCGGCTGCGGGACGCCCGCGGTCAGTGCCGCGTCCACGCGCGCGACCAGCGCCTCGTCGACGTCGTGACGCTCGTGGCCCCGACGCCCGCCGGCGCGGGCGAGCGTGACGTGCGGGTGCACCGGCTGCCGCTGCACCGGGAGGTGGGCGTCGGCCAGCGACGACTGCACCAGCCCGCCCAGGCGCGCCACCGCTCCCGGCGGGTCGTCGTCGACCCCCAGCCACAGCACCCGGCGGCCGAAGCGTCCCGCGTCGGCCGAGCGCAGGTCGATCGACGCGGTCCCGGCGGCGACCCGGTCGAGCGCGGCTCGCACCTCGGCGAGCCGGTCGTCGGGCGTCGCGCCGAGGAAGGCCAGCGTCAGGTGCCAGGCCTCGGGCCGGGTCCAGCGCACCGATTCCTGCCCGCCCCCCTCGCGCAGCGGCGCGGTGGCGCGGGTCACCGCCTCGCGCAACGCCGAGGGCACGGGGAGGGCGACGAACAGGCGCACGCCGAGCCGCTCAGCGTTCCTGCAACCGACGTCGCAACAGGTCGAGTCCGGCGCTGCCGAGCCGCTTGATGATCTGCCCGCGGTCGCCGGGGATCTGCCGTCCGTGCACCTCCACGTGCCCGTCGGGGTGAGCCAGGGCCCAGAACGCGGTCCCGACGGGTTGGCCGTTCTGTTCGGTCGGGCCGGCACAGCCGGTGACCCCGATCCCCCAGTCGGCACCGAACCGCTCGCGGGCGAGCTGGGCGATCGCGCGGGTCACGGCCTCGCTGACCGGCCCGTGCTCGTCGAGCAGCTCCCGGTCGACCCCGAGCACGTCGTGCTTGATCTCGGTGTCGTAGACGACCATGCCGCCGACCAGACCGTGCGACGCACCCGGCACGGCGCCCAACCTGGCGGCGATGTCGCCGGCGGTCGCCGACTCCGCGGTCGCGACGGTCTCGCCACGGTCCCCGAGCAGCCGCAGGACCACGTCCTCGAGCTGTTCGTCGTCCAGACCGGCCACGGCACCACCGAGCGCGTCGATGACCTCGTCGAGCAGGGGCTGGGACGCGCCGCGGGCCGCTCCGACGTCGTCCGCGCTGACGGTCAGGCGCACCTGGATCTCGTGGCTGCGCGCCAGGTACGACAACGTCACCCCGTCGCGGTCGCCGGCGATCGGCTCGACGACCTGGGCGACGTCGGACTCGCCCATGCCGATGACGTGCACGACCCGGGTGACGGTGGCGCGTGCGCCGGCCAGCGCCTGCAGCTCCGGCGCGACGTCGCGGTGGAACAGTTGCTGCAGCTCCCACGGCACGCCCGGTAGCGCGTACACCCGGGTGGGCTTGGGGCTCGCGAGGGTGAGTGCGAACCCGGGCGCGGTACCGACCGGCGGGAACGGCCGCGCGCCGCGCGGGATGCCGGCCTGCTTGGCGTTCTGTGGGGGCATGCGCCGCCCCATCGAGGCGAAGCGTTGCAGGATCGCCTCCTCGAGGTCGTCGTGGTGCTCGAGGGCGACGCCGGCCGCTGCCGCGATCGCCGCACGCGTGCGGTCGTCGGAGGTCGGACCGAGCCCACCACCGCAGACGATCACGTGGACCCGCTCGGCCAACCAGGCGAGTACCTCGACGAACTCCTCGGTGTCGTCGCGGACCGCGACGTGGTGCACGACCTCGACGCCCATGTCGCGCAGCTTCGAGGACACCCAGGCGGCGTTGGTGTCGACGAGGTCCCCGAGCAGCAGCTCGCTTCCCACGGACACCACGGCGGCCCGGGCGGGCTCGCCGGCGGGGCGGATCTCGAGGCCGTCGATCGTGCCGGCCGGTCCGCTTGCGTCCTGCTTCACGTCGTCGATTCCTCCCGCCGCCCCCGGGCCAACCGCCCGGCGCGGAACGCGTATTCGATACCGGACCAGATGGTGAGCACGACGGCGACGCCGAGCAACGGGTCGGCCACGTTCGCCGGCACGCCCGGTGACAGGTACGCGGCGACGGCCACCACCTGCGAGACGGTCTTGGCCTTGCCCCAGTGACTGGCCGGCATCACCAGGTCCAACCGGCGCACCAGCCGGACCCGCAACGCGGTGACCGCCACCTCGCGGGCGACGATCACGTTGACGGCCCACCACGGCAGCTCACCGACCAGCGCGAGACTCGCCAGCGACCCGATGATCAGCAGCTTGTCGGCGATCGGGTCGGCCAACTCGCCCCAGCGGGTCACCCCGTGCCACCGTCTCGCGACCCACCCGTCGATCGAGTCGGTGGCCGCGGCGAAGACGAACACGCCGAACGCCCACCAGCGGGCCGTGTCGCCCTCGACCGCCAGCAGCCACAGGATCACCGGGACCAGCAGCGCGCGCAGGAAGGTCAGCAGATTCGGCACGTTGAGCCAGTGCGGCTCGGTCCCGCCCTGCGCGCCCGCCGCGCCTGCCGACCGAGATGCCGGGGCGAGATTCGGCTCGCCGTCGCGCGGCGGAGGCGGCTCGGTCACGCGCGGGCCTCGACCAGGCGCGCGACCAGGTCGACACCGACCGTGTCGATCACCTGCACCCGTGCCCGGGCACCGACGGCGAGGTCGGCCGCGCGACCCTGGTCGTCCACCACCTCGATCTCCCCGTCCGTGTCCGGTGCCTCACGATAGGAACGTGCGAGCGTCGCGGCGATCTCCTCGTCACCGTCCTCGGGGCGTTCCTGCACGATCACGTCCAGTTCGCGGCCGACGAATCGACGGCTGGCCTCGTCGGCGAGACGCTCCTGCAACTCCCCGACCCGCGCCAGTCGGTGTTCGGCCACCTCGGCCGGCACCTGGGCGTCGAAGTCGGCCGACGGGGTGCCGTCCTCGACGCTGAACGGGAACAGCCCGACCCAGTCGAGCACGTGCTCGGCCAGGAACGTCTCGAGAGCCGCGACGTCCGCCTCGGTCTCGCCGGGGAACCCGAGGATGAAGTTCGACCGGAAGACGGCCTGCGGATCGAGGCCGCGGATCCGCTCGATCAACGCCCCGAACCGCTCCGGGTCGCCGGAGCGGGCCATCGCCTGGACCACCGGGCCCGAGACGTGCTGCAACGACAGGTCGAAGTAGGACGCGACCTTGGGCAGCTCCGCCATGGTTTCGAGCAGGGGCAGGGTCAGCTCCGCCGGCTGCAGGTACATCAACCGCAGGCGCTCGAGGTCGTCGATGGCCGACAGCTCCCGCAGCAGGGTCGCCTGCAGCCTGCGCCCGCCGGGCAGGTCCTTGCCCCACGAGGTCGTGTTCTCGCTGACCAGCACGAGTTCGCGCGCCCCGCCCTCGACCAGCCAGGCGGCCTCGGCGAGCACCTCGTCGAGCGGGCGGCTGCGGAACCGGCCGCGGAACGACGGGATGGCGCAGAAGGTGCAGATGCGGTCGCACCCCGAGGCGATCTTCAGGTAGGCCCACGGCCGCGGGACCCCGCCGGTCTGCGGCAGGCGCACGGGGAACCGGGGTCCCGAGTCGGGCACCCGGTCGAGCAGGTCCTGTGCGGTGCCGGGCGCGAGCGCCGTCCGCGGCGCCTCGGGCGGCAGCTCGAGCGCACGCAGTCCGAGGGCGAGCTCGTCGAGATCCGCGGCGGTCGAGGGCACCGACGGTTCGGACCGCGCGCGCTCCGGGGTCGTGACCGGTGCGGTCACCGGTGCGCTCGGTGGGTGTGCGGTGGGCGACGCGCCGACGGGAGCGACCATCAGCGGCAGGTCGCGTCGCACGGGCCGGGCCCCGGGGTGGGAGTCGCCGACACCGACGACCCGGTCGATCTGCCGTCCGGCCAGCACGTCCCCGACGACCGACGGCAACGTGGCGTAGCCGTCGAACCCGACGATTGCGTCGGCCTCGGGGATGGCCTCGGCGAGCTCGTGCGGGTAGCGCTGGGCCATGCATCCGACGACCAGCACCGCGCGGGCGCTGCCCTCGTCCTTGAGCTGGCACGCCTCGAGGACCGTGTCGATCGACTCCTGCTTGGCCGGGGCGATGAAGGTGCAGGTGTTGACCAGGACCACGTCGGCGTCGAGCGGATCATCGACGACCGCGTTGCCCTCGCGGTGGAACAACCCGGCGAGCTGCTCGGAGTCGACCTCGTTGCGGCCGCAGCCGAGGGTGACCACGGCGACGCGGTAGGTGTCGGTGGATGCGGATGCTGACAAGACAGGGACCTCGGCAGGACGGTGGAGCGCGAAGGAACCGGGGCGACGGGCGGCACGCGGGCGCCGTGGTGGCCGATGCGGTGGTGGTGGCCGGTGGGCGCGCCGGCGTTCAGTCCGTCGCGACACCGTCGGCAGTGAACACCACCTCGACCACCTGCCCACGCGCACCGAGCGAGTCGACCTCCTCGCCGTTGACCTGGGCCCGGATGCCGCCGGCGTTGCCGAGCCGGACACGGATCTCGTCCTCACCCTCGAAGTCGCGGGTCACGCCGGCCTCGACCGTCTGCTCGAGCACCACCGAACCGTCGATGGTCACCCGCATCCACGAGCTCTCCTCGAGGGCGAGCAGGACCTCGACGCCCTCGACGACCGGCTCGGCCTCCTCCTCGGTGTCCGACGCCGACGCGGCGCCGCCGTCGCCGTCGCCATCGGCGTTGGCTGCCCCGGTGTCCGGTTCCGGCGCGTCCTCGGCCGCCGGCTGCTCGGAGGGCACGGGCGCCGGCGGCGGGGAGATCGGCACCTGTCCGGCCGGTTGCGGAGCGCGGCCCGATCCGAGCGTGCTCAGGAAGGCGAAGGCGGCGAGCACCACCACGGCGACCAGGACCCACGCGACCCAGGGCGGCGGCCCGGAACCCGACGACGGACCACCCACCGCGCTCGAACCGACGACCCCGCTCGCCACCGCGGGCTCACCGTCCTGGCGGCGGTACTCGTCGAGCAACGGCTGCGGATCGAGTCCGAGCTCGGTGGCGTAGTTGCGCAGGAAGCCCTTGGCGTAGATCGCCCCGCCGAAGACCTCGAAGTGCTCGTCCTCCAGCGCGCGCAGGTAGTCGCTGCGGGTCCGTAGTCGCTCGGCGAGATCGGAGACGGAGCGTCCCTGCTCCTGCCGTGCGGCGCGCAGTGTCTCGCCGATACCCGTACCCACGCCCGGCCGGCCTCCCATCCACGACGTCCTCGGGAGCCTGCTGCTCCGGTGAACGACGCGAGCCTAGGACCACCCCCCGGTCGTCGCACGAGCCGTCCCCGGGCGTCCGGCCGCCGCAGGTCGGGGCAGGTCGTGCGGGGCCCGCCCCGGCGGCCCCGGGGCGCACACCGGATGCCGTGATCGCGCGCTCACGTGGCTACGATGCGCGCATGAAGACCTCCAAGCTGCTGCGTTCGTCGGCCGCCGCCCTGGCGGCCGTGTTCCTCGTCGCTGGCCCGGTGTCGGCCGCCGAGGACCCCGCCACGACGGAGACCGCCGAGGAGGCTCCTGTCGGCGACCACGGGGCGGGTACCTCGGATCGCTACCAGATCGCGGAGACGCCCCGTCAGCAGGTCGGTCTGCTGCTCTACGGCGCGCTGGGCGTGGGCGCCTACCTGGCGTTCACCAACGCCCGCCGCCAGTACAAGGGCGAGCGCTCCCAGGCCACCGGCGAGTTTCGTTGGCGCTGACGAGCGGCACCCTGACTCGGCGCTGACGAGCGGCACCCTGACTCGGCGCTGACGAGCGGCACCCTGACTCGGCGCTGACGAGCGGCACCCTGACTCGGCGCTGACGAGCGGCACCCTGACTCGGCGCTGACGAGCCGCACCCTGGCGCCCCACCCGGCGTCCGCCCCGGATTCCGCCGTCCCCGGGGCCCGGCGCGGACCGAGGGCCTACATGTGGCCGGCGGCGCGGGCCTCGTCGAGCTGTTCGGGGGTCCACAGCACGTCGCGGGCCTTGGAACCCTCGCTGGGTCCGACCACCCCGAGCTCCTCGAGCTCGTCCATGAGCCGCCCGGCGCGCGCGAACCCGATGCGCAGCTTGCGCTGGAGCATCGAGGTGGACCCGAGCCCGGACACCACGACCTGTTCGGCCGCCCGGCGCAGCAGGGCCTCGTCGGAGTCGTCGTCGCCGGAGCGGGCGGAGTCGACCCGCTCGGCGTCGTCGCCGGTCTTGACGACCGTCTCCTCGAACTCGGCCTCGCGCTGCTGCTTGCAGAACGTGACCGCGGCGAGGACCTCGCGCTCGGTGACCCAGCAGCCCTGGAGCCGGGACGGCTTGCCCTGGCTGGCGGGCAGGAACAGCATGTCGCCCTTGCCGACCAGCTTCTCCGCCCCACCCATGTCGAGGATGGTGCGCGAGTCGGTCTGCGAGGCGACCGCCAGCGCGAGCCGCGACGGGATGTTGGCCTTGATCAGGCCGGTGATGACGTCGACCGACGGCCGCTGCGTGGCGATGACCATGTGGATGCCGACGGCGCGGGCCATCTGGGCGATGCGACAGATCGCGTCCTCGACGTCGCGCGGGGCGACCAGCATGAGGTCGGCGAGCTCGTCGATGACCAGCAGGATGTAGGGCAGCTCCTCGGGCTCGATCTGCGTGGGCACCCCGTCCTCGCCCAACGGCCCCTCACGCAGCGGCACCTCGCCGGCGCGGACGGCGTCGTTGTAGCCGTCGATGTTGCGGAAGCCGAGCAGCGCCAGCAGCTCGTAGCGTTGCTCCATCTCCTTGACGCACCACTGCACGGCGTCGGCGGCCCGGCGGGGGTCGGTGACGACCGGGGAGAGCAGGTGCGGGGTGCCCTCGTAGCCGTTGAGCTCGACGCGCTTGGGGTCGATGAGGATCATCCGCACCTGGTCGGGGCGGGCGCGCATGATGATGGAGGTGATCATGCCGTTGAGGGTCACCGACTTGCCGGAGCCGGTGGCGCCCGAGACCAGCAGGTGCGGCATGGTGGCGAGGTTGACCAGCGCCGGGTTGCCGGCGATGTCCACGCCCATGGCGACGGTGAGCGGGTGCGGGTCGCGCTGCGCCTCGTCGGAGCGCAGGATGTCGCCGAGCGTGATGAGGTCGCGCTGGCGGTTGGGGACCTCGACGCCGATGGCGGACTTGCCGGGGATCGGCGCGACGATGCGCACGTCGGGGGCGGCCAGCGCATAGGCGATGTCGTCGCCCATGTTGGCGACCTTCTTGACCTGCACGCCGGGGCCGAGCTCGATCTCGAACCGGGTGACGGTCGGGCCCCGTGACCAGCGGGCGACGGTGGCGTCGATCCCGAACTGGTCGAAGGTCTCCTGCAGCGCGGCGGTCTGCGCCTCGATGGTGCGGGTGGACTCCTTGCCCAGCTTCTTGCCGGCGGCGAGCAGGTCCATGCTGGGAAGCTGGTAGTCGTCCCACGACTGCACGGGCGACACCGGGCTGGCCTTGAGCGTCGCCGGGTCGACGGGCACCCGGGCGCGCTCGACCGGCGGATCGGGGGCCCGGCCGGCGAGGCGGTCGGCGGCCGTCGAGCCGTCCCCGTCGTCGGTGTCGGCGTGGCGAGCGCCGCCGCGATCCTCGTCGAGCTCCGGCTGCTCGAAGGCCTTGTTCGCCAGGGTCGCCCGGACCGGTGTGGCCGGGATGGCCTCGGTCGGCTCGTCGGCCTGCGGGTCCGCGTCGCCGGGTTCGGTCGTCCGCCGGCGACTGCCGCTGCGGCGCTTGGCGGCCGGCGTCGCGTCGTCCACGGCGTCGGCGTCGGATCGGCGGCGTCGGGCGGGTCGGGAGGCGATCTGCTGGGTCGCGTCGTCGTCCTCGTCCTCGTTCTCGCCGACGTCGTCCGCGTCGGCGGGCTCGCGGACGAACAGGCCCTTGATCGCCTCGACGACGGCCGAGAACGGGGTCTTGGTGACCACGAGCAGCCCGAGGGCGATCAGGGCGACGACGACGGCCGCCGCCCCCCACACCGACAGGGCGGCCGTCAGCGGCCGTCCGACCGCCCACCCGAGCAGGCCGCCGGCGAGCCACAGGCCCCGGATGCCCTCGGAGGGCTCGGGACCACCGGCGATCAGGTGCAGGCCACCGAGCACACCGACGCCGAGGACGAGCGAGCCGACCCCGATGCGCCCGATCTCCGGACTCGGGCGGCCCAGCAGCACGAGCATCCCGAACCAGGCCAGCAGGACCGGTACGGCGTACCCGAGCAGGCCGAGCAGGCCGAGCGAGACGGCTTCCAGGAAGTTGCCGACCGGACCGGCGACGTCGGCGTAGGTCCCCATGCCGGTCAGCACGCCGAGCAGGATCAGCAGGATGCCGACGGCGTCCTGCTTCTGGGCCGCCAGATGCCCGCCCAGGGCGCTGCCGGCCTTGCTGGCCGGCCCCTGACGGCGGGTGCTGCCGCCCTTGCTGCTGCTCCCCCTGCCGCTCCCCCCACCGGCGCTGCGGCTCGAGCCACCACGGGACGAGCCGCTGCGCGACGAACTGCCACGCGACGGCCGTCGCGCGGCAGGCTTGCCCCGCGACTTCTTCGGCGGATTCTTCGTGGTGGACGCCACTCGGGTTCCCAGCTCCTCACGTGCTCGTGCCCGTGTCGGGCCGGTCCGGCACACGCCGGGCGAGCGCACCGAGGATAACGGGCGCACACAAGCATGGAACTACACGTTCGGCAGGGCCACGTGGGGGCAGGCGGACGCGGGCTCAGGCCTCGCGCACGACCGGCAGGATGAACGGGCGGCGGCCCGTCTCGGACCGCCAGAACGTCCCCAGTGCCTGCACGACGTGACGCTGCACCACCTGCGGGTCCTGGAACTTCACGCGGGTGAGGCTGGCGAGTTCCCGGTCGACCGCCTGCTTGGCCTGCTCGAGGATGTCCTCCTCCGTGCCGTGGAACACCACACCCTTCTGCGTGACCACGACGTCGCCGACGACGCCGCCGTCGTGGGTGTCGACCGCGACCACGCAGACGCAGATCCCGTCCTCACCGATCCGGCGCCGGTCGCGCAGCAGCGCCGGGCCGACGTCGTCGAGCAGACCGTCGATGTAGACATGGCTGGTGGTCACCGGCTCGCCGCGCGTCACGACGCCGTCCTCGAGCACGACCGTGTCGCCGTCCTCGCAGATCAGCACGTGCTCGGGCAACGCTCCGGTCTGCTCGGCGATCTCGCCGTGCGCCCGCAGGTGCCGGTGCTCGCCGTGGACGGGCACGAAGTACTCCGGCTCGACCACGTTGTGGAACAGCAGCAGCTCCTCGCGCGAGGCGTGACCGGAGACGTGCACCGGTGCGACGCCCTTGTGCACGACCTTGCAGCCGCGACGCGAGAGGTTGTTGATGGAGCGGTAGACGGCCTGCTCGTTGCCGGGGATGAGGCTGCTGGCCAGGATCACCAGGTCGCCCTCGCCCACCTCGAGGTGCTTGTGGTCACCGGCGCCCATCAGCGACAGCGCGCTGAACGGCTCCCCCTGCGACCCGGTGGAGATGACGATCAGCTGACGACGGTCGTAGCGGTCGACCTCGTGGAGCTCGACGACCGAGTCGTGGTCGAAGTCGAGGTACTCGAGCTCCTGCGCGATGCCCATGTTGCGGACCATCGAGCGTCCGACGAACACCGGTCGACGACCCACTTCGGCGGCGGCGTCGAGCACCTGCTGGATGCGGTGCACGTGCGAGGCGAACGACGCGACCACGATCAGCCCGTCCTTCTGCGCCGCGATGTGCTCCTTGACGTTGCGACCGACGGTGCGCTCGGTCGCGACGTGCCCGGGCACGTCGGCACCGGTCGAGTCGGCGAGCAGCAGGTCGACACCCTCGTCACCGAGGCGGGCGAAGTGGGCGATGTCGGTGGGGCGGTTGTCGATCGGGGTCTGGTCGAGCTTGAAGTCGCCGGTGTGGACGATGAGCCCGTGCGGGGTCCGGAACGCGTAGGCGACCCCGTCGGGGATCGAGTGGCTGACCTGGACCGCTTCGACGGTGAACGGGCCCTGTTCGATGGTCTCCGCCGGTTCGATCACCTCCAGGCGCGGCTCGGGCAGGTCCGGCCACTCCTCGAGGATCGCTTCGACGAACGCGATCGTCAGCTGCGTGCCGTAGACGGGCACGCCCTCGCGGTCGAGGTCGCGCAGCAGGTAGGGCAACGCCCCGATGTGGTCGAGGTGGCCGTGCGTGAGGAAGACCGCCTCGACGTCGTCGGCACGGTCCTTGACGCTGGACCAGTCGGGCAGGATCAGGTCCACCCCGAGGTGCTCGGCGTCGGGGAACAGCACGCCGACGTCGACGACCGCGAGCCGGCCGTCGACCTCGATGGTGGCCATGTTGCGGCCGATCTCGCCCAACCCGCCGAGAAAGCTGACGGTGACGGGAGGGGAGTCGGTGTCGTTGCCGGTCATCGCAGAGCCTCGATCGCTTCGTGGGCGCCGAGCACGGCCTTGACGGTCTCCTCGGACGCCTCCGCCAGCGGACCACGTACGGGGCCGGCGGGAAGTCCGAGCGCGTTGAGGGCGGCCTTGAGCGGCGCGGGGGACGGTTCGGTGAACAGTGCCCGGTGCAGGGGCAGACAGCGCAGGTGCAACTCGAGCGCACGGGCCGGGTCGGACGGGAACACCCGCACCATCTCGGCCAGCTCCGGACCGACGAGGTGGGCGCTCACCGAGACCAGCCCGCGGCCGCCGACGGCCAGGATCGGCAGGTTCATCTCGTCCGAGCCGCTCCACAGGTCGAACCCGCCGGGCGCGCCCCGGGTCGCGAGCCTGACGTCGGCGGCCCGGCCGAGGTCACCGGTGGCGTCCTTGACGCCGACGATGTTCTCCACGCCCGACAGTTCGGTCGTGGTGGCCAGCTCCAGCGTCGTCACCGTGCGCGCGGGGACGTCGTAGAGCAGCACCGGCAGCTCGGTGGCCTCGGCGACGGCGCGGAAGTGCGCCACCAGTCCGTGTTGCTGGGGCTTGTTGTAGTACGGGGTGACGGCGAGGACCGCGTCGGCGCCCGCGTCGGCGGCCCGGGCGGTCGCCGCGACGCTCTTGGCCGTGTCGTTCGACCCCGTGCCGATCATCACGGTGGCGTCGCCGCCGACCGCCTCGCGGACCGCGGCCAACAGCTCCCAGGGCGCCTCGCCGTGCAGGGTCGGCGACTCACCGGTGGTCCCGTTGACCAGCACGGTGTCGGTGCCATGGTCGGCGAGGTGCCGCGCCAGTCGCTGCGCGCCGTCGAGGTCGAGCTCGCCGCCGTCCGTGAACGGCGTGACCATCGCGGTCACCACCGCGCCGATGGCCATGGCCGGTGTGCCCTCCTCGGAGGTGCTCATCGTCTGCCTCGTGTCGTCGGATCCGCTGCGGGCGCGCGCGGCCCGGGCGACGGCCGCCGACGGCCTATCCTAACCGTCCGTGCCCGACCGCTCCCCGCGCAGGACCCGGTCGGCGAGCCACCCGGCACGAGGAGTCCGCCGTGCGTTCCGCCGAGTGTTCCCACCCGCACGTGGACCTGCGGCTGTGACGGCCGGCGCGCTCCTGGCGGCCCCGTCGCTGCCGCCGGTGCCGTGGACGCCGTGGGTGGCCCACGCCGGGCCGGGCTCGACCTGGCAGGCGTTGCTCACCGCGATCAGCCTCGGCCTGGTGGTGGTGGCCGTGCTGGCGGTACTCGGCCGTCTGCGGGTCCGCAGCCCCGACGACCTGGTGCTGCCGTTGGCAGCGGTGGCGGTGCTCTCGTCGTTGGCGCCGTTGGCCGACTACTGGCTCTCGGACTGGATCGGGTGGGCCTTCCCCATCGGCGTGACGGTGCTCGTCGGGCTGGTGACGGCGGCGTTGACGCCACTCGAGCTCGATGCCCGTTCGCCACTGACCTGGGCCGTCGTCGCGGTGGCCGCGGTCGGCGCGGTCGTGCTGTACCGGCCGCTCACGGTCGCCTGGCACCCGCCGCCGGACTACCTGCCGCTGGCGTCCGACGCCGAGGTCGAGATCCTCGTGCCCCAGGACGGCGCGGTGATCGAGGCCGGCACGCTCCAGGTCGCGGTCTCGGTCGCCGGGGGCAGCATCGGCCCGGGCAACGCCGCCCTCGAGGACCTGCCGCCGGACGCCGAGGAGGCCGGTGGGCTCACCGTCACGCTCAACGGCGAGCGCGTGGTGGTCGACTACCTCGAGGACTGCACGGTCGTGGCGCCCTGCGGCAGCGTGACCTTCCCGATCGAACTCGAGGCCGGCTCGCACACCCTGCACGTCGAGTTCACCCGCGGCGACGGGGTGCCCCTGGCGCCGATGGTCACCGACCGTGCCGAGTTCGAGGTCCGCTGACCACGGCGACCCGGCGACCGGCGACCGGCGTGTCAGGCCCGCGGGCCCCGCAGCAGCGCGTACAGGTAGGCTCCGGCGACCGCGAACGCGACCGCCTGCGACGCGAACGTGTCGGTGACCAGCGGCAGGCTCGGCAGCCAGGCGGGCGGGGTCACCGCGACCGAGGGGACCGCGGCGAGCAGCAGCACGGCGATCCCGACCAGTGCCACCAGCCGGTCACCACGGGCAGCCGACACCCCGAACGCGGCCACGGCGCCGACGCCGACGAAGCAGGCCACCGGCCACCAGGCGCTGGTGCTGCCCGGATCGGTGTACATGGCCTCCTGCAGCACGCGTGCAAGGTCGAGCAGGAGCAGCGGGACGAGTCCCGCGAACAGCCCGGTCGCGACGGACCGTGCACGCTCGTTCATCGCGGCCCGTCCTTGGTCACCCGTCGGTTCCGTCTGCCGGGGCGCGGAGCCTACCGGCCGCGACCGGTGGACCCGGGGCATCCATCACGGGCGCCCGTCGCCGTCGGGCGCGCGTCCCGCGCGGGCGTAGGGCGGGCGTAGGATGGGGCGTCGCCGTCGCCGCGAGGTGTTGTCCGCCATGGTCCGTGCTCCGCTCCCCGATGCCGACGGCGTCGTCGGCACCCCCCGCGCCGAGGTGGTGCGCGACAGCGTCTCCCCGGCCGGCGTGCGTCTGACCACCGTCGAGGTGACCCTCCACCGCTTCGTGTTGGCGGAGCTCAACACCCACCGGGCGTTCTCGCGCAACTCCGCCAGCTCCCGGGCGATCCCGGTGCAGCGCCAACTCGACACGGTCCTGCACGACCCGGCGGTGCCGGTCGAGTTCGGCGCGAACCAACGCGGCATGCAGGCCGGGCCACCGCTGACCGGCGAGGAGCGCGAGCGGGCCGAAGCGGGCTGGCTCGCCGCCCGCGACGCCGCGGTCGCCGCCGCCCGTGACCTGCTCGACCTCGGCGTGCACAAGCAGGTGGCGAACCGGCTGCTGGAGCCGTTCCTGTGGCAGACCGTGATCGTCACGGCAACCGACTGGGACGGGTTCTGGCAGCAGCGCTGCAGCCCGCTGGCGCAGCCCGAGATCCGCGCCGCCGCCGAGGCCATGCGCGCCGCGTTCGCGGCGAGCACGCCGGTCGAGCTCGCCGTCGGCGACTGGCACACGCCCTACGTGCGGGCCGAGGACGGGGACCTGGACGTCGAGACCCGCAAGCGCGTCTCGGCGGCCCGCTGCGCCCGGGTGAGCTACCTCACCCACGACGGGCGCCGTGACCTGGCCGCCGACGAACAGCTCTACGAGCGCCTGGTCACGGCCGAGCCGCCGCACTGGTCACCGCTCGAGCACGTCGCCACGCCCGCCGACGGCGACGGCCCGGTACGCGGCAACCTGCGGGGCTGGCGACAGCTCCGCCACGTCGTCGAGCTCGACCGCGCACCGGTCGACGCCTGACGCACGGCCCTGGCCGGCGCGCGGGGAGCACCACACCGACCACCTCGGCGCCGCGCCCGGAAGCCACCGGCCGTCCGGCGACGTTGTCTCCGGCGAACTGTTCGCGGCGGGTCGCCGACCCGCCGACCACACTCAGGACGAATCCGTGGGACCTGCCAACTACGGGCGCATGCGACTGCGCCCCATCGGTGACGCCGACGCGCTCAAGGGCCGTGGCGTCGACCTGGCCGTGGTCCGGCGCGCCTGGGAGCTGGCACGGCCCTACCGGGCCCGTCTCGCCGGCTACCTCGCGGTGCTCGTCGCCACCTCGATCACCGCGGTCCTGCCCGCGCAGCTGATCCGGCTCGCGATCGACCGCGCCATCCCCGCCGCGGACACCGGCCTGCTCGTGTGGCTGTTCGCCGGGCTGCTGGCCGTGGCCGTGTTCGAGGCGGTGCTGTCGCTGGTCGAGCGGTGGCTGTCCTCGAGCGTCGGGGAAGGCTTCATCTACGACCTGCGGCGCATGCTCTACCGGCACGTGCAGTCGATGCCGCTGGCGTTCTTCACCCGGACGCAGACCGGTGCGCTGATCACCCGGCTCAACAACGACGTGATCGGGGCGCAACGGGCGCTGACCGGCACGATGGGCACGGTGGTCGCCAACCTCATCGGCGTCACGGTGACGCTCGCGGCGATGTTCTCGCTGTCGTGGCAGGTGACGTTGCTCTCGCTGGCCCTGCTGCCGTTGTTCATCCTCCCGGCCCGCATCGTCGGACGGCGGCTGCAGGGCCTGGCGCGGCGTTCGATGGAGCTCAACGCCGAGATGAACACCACCATGACCGAGCGGTTCCACGTCGCCGGCGCGTTGCTGGTCAAGCTGTTCGGGCGACAGGAGCGGGAGACGGAACGCTTCGGCGAGCGGGCCGAACGCGTCGCCGACATCGGCGTTCGCACCGCGCTGTACGGCCGCGGGCTCTTCGCCGCCCTGGGCCTGGTGGGCGCGGCCGCGACCGCGCTGGTCTATCTGGTCGGCGGCCTGCTGGTCATCTCGCCCGACTCGGGCCTGCAGATCGGCGTGGTCGTCGCGCTCGGGATGTACGTCACCCAGCTCTACGGCCCGCTCGCGCAGCTGTCCAACGCGCCGGTCGACCTGATGACCGCGCTGGTGTCGTTCGAGCGCGTCTTCGAGGTGATGGACCTGCCGCGCGACATCGACGAGAAGGACGACGCGCGCGAGCTGACCGACCCCCGTGGTCACGTGCGCTTCGAAGGCGTCGCCTTCCGCTACCCGGCCGCCGGCGGGTCGTCGCTGGAGTCGCTCGAGGGGCCGCGTTCCGCCCACGGCGACGCGGCCTCCGACTGGATCCTGCGCAACATCGAGCTCGACCTGCGGCCCGGCACGGTCACCGCGCTGGTCGGCCCGTCGGGAGCCGGCAAGTCCACGCTCTCGTCGCTGGTCCCGCGGCTCTACGACGTCACCGAGGGCCGGGTCACCGTCGACGGCATCGATGTCCGCGACCTGACGCTGGAGTCGCTGGCGCACGCGGTCGGGGTCGTCAGCCAGGACGCGCACCTGTTCCACGAATCCATCGCGGACAACCTGCGCTACGCCCGCGCCGACGCCACCCAGGAACAGATCGAGGCAGCGTGCCGGGCCGCCCGCATCCACCACGTCATCGCCCGGCTGCCCGACGGCTACGACACCGTCGTCGGCGAGCGCGGCTACCGGCTCTCCGGCGGGGAGAAGCAGCGCGTGTCGCTGGCACGGGTGCTGCTCAAGGACCCGGCGATCGTGGTGCTCGACGAGGCGACCGCCCACCTCGACACCGAGTCGGAACGGCTGGTGCAGGCCGCCCTGCGCGAGACGCTGGTGGGCCGCACCGCCCTGGTCATCGCGCACCGCCTGTCCACGGTGGTGGACGCCGACGAGATCGTGGTGCTCGACGAGGGCACCATCGTCGAACGCGGCACGCATGCCGAGCTGGTCCGCCGCGGTGGCCTCTACGCCGATCTCGCCCGCACCCAGCTGGTCACCAGCGAAGCGTCCTAGCCGTCACGCGCCGACTCGGTGGTCGAGCGACGCCGAGGTGGTCGCGGTCAACCGGAGGGTCGCGGCCACCGGAAGGGCCGCCCGCAGTACCCGGACGATCGTCGGCACCACCCCGGTCGCGCGGTCCCGTTCCTCCGCCCACGGTGGTGGCGCACGCGAGCGAAGGGAGTTGCGTGCGTCTTCGGGAAACCTCATCCGACCGACCGACGACGGCAGGGCGCGGACCCGGCCGCGGCCGACGCGGCCTGGCCGCCGCGTCGGGAGCGGCCCTGGCGTTGACGACCGTGCTGGGCACCGGCCTCGCCAGCGCGGACGGACACACGTTCGACCGCGGCATCGACGCCGCCTGTACCGGCACCGCGCAGCAGCCTGGCACCTTCACCGACACGGGCGGCGCCGTGCACGAGCCGGCCATCGAGTGTCTGGCCCGCTGGGAGATCGCGCAGGGCTATGTCGTCGACGACGGGCAGCGTGCCTACGCACCCGGCAACCCGGTCAACCGGGCGGCGATGGCGTCGTTCGTGGCCCGCGCCATGCAGACCGGCCCCTACGCCCTGCCGACCGATCCCGAACCGGCCTTCGACGACGTCGCCGGCACCCATGCCGACAACGTCGACGCCCTCGCGCGGTCGGGGTCGTACAGGGCCGCACCGACGGCACCTACGGCCCGGGCGAACCGGTGACGCGTGCCGCGATGGCGTCCTACCTCGTGCGGGCCATCGAGGCCGTGATCGACGAGGAGTTGCCGGCCAGCGACGGCGCGTTCCCCGACCAGCAGGGTCACCACGAGGTCAACATCGACAAGCTGGCCGCGATCGGCGTGGTCGAGGGTCGGACCGACGGCACCTACGACCCGTCGGGCGTCGTGACCCGCGCCGCGATGGGGTCCTTCCTGGCCCGCAGCCTCGACTACCTCGCCGAACGGGGCTTCCACCCGGTGCCCTTCGACGTGCAGGTGTCCGCCACCGCGGACGAGCAGCCGTCCAACCTGCGTCACCGGCTCTCGGGCCAGGTCGTCGACCAGTTCGACACCGGCTACTTCCTCGCCGACGTGCGCTTCGAGGTGCACCGGCCCACGGCCGACGGCTGGAGCGTGGTCCGCAGCGGCACGGTCGTCAGTGGTCCCGGTGGCGAGCTCGAGTACAGCTATGCCGGCGGGGACGTCGAACCCGGCGCGACCGACGCGGTCGCGGCCTGCACCGTGGCCGCCGGTGAGCAGTTCGCGCCCGACGCGGCCGTCTGCGCCACCGAGGACGACGACGGCGAGCTCGAACCGCAGGCCGACCGGCGTGCCACGCTGCTGGGCGTGGACTGGGGCGAGCCGGTCGAACCGACCGTCGCCACGCCGGGCGAGTACCCGTCCGAGGCGATCGCGATCGATGCGGACGCGGGTGTGCTCGACGTGCAGACGCTGGTGCCCGACACCGAGTTCCTGCGCTTCGGCTACCTCGGGGACAACGACTTCCAGGTCGAGGGTGCCGATGTCACCGCCGACGCGTTCACGTGCGCCGTGGCGACCACGATCGAGACCGACGCCCAGCACTCGTTGAGCATCTTCCTCGACGAGGACGGCACCGGGATCTACGCCCTGGCGACCGCCGCCGACGTCGCCGACTGCTGACCCTGGCACCGGCCCGCTCGACGGATCGTGCCCCGGCCCACGGCCGGGGCACGACGCTGTGGGCGGCACGGCGCACCCTCGCCCCGGATCGACGTCGCAGGTTCTTCTCCGTCGCGTCACTTCCGGCGCCGTCGCTGCGTCTCCTCTGGCGACCGTTCGACGAGGCCGAGGACACGTGGACGAGCTCCACCGCTCCCACGCCGACCTCGTCCTGGCCCACCTGATCGGTCTGACCCGTGACCGACACCAGGCGGAGGGCGGCCATGTCTGAGCGCGAACCCGACGGCGCTCGCGGCGCCGGACCGCATCCCGACGACGCGGCCCTGCACGCCCACCTCGACGACGACCTGTCCCCGTCCGACGAGGCGGTGGTGCTGCCGACGGCCGGGCAGGTGTCCGACGGCGCCTTCGACGAGCGGCACCTGCGGCGGGCGATCCGGCGCACGCTGCTGCGCACGGCCGTCGACGCGCTCGGGCTGCTGTGGTCGGTGCAGCGGGCCGTCGGCGCGCGCGTGCAACCGTTGGGGTGGCTGGCGACACGCCTGGGTCCGATCGGCGTCACGGTCGACAACGGTGCGGCCGCTGTCGACGACACTGCGCGAGCGCGACGGCACGCCGCTGGCGAGGGACCAGCGATCGTCGTTGCCCGAGTTCGATCCGCAACGACTGGGCGAGGGCACGGCCGTGACCGTGCTCCTGCGCTGGCCCGAGGGCATCGCCGCCGAGGAGGCGCAGCACCTGGCGACCCCCGAAGAGCGCACGGCCCTGCTGTGGGTGGGGGTTCCGCCTGCCGGCTCGCCGCCGGACGCGCTCTTCGACCCGACGCTGGGCTACCGCGCCTGCGGAACCCTCCCGGGCTTCCTGTTGGAGCGTTCGAACCGGATCGGGTCGTTCGGTGGCGACGGGTTCCGCGTCCCGGAGGTGGCGGGCAACGGGGTCACCCACGCGCTGGCCGAGGTCCGACACGCCACCACCAACCTCGCGGAAGCACCGACGATCGACGGCATCGCCGACGTCGGCGTGTTCGCGGACCTGCAGGCGACCGCCGACGCGTTCGCGAGCGAGGACCCGCAGGTCGACGGTCTCGTCGTCACGGGCCCCAGCGACGCGGTCACCGAACTGGTGGACGCCCCCGGTGCCGACGCCGTCCACCTGCTGGAGGTCGACTTCGACCGCGGCGCCCCGGAACCGTGCGGCTGACCGCCCCCGGAGCATGTTGCCGACGCCCGTTCGACGCGTCGTGCCCCGGCCCCGAGCCGGGGCACGACGTCGAGTTCCCGCCGGTCAACCGTCGCCGAACGGCACCAGCACACGGTCGGCCGCCTGCTGCAGGTCGTCGAGGTCGACGTCGACCTCGACCTGTTCGTCGAGGTCGTAGGCCGGCCACCGGACGGTGAACACGAGCGCTTCCTCGCCCTCGTCGGGCGCCGGCGACGTCCACAGGTGCTGTTCCCAGGACTCGTCGTCGCCCATGCCCTGGTGTCCCGTCAGGGTCGGCTCCTCGGGCTGTTCGCCCGCCGCAGTGGCCAGCAGGTCGTCGACGGTGGCGGCGACGCGACCGTCGGGATGCTGGAGCGCCACGCGCAGCACCGTGTCGGGTATGTCGTCCTCGGAGGTCGGCGGCTCCTCGCCCGTGACGTCCATCGGCCCGCCCGGGCCCTGTTGGAGGTCGCGCCCGCCGGCGTCGGGGTCCCACCGGACCTGCACCTCCAGGTCGGCGCCCTCTCGGTGCATGGTGATCGACGTCAACGCGACGACCACGTCCTCCGCCTCGACCACGGCCGGTTCGAACGCCACCGGCGCGCCGATCTCCGCGCTCGGTGGCCCGAGCGCCATCGTCTCGTCGTCGGTGCCAGGAGGTGGGTCGGTGTCGCCGGGCGAACCTTCCTCCTCCACTACCACGCCCTCGTCCGGTGTCCCCTGGTCCGGCGACGCCGGCGGCTCCCCGCCGACGTCGGGTTCTTCGCCCGCCGTCGGTGTCGGCGTGTCGGTCGTGTCGTCGGTGTCGCAGCCGGCGAGCACGAGCGTTCCAGCGGCCGCGAGCAGCACGGCGCGTCGCATGAAGGCTCCCCCTTCGCGTTCCCTTCGACCGTAGGAGGGACTGGTTCCCGCGGCGCCGGAAGGCCCTCCACGATCGGGTCACCGCCCGAGACAGCGAACGCGCTCGGCGCACGTCACCGCTGGACGAGGCAGCGCGGTGGCGTCGATCGGGCCGCCGTGTCCGACGTCGTCACCGCGTCGTAGTCGCCGGCCCTCTCGGCCGCGAGCGCCGGAGCCGGGCTTCTGCGCGACGGCGGGACGCGTGCCGCACGGCGTTCCGAGAGCGCCGACCCCGCGCGGGGGCCGACCGCTGACCGCGGCTTCGACTGAGCAGAGACCGACCCGAACATGGCCTCGATTCTCGATGGCCAGGTCCGGCTGATCGAGTGCCGGAGCCGACCGGCTGTGGATCAGGCGGACAACGTTCCACAACCCCGGGCAGCACACACCGGCCCGCTCGCATCGACGGGATCGGGCAGGTCCGCCGCGCGGGCCGGCGCCTCAGTCGCCGCTGGAACGGAGCTCGTCGTCCTCGGCGGGCGTGGGCGCAGCACCGGCGGAGGCGGACGCGTCTCCGGCCGTCGAGGAGTCGTTGGACGCGTCGTCGGCCGCCGGTCCCTCGGCAGACCCGTCGTCAGCGGCCTCCGCCGCCGCCTCGACCGCCGGCGCCTGCTCCGACACGGGCGTGTCCGCTCCCGGCGCGGGATCGGGCGTCGCCGGCTCGGTGCCGCCGGGCTCGGACGCCACCGACGCCGCGTGGCCGGAGGACGACGAGTCGTGCTCGGACGGGGCCGGTGGGGCCGGCGCCTCGGTCGCCTCGGCCGCCGCGATCGCGTGCGGCGCCTCGGGCTTCTCGAAGCGGTCGGCCGGATCGGCGACCACCAGGACCTCTCCCCCGGTCACCGGCTCCGACGCGCCGGCGTCCGCGTCCGCAATCGGCTCCGTCGCACCGGCGTCCGTGGCCGGCTCCGACGCATCCGCGTCCGCAGCCTGGTCCGACGCACCGGCGTCCGCGTCCGCAGCCTGGTCCGCGGCACCGGCATCAGCCGCCTGGTCGGCGGACGAGTCCGGGGCGGACTCGTCCGACTCGCCGTCTTCGGGCAGGCGGCGCTTGGTCTCGCCCGAGGCCCACTCGAGCGCCTTCTGGTGGCGCTCGTCGGGCGTGATCTCCGCGGCGACCATACGGGCGTAGACGGCGCGGGCCGGCTCGGCCTGTCCCTTGCGGGCGTGCGCCCACATCAGCTCGCGGTAGGTCGGCTCGTCGACGGCCACCCCGGCGTCCCCGAGGGATGCGAGCAGGTCGTCGGCGGTGGCAAGGTCCCCGCCCCGGATCAGCGTGCCGAGCAGCTTGGACGCATCCGCGCTGGTCGGGACGATCTTCTTCGACAGCATGTGCTGGAGCAGGGCGATGGCCTCGTCGGCGCGCTTGGCGGCGACCAACCCGTTGAGCAGCGAGCCGTAGTGGCGTCCGTGGGTGAGGGTGCCCGACGCACGCAGGCGTTCGAGCAGCTCACGGGCCTCGTCGAGGCGCTTGGCCCGCACGAGGCGCTCGACCAGGTCGCGGGCGGTGCGGCGGTCGGCCGGCACGCCGTTGGCGGTCACGACCTCGAACAGCATCAGTCCGGTGTCGAGCTCGCCGGCCTGCAGGTGACGGCCGATGATGTCGGCGGCCTTCTGCGGCGGCACCGGCACCCCGAGGATCAGCATCCAGTCGAGCACGCCGCTGGCGGCGGCGACCCGGTTCGCGGCCAGCGACACGTCGATCAGACCCTCGAGGTTCTCTCCCGAGGGGATGCGCCCGTCCGCGGCCAGCGCCAACGCGACCGACCAGGCACCGTCGACGTCGCCCGCGGCGATGCGGGCACGCAGCACGGCGTTGCGGTGGAAGCTCGACGGTCGGCTGCCGGCCTCCTCCATGGCCACGAGCGCGCGGTCGGCGGCCTCGGCGTCGCCGGCCTTGGCGTGGGCGAGCAGCAGTTCGGTGTGTACGTCACCGGGGAGGTCGACGCCGGCCTCGGACAGGCGCTCGAGCAGCTCCAGGGCCCGGTCGGTGTGCCCGGCCCGGGCCATCATCGCCACCAGCTCGGTCGACAGCCGCGGCGAGGGTGCCCGTCCGACCTGCAGCATGAGATCGACGACGGTGCGGGTGTCCTTGATGGCCCGCCGGTCGAGGCAGTCGCGCAGCAGACGTTCGTAGTCGGCGTCCGCGGCGAGCTGCCCACGCTGTGACATCTGCCGGACGACGGCCCGGGCGGCCGGGTACCGACCGGCGGCAAGGTAGATCTGCAGCACCGCGGGCGCATGGTCGGCGTCGGGTTCGACGTTCTCGCGGTGCAGCTCGTCGAGCGTCGCGAGCGCCTCGTCGGTGCGGCCGGCGCGTCCCGTGGCGATGGCGACGTCCCAGCGGGTGGCGCCCTCGACGGCGATCCCGGCGGCCTGCATCGCGGTCAGGATCTCCCCGGCACCCGCGAGGTCGCGGGCGTCGAGGTGGGCCTTGAGCAACAGGCGGTAGTGGCCCTCGCCCGGCATCACGTCGCGTTGCTGCATCGAGGCGAACACCTGGCGCATCATGCGCAGGTCGCCGGAGAACCGGCGCATCGCGTCGAGGTAGCGGTCGTTGGTCTCGGACGTCATCGCTCGACCTCCTCGCGCCACGAGCCGGGACGCAGAGATCGTGCGGGTCGTCCCCCACGAGTCGCGTGCCCCCGTCTACGGGCTGCGCACCTCCCCACGTGCGCTGTGGCCAGCCGACCATCGGCCGGGCCACGGACCGTAGCGGGTCACGGACGACGACGTGCGCCCGTCGACGCCCACAGCGCACCCCGCGTCCGGTCGGTCTCACGTACCGGCACTGACTACGGTCGCGGCCCGACCGGCCGCCGCGACGCGGTGGCCGCGGCCGAGGGAGCCAGGATGTCGACCCGCCAACTGGTGGTGCTGGGGACCGCGAGCCAGGTCCCGACCCGAACCCGCAACCACAACGGCCATGTGTTGCTGTGGGACGAGCTCGGGATCCTGTTCGATCCGGGTGAGGGCACCCAGCGGCAGCTCACGCATGCCGGCCTGCCGGTGTCCCGCATCGACCACGTCTGCATCACCCACGCCCACGGCGACCACTGCCTGGGGTTGCCCGGCGTGCTGCAGCGGCGGGCGCTCGACGGGCTGAGCGCACCGGTGACCGTGCACCATCCTCGCCCCGCCGCGGACACGATCGCCCGGCTGCGTGACGCGACCCCGTACGAGGCCACCGCACCGGTGGTGCTGCGCGGCGTCGAGCTCGCGTCCACCGCGCCGCTGGACCTCGGGCCGGTGACGCTGCGGGCCGCACCGCTCGAGCACGGTGAGCCGGCCGTGGGGTGGCGCATCGACGAGCCCGACGGCTGGCGGGCGGACCCGGAGCTCCTGGCCGCCGCGCGCGTGCCCGGCCCGCTGCGGCGCGAACTGCTGCGCGAGGGTCGGGTCGAGGTGGACGGACGCATGGTCCGGCGCGAGGAGGTGGCGGTGCCGCGTCCCGGACAGTCGATGGCGTTCGTGATGGACACGCGCGACTGCGACGGGGCCCGCGAGCTCGCGGCGGGCGTGGACCTACTGGTGATCGAGGCCACGTTCCTCGACGACCAGCGGGCACTCGCCGAGGAGGTGGGGCACCTCACCGCCACCCAGGCGGCCCGCATCGGGGCGGAGTGCGGAGCGCGCCGGGTGGTGCTGACCCACTTCTCGCAACGCTACCCGGACCTGACCGAGCACCTCGCGCAGGCCCGGGCCGCGGCGCCGGGTCTGGACATCCACGTCGCCGCCGACCTCGACCGCGTCGACGTCCCGCCCCGCCGCTGAGGACACCGCCGCTGCTGACCAGTCCGGGGAACGGGCCCCGCCGCTGCTGACCAGTCCGGCACCCCGCCGTCCGCTCCCCCGCTCGCGTAGCGAGAGGAAGCAGCGGCAACGAATTCAGAGCACGTGTTCGAGGCCGACGACGAGGCCGTCGAGGGAGGCGACCTTGCGGCAGCCGAGCAGGACGCCGGGCATGAACGAGGTGCGGTCGATGGAGTCGTGCCGCAGGGTCAGGGTCTGTCCGGTGCCGCCGAAGATGACCTCCTCGTGCGCGACCAGGCCGGGCAGCCGCACCGAGTGGACGCGCACGTCGGCGTGGGCGGCGCCGCGGGCGCCGGGGTGACGGTCGTCACCGAGCGGCGCGTCGGGGATCTCGGCGCGGGCGTCGGCGATGAGCTCGGCGGTGCGCAGCGCGGTGCCGGAGGGGGCGTCGACCTTGCGGTCGTGGTGCAGCTCGATGATCTCGACGTGCGGGAGGTACCTGGCGGCCTCGGCGGCGAACTGCATCAGCAGGACGGCGCCGATGGCGAAGTTCGGGGCGATCAGCGCGTTGGCGGGGCGGGCCTCGGCGAGTTCGCGCGCGACCGTGAGATCGGCCTCGTCGATGCCGGTGGCGCCGACGACGGCGTGCAGGTCGTGTTCGAGCAGCCAGCGCAGGTTCGCGCCGACCGCGGACGGCCCGGTGAACTCGACGACCACCTCGGCTCCGGCGTCGACCAGCGCGTCGAGGTCCCCGGCGAGGGTGAGGTCGGTGTCCACGCCGGTGGCCTCGCGTACGGCGACGCCCGCGTGGTGGGGGTCGACCGCGGCGACCAGTTCGAGGTCGTCCGCTGCGGCCACGGCACGGCAGACCTCGGCGCCCATGCGGCCCGCTGCCCCCACGACACCCACCCGGATGGTCACGTCCTGCTCCTCGTCGCTCGGCGGCGCAGCCTAGGTGTCAGGCGACGGCGGCGGCGAAGCGGTCGGTCTCCCCGACGTCGAACGGGCCGACCACGGCGAGGTCGCGCGGTTGCTGCAGCACCCGGGCGGCGACCCGGCGGACGTCGTCGGCGGTGACCGCACCGATGCGCAGCAGGGCGTCGTCGACGGTGACGATGTCGGCCCCGGTGGCGATCTGCTTGCCCAGACGCGACATCCTCGAGCCGGAGTCCTCGAGGGAGAGGACCGTCCCGCCGGTCAGCGCACCCTTGGCCCGTTCGACCTCGGCGGCGGTCACCTCGTCGGCGACGACGTCGAGCTGTTCGCGCAGGACCTGCAGCGCCTCGTCGACCTTTGCCGGGGCGGTGCCGACGTAGGCGCCGAACAACCCGCCGTCGGTGTACGACGAGGTGTAGCTGTAGGTGGAGTAGGCCAGGCCGCGGACCTCGCGGATCTCCTGGAACAGCCGCGACGACATGCCGCCACCGAGCAGCGTGTTGAGCACCCGCAGCGCCCAGCGGTCCTCGTCGCGGTGGGCCAGGCCGGGGACACCCAGGACCACGTGGGCCTGCTCGGTCGGGCGGTGACGGACGCGCACCTGGCCACGACCGAACTCGCGCGGGGCCACGCGCGCGGGCCGGGCACCGCCGGGACGATGCAGGTCACCGAGCAGTTCGTCGGTGAGCCGGACCACCGCGTCGTGGTCGACGTTGCCGGCGGCGGCGACGGTGAGGTTGTGCGGCCGGTAGGTCTGGCGGTAGTAGCCGTCGACGGTGTCGCGGGTCATGCGGGTGATCGAGTCGGCGCTGCCGAGGGTCTCCAGGGCCAGCGGGTGCGTCCCAAGGACGACCTCGGAGAAGTCGGAGTGCACCAGGTCGTCGGGGGTGTCGACGTGGATGTCGATCTCGCTGAGCACGACCTGGCGTTCGGCCTCGACGTCGGCCTCGGCGTTGGTGGCGTCGACGACCATGTCGGCGAGCACGTCGAACGCCAGCGGCAGGTCCTGGTCGAGCACGCGCGCGTAGAAGCAGGTCAGCTCCTTGGAGGTGAACGCGTTCATCTCCCCGCCGACGGCGTCGAGGGCCTCGGCGATGTCGCGGGCGCTGCGCCGGGACGTGCCCTTGAACAGCAGGTGTTCGAGGAAGTGGGAGCACCCGGCCTGCTCGCCGGTCTCGTCGCGGGAGCCGACGCCGATCCACAGGCCGAGCGTCGCGGAGCGGACGGCCGGCATGTGCTCGGTGACGACGGTGATGCCGGAGTCGAGCTGGGTCAGCTGGTGCACGGCAGGTCCTTCATGCAGGCGGCCCCCCGGAATGTCCCGAGGGGCCGCCGCTGGTTCGGCTGGTCAGTCGCGCTCGCGGCTGCGGCTGCGGGTCCGCGTGCGGGTGCGCTCGCCCCCGCCGTCGCCGCCGCCCTCGCGGCCGCCACGCTCACGGTCACCGCCACGCTCACGGTCACCGCCACGCTCACGGTCACCGCCACGCTCACGGTCACCACCGCGGTCCCGGTCACCACCGCGGTCCCGGTCACCGCCACGCTCACGGTCACCACCACGGCCACCGCGCTCGCGATCACCGCCACGCTCGCCGCGCTCCCGGCCACCACGCTCACGATCGCCGCCACGCTCGCGGTCACCGCCACGCTCACGGTCACCACCACGGCCACCGCGCTCGCGGTCACCGCCACGGTCACCGCGCTCGCGGTCACCGCCACGGTCACGGCCGCCACGGGGCTCGTCGTCGCCACCGTCGGCGTCGCCGTCGTCGTTCCCGCCGGCACGCTCACCGACGTACTCGAGCTTGAACTTGCGACCGCCGTCGAGAACGTCCTTGACCTCGACGAGTACCTGCTGGCCGACCTCGACCGCGTCCTCGGCGTGGTTGAGCCGCTTGCCGGCCATCTTCGACAGCTCGGAGATGTGCAGCAGCCCGTCGGTCCCCGGGGTGAGGTTCACGAAGGCGCCGAAGTCGACCGTCTTGACGACCGTGGCGCTGTAGCGCTCGCCGACCTCGGGCAGCTGCGGGTTGGCGATCGCGTTGACCCGGTCGAGGGCGTCCTGCGCCTGCTCACGGGAGCTGGCGTAGATCTTGACGACGCCGCGGCCGTCCTCCTCGTCGACGTCGATCTGGGCGCCGGTGACCTCCACCAGCTCCTTGATGATCGCCCCGCGCGGGCCGATGACCGCACCGATCTTGTCCTGCGGGATGCTGACGATCTCGACCCGCGGGGCGGTCTCGGCGACCTCGTCGCGCGGCTCGCCGATGGCGTCGTTCATCACCTCGAGGATCTGCAGGCGGGCGTCGCG
The DNA here is from genome assembly GCF_004300825.1 of Egicoccus halophilus. Lineage (NCBI taxonomy): Bacteria > Bacillati > Actinomycetota > Nitriliruptoria > Egicoccales > Egicoccaceae > Egicoccus > Egicoccus halophilus. Next base: position 3,153,659 of record NZ_CP036250.1, read on the forward strand.
GGCCTGCAGCAGCGCGTCCTGCAGGACGTTGGCCGGGATGCCGGCGAGCTTGGTGTCCAACTGCAGCGCGGTGATGAAGTTCTCGGGACCCGCGACCTTGAAGTCCATGTCGCCGAAGAAGTCCTCGACGCCCTGGATGTCGGTCAGGGTGGTGTACTTGCCGTTCTCGTACACCAGCCCCATCGCGATACCGGCGACCTGCGCGTGCACCGGCACACCGCCGTCCATCAGCGCCATCGACGCGGCGCACACCGACCCCATCGAGGTCGAGCCGTTGGAGCTGAGGACGTCGGAGACGACCCGCATCGCGTACGGCCAGGTGTCCTGCTCGGGCAGGACCGGGATCAGGGCACGCTCGGCCAGCGCACCGTGGCCGATCTCGCGACGCTTGGGGCTGCCGACCCGGCCGGCCTCACCGGTCGAGTAGGGCGGCATGTTGTAGTGGTGCAGGAACAGCTTCTCGTCCTGGGGGTCGAGGGTGTCGAGCCGCTGTCCGTCGCGCTGGGTGCCCAGCGCCAGGACCGACAGGACCTGGGTCTCGCCGCGCTGGAACAGCGCCGATCCGTGGGTCTTGGGCAGCACGCCGACCTCGGCGCTCAGCTGCCGCAGGTCGCTCGGGCCGCGCCCGTCGATGCGGAAGCCGTCGTCGACGATCAGCTGGCGCACGACCTTCTTCTCGGTCGAGCGGAACGCCTCGGACGCCTGCTTGCCACGGGCGTCCTCGTCGAGGTCCTCCGGGCCGTCGGCGACCACGTGCGCGATCGACTCCTGGCGCACGACGTCGAGCTGGTCGTTGCGCTCGGCCTTGGTCAGCTCGGCGTCGCGGTAGATCGAGGTGACCCGGTCGGCGGCGAAGCCCCAGACGGCGTCGAAGACCTCGTCGGTGTAGTCGACGAACAGCGGGAACTCGCCCGCGTCACGGGCGCCGACCTCGTCGACGAACGCCTGCTGCGCCTCGCACAGCTGCTTGATGATCGGCTTGACGTCCTCGATGGCCTGACCGACGACCTGCTCGGTCGGCGCCGGGGCGCCCATCTCGACCTTCACCCACGCGTCCGGGGTGGCCTCGGCCTCGATCATGAGGATGGCGACCTCGCCGTCGTCCTCGACGCGGCCGGAGATCACCATGTTGAAGACCGCCTCCTCCTCGAGCTCCTCGAAGGAGGGGAAGGCGATCCAGGAGCCGTCGCGCAGCATCGCGTAGCGCACGGCGGCGATCGGGCCGGCGAACGGCAGGCCCGAGAGCATCGTCGACAGCGACGAGCCGTTCATCGCGACGACGTCGTAGGGGTCGAACTGCACCGTCTGCACGACGGTGTTGACGACCTGGACCTCGTTGCGCAGTCCCTCGGCGAACGTCGGGCGCAGCGGGCGGTCGGTCAGCCGGCACACCAGGATGGCGTTCTCCGACGGACGGCCCTCGCGCTTGAAGAACGAGCCCGGGATGCGCCCGTTGGCGTACATCCGCTCCTCGACCTCGATGGTGAGGGGGAAGAACGGCAGGAAGTCCTTGGGCTGCTTCGACGCCGTGGTGGTCGTCAGGACCTTCGTGTCACCGAGGGTGGTGACGACCGCGCCACCGGCCTGCTGGGCCAGGGTGCCGGCTTCGAAGGTGATGGTCTTGCCGTCGATCTCGACGTTGTGTTCGTACGTTCCGAGCGTGCCCACGTGGGCCTCCTCGTCGTGATGGGTCCGCGACGACGTCCGCCCGCCGGGAGGGCTGCCGGTGCATCAGTGGGGGCGGCTCGGGCGCCGCGACGGCGGCCACCGAGACGTCTCCACTGACGACCGACCGTCCCGGTCGGTACGGGTCGGGTCGCGGGATGTCGGTTGTCAGACGAAACGAACGAGCCGGGGTCGCGGACCCCGGCTCGGTCGGTTCAGCGGCGGAGCTCGAGCTCCGCGATGAGCGCGCGGTAGCGCTCGATGTCCTTGTCACGCAGGTAGTTCAGCAGCCGTCGACGCTGACCGACCAGCATCAGCAGCCCACGCCGCGAGTGGTGGTCGTGCTTGTGCGTCTTGAGGTGCTCGGTCAGGTGGCTGATGCGCTTGGTCAGCAGCGCCACCTGGACCTCGGGGGAGCCGGTGTCGCCCTCGCTCTGCGCGAAACGGGCGATGATCTCCTGCTTGTCGTCGGGAAGGACGGCAGCCAAGGGGTTCTCCTGTCGTGGTCGGGCCCTGCCTCGCCGGGTGACGAGCACTCGTCGCGGGGGATCTGCGAGGCGTGCGGCCACGAAGCGCGCAGCATCGATCAGGGAACCCCGACACCCGAACGGGCACGGTGAACGCGGCCCCGATGGACCGCGCGTCCCCAGTGTAGCCGCCGTCCGCCGTCCGGCAAGCGGTGGGCGCACGTGGTGCGAGGTGCGTCGACCGGGTGCTGCTGCCGTCCGCCTGCCGGCCGACGGGTGTCGGGTGGACCGCAGCACGGGTTGCCGCGCGGACATCGACGACAACGGACGGGGACGTCGCTATGGCAGTCAGGCGACGCGCGGGCGGTGACCCGGTCGGGGACGCGCCGGCCGAGACACGCGAGACCGCCGCCGCGACCACGGCGCTGATCGTCGGCCACGTGCGGCAGCGGGCCGGCGAGCAGGGCGTCGAACGCCTGCTCGCGCTGGCCGGGGTCCCGTTCACGTCGACCGAACTGTCCGACGAGCGGCGGTGGTTCGCCTACGACACGCGGATCCGCCTGTTCGCGGCCGCGGTCGAGGTGCTCGACGACCCCGACGCCTGTTTCGCGATCGGGGCGACGGCGCTGGCCAACACCAGCCTCGCGCCCGCCATCGTGCTGCTGATCCGGACGTTGGGCTCGCCGCAGCAGGTCTTCCGCCAGTTGCCGAGCGCGGTGACCAAGTTCTCCACCACCTCGACGATGACGATGCTCGAGGTCGGAAAGCAGCATGCCGAGATCGTCTACGTCCTCCACGACGGCTACGTGCACTCCCGGCTCGACTGCGACTACGCACGCGGGCTGATCTCCACCGTGCCGGCCTTCTTCGGTCTGCCGGCGGCGCACGTCGAACACCTCGCCTGCGAGTCCGACGGCGCGGACGCGTGCCACTACCGGGTGACCTGGCGGACCCGCCCGCGGTGGTGGCAGCGGCGCCGCGGGACGTCCATCCCGGCGCCGACGAGCACGGAGCTGCGGGCGCTGCGCGGGCAACTGCACGCGCTGCAGTCGGCCGCGTCCGACCTGGTGGACAGCGACGACCTGCACGCCGCACTGGCGAGGATCACCGAGCGGGCCGCCTCGGCGGTCGTCGCCCCGGCCTACCTGCTGGCCGTGCAGCACGCCGACGGCGTCAAACGGCTGGTCCACAGCGCCGGACTCGAGCCGGCCGAGGCCGGCGACCTGGGCCGGCGGCTGCTGGCCGGGGAGTACCTCGGTCCCAACATCGTGGTCGTCGACGTGGCCAGCGCCCGGCGACACTACGGGCGCCTCGCCGCGGTCTACGCCCCGAGCCACCGCGGCTTCGAGGAGGAGCGCACGCTGTTGGCCTCCTATGCGGCCCACGCCGCCGCCGCGCTGGACCTCGTGCTGGCCTCGGAGGCGTCGCGGCGCGGGGAGGCCCGCGCGCACGACCTGCTCGTCCTGGCGCACCGGTTGTCGCTGACCCGCAGCGAGGACGAGGTGGCCACCGTCACGGTCCAGGCCGTGCCCGCCATCACCGGTGCCCGACGGTCCACGCTGCTGCGGTGGGACCCGGCCGTCGGTTCGCTGCGGGCCTCGGCGACCGTGGGGCTGGCCGCCGACGAGCACGACGCACTGCTCGCGGCCGCGCTGCGTCCCGACGACACGCCCGAACTGGCCCGGATGCTGACCCGTCTGGAACCGGCCCTGCTGCGCCGCGCCGGGGCCAGCCCGTCGATGCGCCAGTTGCTGCAGGCGGCCGGCGCCGACCACGTCCTGGCGGTACCGCTCATCGCCGGCGACCAGCTGCTCGGCGTGCTCACCGCCGCCCACGGTCCGCAGGCACCCGACTCCTGGCCCGACGAGGCCGCGTCCAGCGGTCTCGACGGCCTGGCGAAGCAGTCGGCCGCAGCGCTCTACAACGCCCGGCTGTTGGCCCAGGTCCGCCACCAGGCCCACCACGACGGACTCACCGGGTTGCCCAACCGGGCGCTGTTTATGCAGGACCTCGAGGTGTGTCTCGAGACCGCGTCGGCACCCAACGCCGTGGCGGTGCTGTTCTGCGACCTCGACGACTTCAAGCAGGTCAACGACCGGCTCGGACACGCCATCGGCGACGAACTGCTGCGGCAGGTCGCGGCGCGTCTGCGCTCCCTGCTGCGCGGTGGCGACTCGGTCGCGCGCCTCAGCGGTGACGAGTTCGCGATCGTCGTGTGCGCACCCGACGTCGACCTCGTGGCCCGCGAGATCGCCGATCGCCTGACCGCACAGTTCGCGACCCCGTTCCGACTCGACGGCCGCGAGGTGCGCGTGACCACCAGCGTCGGCGTGGCCGTCTGCCATGCCGACGACGACGGCGACCGGCTGCTGCGGCGCGCCGACGCCGCGATGTACGTCGCCAAGCAGCGGGGCCGCAACCAGGTGGCCGACGCCGACGAGGCCCCCCGCCGGGCCACCGTCGACCGCTCGACCGTCGCCGAGCTGCGCCGCGCCATCACCCAGGACGAGCTGACCCTGCACTTCCAGCCGGTCGTGCGGCTCGATCACCACGACGGACGGACCGTCGTCGGTGGTGTCGCCGCCCAGGAGGCGCTGGTCCGCTGGCCACACCCGCAACTGGGCCTGCTCTCGCCGGCCGCGTTCCTGCCGGCCGCCGAGCACAGCGGCAGCGTCGCGGACCTCGACCTGTGGGCACTGCGTGCCGCGACCGCCGCGGCCGGTGCCTGGACCGACACCGACGAGCCGTCCCACGTGGCGGTCAACCTCTCGGCACAGACGCTGGTCGACCGGCGCCTGCCCGGCACGGTCCGGGCGGCCCTGGCCGCAGCCGACCTCGAACCCGGCCAGCTGACGTTGGAGGTCATCGAGTCGCGGTCGCTGGTCGACCTGCCCGGCGTGGTCGAGCAGCTGACCGAGCTGCGCCGGCTCGGGCTCCGCATCGCCCTGGACGACTTCGGCACCGGGTTCTCGACCCTGTCGTGGCTCCAGCGTCTGCCCATCGACCAGATCAAGCTCGACCGCAGCTTCGTGACGGCACTGCACGAGACCGCCGACGCCGACGCGCTGATCGAGGGCGTCGTCGCCCTGGCACGCGCCTTGGACATCGAACTGGTCGCCGAGGGCGTGGAGACCGCGGCACAGCTCGACGCCCTGTCAGCTGCCGGTTGCCGGTTCGTGCAGGGCTACCTGCTGGCACCTCCGTCCGCGACGGCGCTCGGGCGGGGCGACCGGCTGGCTCCGCTCCAGGACCCGGTCGGAACGTGACCGCCGGGCACGCCGCTCACGCCGCCTCCTCGAGCTCGGTCAGCGACGCCTCGAGATGGTCGAGCAGCCGCTGCAGCGAGGGCACCCGCCGTCGGCACCCGGTCAGCCCGAACGAGAGCTGCCCGTCGTGGCTGGTGACCGTGACGTTGAGCGCCTGGCCGTCGTAGGGCACCGACGCCGGGTACATGCCGTCGAGCCGGGCGCCGTTGTAGTAGCGCGGCTCGGACGGCCCCGGGACGTTGGACACGACGAGGTTGAACGCCGGCCGGCGCAGGGGCCGGAACCGGAACAGCGGACCGAAGGCCACCGGGCCGAAGCTGAGCGCGCTCAGCAGCAGCACCGCGGCCGGTTCGAGGTCGGCGAGCTCGTTCTTCGCGTCGCGCATCGAGCAGTGCACGAGCTCGAGCCGTGCCATCGGGTCGGCGAGGTGGGTGCCGAGGTTGCACAGCACGACCCCGACGGCGTTGCCGCGTCCGGGCGCGTCGCCGCCGCGCAGCGACACCGGCACCGCCGCGATCAGCGGACGTTCGGGCAGCGCGTCGTGGTCGAGCAGATAACGGCGCAACGCCCCGGCGGTCATCGCCAGGACCACGTCGTTGACCTTCGCGCCGGTGTCACGGCCGACCGCACGGATCCGTTCCAGCGGCCACGACTGGGCCGCGAACCGGCGCGCCCCCGTGATCGGCTGGTTGAGCATGGACCGTGGCGCCTGGTAGGGCAGCGCGGTGGCGCGGTCCTCCAGCGACTGTCGCACCGCGCGTACCGCGGTCGAGGAGGCCTGCCCGAACGAGCGCCCGAGCGAGCTCACCTCGTCGGCGACGCTGCCGGTGACCGAGCTCAGCAGACCACCCGAGGGCTCGTCGTCGTCGGTCGACGACTCGCTGGGCGGCCGGGCCGGCAACGACCACGGCGGTGCCATCCCGCGCGCGTCGGGGTCGGTGCTCAGCGAACGCAGTAGCCAGCGCATCGCACCGGTGCCGTCGATCAGGGCGTGGTGCACCTTGGAGTAGATCGCCAGGCGTCCGTCGTCGAGGCCCTCGATGACGTGGCTCTCCCACAGCGGCCGGTTGCGGTCCAGCATCGTGCCGTGCAGCCGGGACACCAGCGTCAGCAGTTCGCGGATGCCACCGGGATGCGGCAGCGCCGAGTGGCGCACGTGGTACTCGAGGTCGAGGTCGTCGTCGTCGGCCCAGGTCCACGGACCCACCCCGCCGAGCGAACGGACCGGCCGGCGTCGGAACAGCGGCGCCGGCGCGTGGGCCAGTGCGTCGCGGTACTGCTGCCTGGTGAAGTCGGGCCCGGCGTCGGCGGGCGGCTCGAACAGCTGCAGGCCGCCGACGTGCAGCGGACGCCCCCGCCGCTCCCCCACCAGGAAGATCGCGTCGATCAAAGGCACCGGCGTCACCAGCCACTCCTGCCGTCGTCGGCCGACGACGGTAGGCCGCCGCGCGGCGGCGCGGGAGCGTCAGGCCTCGCCGAACAGGTCCCGGCCGCGTCGGCGGGCCTCCTCACCGAGCTCCTCGCGGTGCGCGCGCAACCGCGCGGCGAGCTCGGCGTCGCGCGTGGCGAGGATGCGCAGCGCGAGCAGGCCCGCGTTGGCGGCACCGTCGATCGCGACGGTGGCGACCGGCACGCCGCGGGGCATCTGCACGATCGAGAGCAGCGAGTCGAGTCCGTCGAGTGCCTTGAGCTTCACCGGCACCCCGATGACCGGAAGGTGGGTGACACTGGCCAGCATGCCCGGCAGATGGGCGGCTCCCCCGGCTCCGGCGATGATCACGTCGATGCCGCGGTCGGCGGCCTCGTGCCCGAACCGCAGCATCTCGTCGGGCATCCGATGGGCCGAGACCACCTGCTCGAGGCAGGACACCCCGAAGCGGCGGACGGTCTCGGCGGCCTCACCCATCACGGGGTGGTCGGACGCGGAGCCCATGACGACGGCGACGCTCACGACGATGCCTCCTCGGCTGGTGCGGTCAGGCGGTCGGCAGCTCGCAGCGCCCGCCCGCGGACGGTCTCGAGGTCGTCGCCGGTCGCGGTGACGTGCCCGAGCTTGCGCCCGGGCCGGTGATCCTTGCCGTACAGGTGCACGGCGACGGCCGGTTCGGCGGCCAGCGTCTCGGCCAGCCGCTGCTGCGGGTCGACGGGACCGCCGACGACGTTGACCATCACGGCCGGCCCCCGCGACGCGGGCGACCCCAGCGGCAGGTCGGCGACGGCGCGCAGGTGGTTCTCGAACTGCGAGGTGACGGTCCCCTCGATCGTCAGGTGGCCGGCGTTGTGCGGGCGGGCGGCGAGCTCGTTGAGCAACACCTGCTCCCCGCTGACGAACAGCTCGACCGACAGCATGCCGACCGAGCCGATCGCGTCGGCCACCAGGGCGGCGAGCTCGCGGGCCCGGGCGGCGACGGCAGCGGGGACCCGGGGTGGCTGGAGCACCTCGCGACACATCGCGTCGACCTGCACGGTCTCGACCGGGTCGTAGACGACCGTCTCGCCCCCGGGACGTCGGGCGACCAGCACGGCGAGCTCACCGGTCAACGTCACCTTCGGTTCGACCAGCAGCGGGTCACCGTCGACCTCGTCGAGGACGGTACGGGCCGCGTCGAGGTCGTCGACCACCCACACGCCGCGGCCGTCGTAGCCACCGCGGGGCCGCTTGAGCACCAGCGGCCATCCGTGGACGTCGCCGAAGGCGCCGATCGCGTCGAGGTCGCCGGCCAGCGTCCAGGGCGCGACCGGCACGCCGGCCGCGGCGAGCACCTCGCGCTGGCGGACCTTGTCGGTCGCGATCGCCAGGGTCGCGGCGGACGGGCGCACGGGCGTGCCCGCGTCCTGGAGCGTCTGCATCGTGTCGAGGTCGACCAGCTCGTGCTCGACCGTGACCACGTCGACCCGTGCGGCGAGCCGGCGCAGTCCGTCGGCGTCCGGCTCGCCGGAGAGCACCGCGGGCCACACGGCACCGACCGCGTCACCCGGCCGGGCGAGGAAGACCAGGGGGAGGCCGAGTCGGGCGGCGGACGGCAGCAGCATGCGGGCGAGCTGCCCGCCCCCGACGACCCCGATGGTGGGCGGCACGGTCGAACTCCTGCGTCGCTTCGTGGATCCGATGGCGTTCCCGGGCGCGGCAGCCTACAAGCGGCGACCGCCGCCGACGTGTCGTCGGCGGCGGCCGGGTGCGGCGCCTCGGTGCGGTCGGTCAGCGACGCCCGGCGGCGCTGTGGTCGCGGTCGCGCGCCGGCCACAGGGCGATGGCGAGACCGGCCAGGGCGCTGCCCAGATGCAGCCAGTTGTCGGGCTGGTTCAGGGCCAGGAAGTTGGCCTGGTCGTCGGTGTTGGCGACGAACAGTCCGTAGACGAACGTGGCGCCGTAGCCGATCGCGAGCAACCAGCCGTAGATGCGGGCCCGGTCGAGCCGGTTCCACAGCGCCAGGCCGGCGGCACCGATCAGCAGGTGGACGATGTTGTGCAGCGGGTTGACCTCGAAGACCCCGAGCAGCAGCTCCCCGTCCGGGTCGGCGAAGCCGTCGAAGCCGGTCACGAAGAACCCGGCGATCCCGATCAGGACGTAGAGCACCCCGATCGCGAGGGCCAGGTACTGGGCGGGGTGTTTGCCGGCGGTGCCGGCCGTGTTGGTGGTGTTGGCGGTGTTCGGGTCGCGGCTCATGGCAGCTCCTGGACGCGTGTCGGTGATGGCCTGTGTCATGGCCGGGCGACCAACATGGGTGCTGCGGGGACGGATGACCGCCGAACCACCGACGTCGAACGGCCGTGAGGGCCTCGGTCGGGGCCGAGGAGGTGACCGCGTCACGGTCGGGCGACCCCACCCACGGATGTGATCCTCGTGCAGTCTGTCCGGACGAGGTGCGCCGTCCTCAGCCGAGCAGCTCCCGCGCCGTGGCGATGTCCGTGTGGATCTGGGCGACCAGGGCCTCGACGCCGTCGAAGCGCTGCTCGTCGCGCAGGCGGTGCTCGAACGCGAACGTCAGCTCACGACCGTACAGATCGGGGTCGGCGTCGAGCAGGTGGACCTCGACGGTCCGGGTCGCGCCCGCGAACGTCGGCCGTCGACCGACGTTGGTGACGGCCGGCCACGACGAGCCCTCGACCGAGGCCGTCCCGGCGTACACGCCGTTGGCGGGCACGAGCCGGCCGTCGTCGACCGCCACGTTCGCCGTCGGCACCCCGATGGTGCGACCACGACCGTCCCCCGGGACGACCTCCCCGCGCACCGCGTAGGGCCGCCCCAGTGCCAGGTTCGCCCAGCCGAGGTCCCCGTCGGCGAGGGAGCGTCGGACCTGCGTGGACGAGATCGGACGGTGCTCCAGTTCCCGCAGGGTGACGGCCTCGACCTCGAACCCGTGGACGTCGCCGGCTTCGACGAGCGTCACCACGTCACCGGCGGCCTTGTGCCCGAAGCGGAAGTTCGTCCCGACGATCAGCCGACGGGTGCCCAGCGGCCGGACCAGCACGTCCTCGACGAACGCCTGCGGGGAGAGGTGCGACAGCTCCCGGGTGAAGGCGAGCACCACCACCAGGTCGAGGTCGAGCGCGCACAGGGCCGCGACGCGCTCGTCGACCGACTGCAGTCGCGGCGGCTCACTGCCCGGACGCAGCACCGCCGCGGGATGCGGGTCGAAGGTGATCGCGACCGCCCGGGCGTCGCGGTCCCGTGCCGCGTCGACCGTCCGTCGCAGCAGCACCTGATGGCCGCGGTGGACGCCGTCGAAGTTGCCGATCGTGACCACCGAGTCGACGGCGGTCAGCTCACCCAGTTCGTGGACGTCGGCGCGGTGTACCTCGCTCACCCGGCGGCTCCTCCTGCTGCGTGCAGCTCGTGCGGACGCGTCCAGACCAGTTCGGAGCGCGCGGTCGGACCGCGATCGGCGTACAGCCCGAGCAGTCGATCGCCGTGACGCACGGCGTAGACGCCCTCGCGGCCCTGCGCGGGCAGCACCGGCTTGCCCTGGGTCAGGGCCAGCGCCAGTTCGGCGTCGTCGACCTCGACACCGGGCAGCGCCCGCGCCACCGCGTCCTCGGGACGCAGCACCAGCTGCCGGAAGCTGCCGTCGGTGCCCGCGGCGCGCACGGTGTCGAGGTCGTGCGCGTCCTCGACACCGAACGGGCCGTTGGCCAGCCGTCGCAGCGCGAGCAGGCTGGCACCGACCCCCAGGGTCTCGCCGATGTCGTGGGCGAGCGTGCGGACGTAGGTGCCCGACGAGCAGGTCACCAGCAACGACACGCTGGGGTGGTCCGGGTCGCTGGTGTCGAAGGCGTCGAGCATCAGGTCGTGGACCGTGACGCGCCGCGCCTCACGCTCGACCTCCTCGCCGCGGCGGGCCAGCTCGTGCAGGCGCTCGCCGCCGACCTTGACCGCCGACACCATCGGCGGCACCTGGTCGAGCTCCCCCTGGAAGCGCGTCAGTGCCTCGCACAGCCGCCGTTCGTCGACCCCGCGCGCGGAAGCCCGGGCGAGCACCTCACCCTCGGCGTCCTGGGTGGAGGTCGTGACGCCGAGCACCATCCGGGCGGCGTAGGTCTTCTGCCCGGCCTGCAGGAACCGGACCAGCTTGGCCGCGCGGCCGAGACAGAGCACGAGCACGCCGGTCGCGGGCGGGTCGAGGGTCCCGGTGTGGCCGACCCGGTGCTGACCGGCGGCACGTCGTACGGTCTGGACGACGTCGTGCGACGTCGGTCCCGCCGGCTTGTCGACGACGAGCACGCCGTCGAGATCGTCCGGGCTGCGGCGTCGGCGACCCATTCAGTGCTCCCGCAGTGCGGCGACGACCGCCGCGACGACGTCGTCGATCGGACCCGTGGCGCTGAACCCGGACGCGAACGCGTGGCCACCGCCTCCGAAGCGCTCGGCGACCGCGCCGACGTCGACCCCGCCGTGCGAGCGCAACGACGCCCGCCAGGTGCCGTCGGGCGCCGGCTTGCACACCAGCGCGACCTCGGCCACGTCGGCGGTGCGGACCACGTCGATCAGGGCCTCGGTGGCCTCCAGGCCGGTCCCGGTGCGCTCCAGCTCCTCGCGGGTCAGGTGGGTGTGCACGAGCGAGACGTCCGCCACGAACGCGAGCCGGTCGAGGGCGCGTCCCAACAGCCGGAGCTCCCCGAGCGACGAGGTGCCGTACAGCCGCCGGGTCAGCTCCGCGTGCGCGACCCCCACGTCGATCAGCCGCCCACCGAACTCCATCGCGGCCCGGTCCGTCGACGCGTGACCGAAGCGGCCCGTGTCGGTGACGAGCCCGACGTACAGGCAGGTCGCGAGCTCGATCGTGAGCGGCACCCCGAGGCGGTGCAGCAGTTCGTCGACGACCAGGACCGTCGCGGCGGCCCGCGGGGCCACCAGCCGCAGGTCGCCGAACTCGGTGCTCGCCGCGTGGTGGTCGACGACGATCGTGGGCACCCGCGCGTCCAGCAGACGGCTGATGCTGCCGAGTCGTGCCGGACTCGCCGCGTCGAGCGTGACCAGCAGGTCCACGTCCGCCGGGTCGGGCAGTGCCGAGGGCGGCACGAGGTCGCGCACACCGGGCAGGTCCGCCAGCGGCGCGGGCACCTTCAGCGGCTCCTCGCCGACGGTCGGCACGGTCCTGGCCCCGAGACCCGACAACGCGACGTGCAACGCCAGGGCCGCACCGAGCGCGTCACCGTCGGGCCCGACGTGCGCGGCCAGCACGATCCGTCCCCCCGCGTGCGCGCACGCGGCGAGCCGCTGCACCGCCGCGTCGAGGACCTCCGGGTCGAGGTCCTCGAGCCACGTTGGGCCTTCCCGGCTCGTCACGGTGCGGGGTCCTCGTCGCCAGCCTCGTTCTGCTGCCCGAGCTCGCGCAACAGCTGTTCGACGCGGTTGGCCTGCTCGACCACCGGGTCGGGACGGAAGCGCAGCTCGGGTGAGGTCCGCAGACGCGCACGACGCCCCACCAGCCCACGCAGCCGGGGCGCGGCGGCCTCGAATCCCGCCTCGACCTCGTGGGGTTCGAACAGCCGGTCCCCACCGGTGCGCCGCGGGTCGCCCGACACCAGCGACGGGTCGAGCGTCGAGTAGTAGATGGTCGCCACCTCGTGGTCCTGGGTGACCTCCGCCTCCGTGATGGTGATCAACCGCAGGCGTGGGTCGGCGATCTCGGACTCGAGCAGGTCGGCGACCGCCTCGCGTACGGCCCGGTCGACACGGGGGTTGCGCTTCTTTGCCATGGTGGGCTCCTCGGGTCGGTCCGCGGGGGTGCCGCAGCGGACGCCACCGCACCGGGCGTCGCCGCACCGGGCGTGGGATGCTCAGGGAAGTGGCGGCAGGCCACTCGCGTCGGCGTCGAGGGTGTCCGCGAGGTCGGCACGACCGAGCACGACGACGCGCGGGTCGCGTTCGAGCACGGCGGTGATGCGGTCGAGCACCCGGTCGACCCCGGTGGCACTCGATGCGGCCACGGCCACCCCGAGCACGGCACGCTGCCAGCGCTCCTGTTCGCCGACCTCGGCCACCGAGACGCCGAGTTCGTTGCCGAGGGCCGACTTGGCCCGGTTGAGCAGCGCGCGCTTGCCCTTGAGGCTGTCGACGCCGGGAAGGTGCAGATCCACCCGCGCGACCCCGAAGTGGACTCGTCCGTCCCCGGAGCTCACGGAGGCCTCCTCCTGCTGGCCGTGGTTCCCGCCGCCCCGGCCGCGTGCGGCCGGGGCGGCGGCGACCAACCTCAGTCGCGGGCGACCTCGACGGTCACGTACGCCTCGAAGACGTCACCTTCCTTGACGTCCTGGAACTTCTCGAGGCCGATACCGCACTCGAAGCCCTCGCGGACCTCGCGTACGTCGTCCTTGAAGCGTCGCAGCGACGTCATCCGGTCCTCGGCGATCACGACACCCTCACGGATGACGCGGACGCCGGCGTCGCGCTGGATCTCGCCGCGGGTGACCATGCACCCGAAGACGAACCCCGCACGCGGGACCTTGAAGATCTCGCGGACCTCGGCCTCGCCGATGATCTGCTCGCGGAACTCGGGCGCGAGCAGACCCTTGACGGCGCGTTCGATGTCCTCGATCGCCTCGTAGATGATGCGGTAGGTGCGGACGTCGACGCCGGAGCGGTCGATCTCGTCGCGGGCGTTGGGGCCCGGACGGACGTTGAACGCCACGATGATCGCGTCCGAGGCCTCGGCGAGCCGGACGTCGCCCTGCGTGATCGCACCGACGCCCTTCTGGATGACCCGCACCTGGACCTCGTCGAGCTCCAGCTTGAGCAGGGCGTCCTCGAGCGCCTCGGCGGACCCGGACACGTCGGCCTTGATGATGACGTTGAGGGTCGCCTTGTCGCCGGCCTGGACCGCGGAGGTGAACTCCTCGAGGGTGCTCGGCCGACGGTCGGCGAGCTCCTTGCGCCGCTCGCGCGCGGAGCGGCGTTCGGCCACGTCGCGGGCGAAGCGCTCCGCGTCCACGACACGGAACTCGTCGCCGGCCTCCGGTACGTCGTTGAGGCCGATGATCTGCACCGGACGGGCCGGCAGGGCCTCGTCGACCTGGTTGCCGTTCTCGTCGAACATGGCACGGATCTTGCCGTCGGCGGTGCCGGCGACCAGGATGTCGCCGCGGCGCAGGGTGCCGTTCTGCACCAGCACCGTGGCGACCGGACCGCGTCCCTTGTCGAGGTGGGCCTCGACGACACGACCGCGGGCGTCCTTGTCCGGGTTGGCCTGCAGCTCGAGCAGGTCGGCCTGCAGCAGCACCACCTCGAGCAGCTCGTCGAGCCCCTGCCCGGTCTTGGCCGAGACCTCGACCATGGGCACCTCGCCACCGAAGTCCTCGGCGACGACGTCGTGCTCGGTCAGCTGCGTCTTGACGCGGATCGGGTCGGCACCCTCGAGGTCGACCTTGTTGATCGCGACCACCATCGGGACCTCGGCGGCCTTCGCGTGGGCGATGGCCTCCCGGGTCTGGGGCATGACGCCGTCGTTGGCGGCGACCACCAGGATGGTCACGTCGGTCACCTGGGCACCGCGGGCACGCATGGCCGTGAAGGCCTCGTGACCCGGGGTGTCGATGAAGGTGATCAGACGCCCGTCCTTGCTGATCTGGTACGCGCCGATGTGCTGCGTGATGCCGCCCGCCTCGCCCGACACGACGTCGGTGTTGCGGATGGCGTCGAGCAGCAGCGTCTTGCCGTGGTCGACGTGGCCCATGACGGTGATGACCGGCGGACGCCCCTCGAGGTTCTCCGGGTCGTCGGCGGTCTCGATGCCGAACTCGAGCTCCTCCTCGGACATGAAGTAGATCTCGACGCCGAGGTCGGCACCGATGATCTCGACGGTGTCGTCGGGCAGCGTCTGCTGCACCGTCGCCATCTCGCCCATCTCGAACAGCTTCTTGACCAGGGCCGCACCGGGCACCCCGAGCTTGTCGGCGAGCTCACCGACGGTGATGCCGGAGAGGACCTCGACGCGCTCGACCGAGATCATGTCCTCGATCGGCACGTCACGACGCCGCGGCCCACGCGCGAGCTCCTGCTCGGCCGGACTCTGCTTCTCCTTCTTCTTCTTGCGCCGGGTCTTGCCCGAACCCGGGCCACCGGTCCCCCCGGGGCCGCTTGGACCGCCACGGCCGCCGCCGGGACCGCCGGGACCACCGCCCGGCCCGCCACCGGGGCCACCACGACCGACCGGCTGACGGTAGGGCGAGCCCGGGGGCCCGCTCGGAGCCCCGCGGCCACCGCCGCGGTTGGCGCCGCCGGGAGCTCCGCCGCGGTTGCCGCCCGGCGCACCGCCGGGACCACCGCGGCCGGCACCGGCAGGACCACCACGTCCGGCGGGAGCACCCGGCTGGGGCTGCGGACGCGCCGGCGCCTTGCGCAGCGGCGGCGGGATCGACCGGCGCCCCGAACCTTCCTGGGGCAGGCTGCTCTCACTGCGACGGACCGGCGCCACGCCGCCACCGGTCACGCTCGGCGGCGGGACCGGGCCACGCTGCGACGGCGGACGCAGCGGCGCCTCACCGGGCTTGAGCCGCGGCGGTGGCGCACCCGGCATGCGGCGTCCGGCGTCGCCGCCGGCGGCTGCCTGCGGCGCGCGACCGGCATCGGCGGCCGGGGCCTGCGGCGGGCTCGCCGGCGTGGCCGGGCCCTCCGGCGGCGTCGAGCCCTCGGCGGCGGGCTGCTGCCCGGCCGCGGGCTGGCCACCGGCCGCGGGCTCACCGGCCGCAGGCGGCTGGTCGGCCGCGGGCGGCGTCGAGGCAGGCTGGTCGGCTGCCGACCCACCGACGGTGGGCTGGGGCGTCGACGGCTGCTCGGCCGCGGCCGGCGCCTCGGGCGCCGACGGCCGGACGGCCTGTGCGGCACGTCGGGCGGCCTCCTGCTCCTCCTGCTGCTTGCGCAGGTGCGGCGGCAGGACCTTGGCGGCCTTCTTGCCCTCCGGCGGCGCGGCGGCCTGGATCGAGCGGTACCGCTCGAGTTCCGCCTGCTCGCGCTGTCGCCGGGCCTCTTCCTCGGCACGTCGCTCGGCCTCGGTCTTGCCGAGCGATTCCCGGAACTTCGCCGCGTCCCCGTCCGAGATGGACGAGGAGTGGCTCCTGGCATCGACGCCGAGGTCGGTCAGACGACGGAGGACCTCCTTGTTGTGGAGGCCGCTTTCCTTCGCCAGTTCGTAGACGCGGACCTTGTTGCTCACGCGTTCTCGCTCCTCACGGTGCCGTCCGGCACCTGGTGCTGCTGCACGTCTTCGTCGGACCCCGTCGCGGGGCCGTCGCCTTGGGCGCTGATCGTGTGGCCGTCGTCGCGGATCGCCGCGAGTGCCGCGAGCACCTCTGCCTCGGAGCCGCCGCGGAGCGCGCGCCGGAGTGCGGCGGCGCCACGGCGTGCGGCGACCTCGAGGCAACGGGGATCGGGGCAGAGATGGGCGCCCCGGCCGGGCAGGCGCCAACTCGTGTCGAAACGGATTCCGTCGGGTGTCCGGGCCAACCGCAGCAGCTCACGCTGGGGGCGCGCGGTACGGCAGGCAACACAGGTCCGGACCGGTTGACGGGAGGCTTCGCGCGACAAGGGTACTTCCTCGACGGCTGCTGGTTCGACCTGGCTGCCCGGACATTGGTTCGGGACGTCCGGAACCGGGCGTGGCAGCACGCGGATCCGCCGGAGCGGTACCACGTGCGGTCCCTGGCGCTAGGCGCCCGACTCCTCGGTTGCTGCCGGTGCGGCGTCGCCCGCGGCACCGGGCTGCTCGCCCTCGTCGAGGGCGGTCTGACGGGCCGCCTCGGCGGTCTGCACCGCAGCCTCGATGGCAGCCTCGCCCTCGGCGGACAGCGGATTGCCGTACTCGTCGATGAGCCCCTGGTCGAACGCCTCCTGGAAGGCGCGCTGCTCCTCGGCGAACTGCGTCTCGGACTTGATGTCGATGCGCCACCCCGTCAGTCGGGCGGCGAGCCGGGCGTTCTGGCCCTCGCGCCCGATCGCCAGCGACAGCTGGTAGTCGGGCACGATCACCATCGCGGTGCCGTCGTCCGGGTACAGGTAGACGTTGCTGACCTTGGCCGGCGACAGGGCGTTGGCGACCACGTCCTCGGGCTCGTCGGCCCAGCGGACGATGTCGATGCGCTCGAGCTCGTCGGCGTGGAGTTCCTTCTGGACCGCCCGGGCACGCTGGCCGCCGGGGCCGACGCACGCGCCGACCGCGTCGACGTTGGCGTCGTTGCTCATGACGGCGACCTTGGTGCGGTGGCCGGCCTCGCGGGCGATCCCCTTGATCTCGACGATGCCCTCCTCGATCTCGGGCACCTCGAGGGCGAACAGGCCGACGACGAGCGCCGGGTGGGTGCGCGAGGCGACGATCTGCGCCCCGCGCGCCTGCTTGCGGACCTCGATCACGACCGCCCGGGTGTGGGCGCCGTGCTCGAGCCGCTCGTTGGGGATCTGCTCGGCGTAGGGCAGCAGCGCCTCGGTGCGACCCAGCTCGATCAGGGTCACGTTGCCCTGCTGGCTGATCTGGCCCGACACGATGTCGCCCTCGCGACCGACGAACTCGCCGTAGGTGACCTCGCGCTCGGCCTCGCGCAGGCGCTGGAGGAGCACCTGCTTGGCGGTCTGCGCCACGATGCGGCCGAAGTCCTTGGGCTCCTCGCGCCACTCGGAGACGATGTTGCCCTCGTCGTCGAGCTCCTGGGCGAACAGGGCCACCTCGCCGGTCGTGCGGTCGACCGTCACGCGCGCCTCGTCGGCGGACGCGTTCGGGGAGCGCTTGTACGCCGAGGACATCGCGGTCTCGAACGCCTCGACCACCGTGAGGAAGTCGATGCCCTTCTCGCGCTCGATCTGGCGCAGGGCGTCGATGTCGATCTTCATTCGCCTACCTCCTCACTGCTCGTACCCGTCCGCTTCACCACGGCAGGACCACCTTGCCGTGGTCGATGTCGGCGAGCGGGACCACGACCTCGTCCCCGTCGACCTCCAGCGTCACGCTGCTGTCGTCGGCCACGACCACCGTTCCGGTCACCTCGCGGTCCCCCGGCGCGTCCTGCTCGCGCACGAGGCGGACCTCGCGCCCGACGTTGCGGGCGAAGTCGCGCGGACGCCGCAGCGGACGGTCTACACCCGGGGAGGTGACCTCCAGCGTGTAGCTCGACGGGATCAGGTCGCGCTCGTCGAGCGCCGAGCCGACCCGTCGCGAGAGCGCCGCGATCACGTCGACGTCGAGGCCACCCTCGGCGTCGGCGACCAGGCGCACGAGCCGTCGGGTACCGGACCCCTTGACCTCCACGTCGACGAGTTCCACGTCGAGGTCGTCGGCCAGCGGGGATGCCAACTCCCGGACGCGCTCGGGAAGTCGCGCCTCGTCCGTCGTGGCCATGTCACCCCCTGCGGGTCGGTCGTGGTCGTCGTCCCCTGCCGTACCGGCCGGGCGGTCGGCCCGCAGGACGGTGCGTCTCACGAAGACGGCCGGCCCAGAGGGCCGACCGGCGCATGCGACGCGTAGGTTGGGTCGTCGAACGTACCAGCAACGCCGGGTGGACGCCACGGGGCGTGGTCGTCGGCCTCGCGTCGTTGCAGGGACGGTCAGGCGTTGACGGTGGGCATCCCCGAACCACGCTCGGCGCGGATCTCCTCGGCCATCTCCGTGGCGTAGTGGATCATCGCCTCGACGATGTCCTCCTCGCGCACCGTGGCGATGCGCTCCCCCTTCTGGATGATCTCGCCCTTGCCGTTGCCGGCGGCGACACCGAGGTCCGCCTCGCGGGCCTCGCCGGGACCGTTGACGACGCAACCCATGACCGCGACCCGCAGCGGGACGTCGATCCGGCCCTCGAGCCCCTTCTGCACGTCCTCCGCCAACGTCCAAACGTCGACCTGGGCGCGCCCGCACGACGGGCAGGACACGACGTCGAGCCCCCGCTCGCGCAGGTGCAGCGACTCGAGGATGGCGATGCCGGCCTTGACCTCCTCGACGGGGTCGGCCGACAGCGACACGCGGATGGTGTCGCCGATGCCCTCGGCCAGCAGCGCACCGATGCCGACCGCCGACTTGATCGACCCCGACTTGAGCGGCCCGGCCTCGGTGACGCCGAGGTGCAGCGGGTAGTCGCAGCGCTCCGCGAGCAGCCGGTAGGTGCGGATCATGGTCCACGGGTCGGAGTGCTTGACCGAGATCTTGGTGTTGAAGAAGTCGACGTCCTCGAGCAGCCGGACCTCGCGCAGCGCCGACTCGACCATCGCCTCGGGCGTCGGACCGCCGAACTCGTCGAGGACCTCCTGCTCGAGCGAGCCGCCGTTGACGCCGATGCGGATGGCGACGCCCGCCTCGGCCGCCAGCCGACCCAGCAGCGCGACCTTGTCGTGCTTCTTGATGTTGCCCGGGTTGATGCGCACGCCGGCGCAGCCGGCCTCGATCGCCATGACCGCGTACTTCCACTGGAAGTGGATGTCGGCGATGACCGGGATGCGGGCGTGCTCGGCGATGCGCGCGAGCGCCTCGGCGTCCTCCTTGCGGGGCACGGCGACGCGCACGGCGTCGGCACCGGCGGCCTGCGCCGCCGCGATCGCCTGCAGGGTGAGGTCCGCCTCGTGGGTGGGCGTCACGGTCATGGTCTGCACGCTGACCGGCGCGTCCCCACCGACCTCGATCGGGCCGAGGGTGATCTTGCGGGTCGCACGACGGGTCGGGCCGGTGGGTGCCGGCGCCGGCGCGGAGGAGACGATGGGCAGCTGCGTGGTCACGTGGAACTCCGGACGAACGCGGAGGGCGTCAGGCCGCCACGGTACCCCGGGCGGTTCCGACGGGTTCGGTGCCCGCCCCCGGCGGGATGCCGGGACGCGGTCATCCCGGCAGGCGGATCGGGTTGGTGATGTCCAGCCACAACAACGCCACGAACACCACGCCGAGGACCGCGAGCACCGGTACCGCGACCGCAGCCACCGCCCGGGGGTCGACGCTGAAGTCCTGCGGCTGTCCCCGGACCCGTCGCACGGCGTTGACGCTGCGCTCGATGCCGAGCACGGCGAGGTGCCCACCGTCGAGCGGCGGGAGCGGCACCAGGTTGAAGATGCCGATGAACACGTTGACCGAGACGATCAGCAGCAGCAGCGTCAGCAGGCCGCGGACCCCGGCGCTGGCCTGTCCGGCCAGCGACGCGGCACCGACCAGCGACACGGCCCCGTCGACGGCGCGGTCCTCGGTGCCCGACGCCTGCGAGAGCAGGTTGGCCAGCCCCGCGGGCGAGAACACGGTGGCCAGGCCGGTCAGCGAGGCCACGAACAGGGTGACGAACCCGACCGGACCGACGAAGGACTCCTCGATGGCCCGGCTGACCGAGTAGCGCTCGGTGATCTCGGCCGGCAGGAACCCGACCTGACCGATCGTCTCGCCGGACTCCGGATCGGTCGCCTCGGCCGGCGTGATCGTCAGCGCGAGCTCCGCGCCGTCGCGCGACACGACGAACTCGGTGGGCTGACCCGGCCGGTCGCGGATCACCTCGCGCAGTTCGAGGTAGTCGTCGGACGCCACGCCCTGCACCGCCAGGATCCGGTCACCGGCCTGCAACCCCCCACGGTCGGCGGGCTGTCCCGCGACGACCGTGTCCACGGTCGTGCCGATCTCGCCGGTCGGCTGCGGCAGGAACAGGAACATCCCGAGCAGGACGACGATCGCGATCAGGAAGTGCATCACCGATCCGGCCACGAGCACGATCGCGCGCTGCCAGGCCGGGCGGTCGGCGAAGAAGCGGCCGCGGTCGCCCTCCATGATGCGGTGATGGAGGTCCCCGACCCGGCCGGTGTCGCTGACCTCGCCGGTGACGACCTCGGCGAACACCGAGCGCGCGAGTCCGAGGTCGCTGCTCGATCCGAGGTTGAGGCGGGTGCGCTGCACGAGGCGTTCGGTCAGCTCCCGCCCCGCACCGCGTCGGCGCAACTCGTCCTCGAGCCGTCGCCAGGTGTCGGGCGGCAGTCCCTCCCCCACCCCGCTGGCGCCGGCGGGCACGAGCTCGACCTCGCGGGTGCGGTCCTCGGCCACGGCCGCCGGATCGAAGGCCTGGTCGGCGACCGGCGCCAGCCGCTCGTCGAGCGGGGACATCCCCTTGATGCTGACGAACCCACCCAGCGGCAGCGCCTTGACGCCGTACTCGGTCTCGCCGCGGCGCGTCGACCACAGCGTGGGACCGAAGCCGAGGAAGTACCGCTCGGCCCGCATCCCGAACCAGCGGGCGGTCAGGAAGTGACCGGCCTCGTGGATCATGATCGCCACGATGATGCTCACGACGAACACGGTGATGGCGGTTCCACCGCTCATGTCGAACCTCCGTCGACGCTCGGCGAGACGTTGCGCGGCTGGCCGGCGAAGCGCCGCGCCCAGGCGTCGGCGGCAAGCACGTCGTCCAGGTCCCGCGGGTGACCTGGCGAGGTCGCCCCCCAGGCCTCGAGGGTGCGCTCGACCAGCTCGGGGATGGCGAGGAAGCCGAGCCGACCGGCGAAGAAGTGGTCCACGGCGACCTCGTTGGCGGCGTTGAGGACGGCCGGCCAGGTCCCGCGGCGCCGTCCGGCGAACTCGGCCAGGTCCAGGGCACGGAACGTCTCGCGGTCGACCGGCTCGAACGTCAGCTGTGACGGCTGCGTCCAGTCACAGGCGGTGAACGCGTGCGGGAGCCGCTCCGGCCAGGCCAGCGCGAGCTGGATCGGCAGGCGCATGTCGGGCGGCGAGAGCTGCGCGAGCGTGGAGCCGTCGACGAACTCGACCATCGAGTGCACCACCGACTGGGGATGGACCACGACGTCGAGCCGGTCCCACGGGATGCCGAACAGCTCGTGGGCCTCGATCAGCTCGTGTCCCTTGTTCATCAGGGTCGCCGAGTTGCAGGTGATGACCGGCCCCATCGCCCAGGTCGGGTGCGCCAGGGCGTCGTCGACGGTGACCTCGCGCAACTCGTCGGCGGTGCGGCCCCGGAACGGTCCGCCGCTGGCGGTGAGCACGAGCCGGCCGACCTCGTCGCGACGTCCGCCACGCAGGCACTGCGCGAGGGCCGAGTGCTCCGAGTCGACGGGGACGAGGTGGCTCTCGCGACCACCGGCGGCCTCGGCGGCCGCGACCACCAGCTCGCCACCGACGATCAGGCTCTCCTTGTTGGCGAGCCCGACGGGCGTGCCGGCGTGCAGGGCGGCCAGCGTCGGCTCGAGACCGACGGCGCCGGTGATGCCGTTGAGCACCAGGTCGGCGTCGAGGCGCGCGAGTTCGGCGACCCCCGCGGTGCCGTCGAGCACCTCGAGGTCGGGACGCTCGGCACGCAGGGTGCGGGCCGCCTCGACGTCGGCGAGGGCGACCGTGCGCACCCCGAGGTCGCGTGCCTGGGCCGACACGGCGGCGGCGTCGCGTCCGGCGGCGAGCCCGACGACCTCGAAGCGCTCGGGATGGGCGCGCACGACCTCGAGGGCCTGCGTGCCGATCGAGCCGGTGGCGCCGAGCAGGACCACGCGACGGCGGGTCACGGACGCGGTCCGTCGGGAACCTGGAGCAGGTCCACACGGTCCGCCGCCCCGACGGCGGCCGGCAGTCGACTGCCGGCGCCGAGCGTGTACGTGGCCAACAGCTGCCCGCAGGCGGCGTCGGCGTCACGTCCGCGGGTGTCGCGCAGGGTGATCTCCACCCCACCGCGACGGACCCGGTCGACGAACGCCCTGGTGCGCCCTCGCGAGGGTTCCTTCCAGCGCACGCCCGGGGTCGGGTTCATCGGGATCACGTTGACGTGGGCGCGCAGGCGGCGGGCGATGCGGGCCAGCTCGTCGGCCTGGCGGTCGTCGTCGTTGACGTCGCCGATCAGGCACCACTCGATGGTGACACGCCGGTTGGTGCGCTCGCGGTACTCGCGCACGGTCGCCTCGAGCTCGGCCAGCGGATGGCTGACGTTGACCGGCACGAGCTCGTCGCGCAGGTCGTCGGTGGCGGCGTGCAGGCTCACCGCCAGCGTCAACGGCAGACCGAGGTCGGCGAGCTTGCGGATGCCCGGGACCAGCCCGACCGTGGAGACGGTGATGCCACGCGCCGAGAGGTTGAAGCCGTCGGGGTCGTGCAGCCAACGCACCGTCGCCAACGTCGCCGACAGGTTGGCCAGCGGCTCCCCCATGCCCATGAAGACCACGTTCGTGACGTGGTCGGGGGCGCCGTCGGGGATCTGCTGGTCGCCGATGCCGCCGCCGCGCAGCGCCGCGTCGGCGACCACGACCTGGCGCACGACCTCGCCCGCGGTGAGCTGACGCCGGAACCCGGCCTGGCCGGTCGCGCAGAACGGGCAGCCCATGGCACAACCGGCCTGGGTGGAGATGCACACCGTCGCACGCTTCGGGTAGAGCATCAGGACGGTCTCGATCGCCTCACCGTCCGGGTAGCGCAGCAGCAGCTTGTGGGTGTGGCCGTCGTCGGCGACGGTGTGCGCGACGAGCTCGGGTCGGGCGGGTGCGAAGCGCTCGGCGAGCTGCTCGCGCAACGCCACGGGCAGGTCGGTCATCTCCTGTGGGTCGTCGATGCCACGCACCAGCCAGGCGTGCAGCTGGTCGGCGCGGTAGCGCGGCTGGTCGAGGTCGGCCAGCAACGCGGTCAGCTCGTCACGCGAGAGCGCGTACGGGTCGACGGCGGCGGACTCGGACACGTTTCACGACCTCGGACAGCGGGCGATCGACGACGTGGGACCACGCCGAGCCAGCAGGGTACGACAGCCGACCACGTGTGGCACCGCGTCGTCGCCCGGCGACGACCGCGAGGCGCGAAGCGCGGTGGCGCGCCGGGCGGCGGGGACCACCCGCTCCCCCACCCTGCCGACGAGCGGCCGCCAGCAGCGCGGGTCAGACCAGCAGTTCCACGACGTAGTAGCCGACGGGGAGGGCCAGCAGGATGCCGTCGACCCGGTCGAGCACGCCGCCGTGGCCGGGGAGCACCTCGCCGAGGTCCTTCACGCCGAGGTCGCGCTTGATCATCGACTCGGTCAGGTCGCCGACGAACGAGGCCACGCCGCAGGCGGCACCCAGGACGGCGGCGGTCTGCCAGGTGAACAGCCCACCGAATCGCGGCAGCAGCACGGCCAGCAGCACGACGCAGGTCAGCACGCCGCCGAGCAGCCCCTCCCAGGTCTTGTTGGGGCTGACCGAGGGCGCGATCCGGTGGCGACCGACGGCGACCCCGAAGGCGTACCCGCCGATGTCGGTGAAGATGGCCGCGCCGACGACGGCGAACCCGACGAGCGTCCCGCCGCTGGGCCGGTTGACGAGCAGGACGGCGTAGGAGGCCAGGAAACCCACCCACAACCCGAGCAGGGTGGTGACCCCCAGCGTGCGCACGACGTCCTGGCGTCCACCGTCGGCGAGCTGGGCGAGGATGCCGCCGACGAGCAGCACGGCGACGCCGACGGCCTGGCCGGCGTGCCCGGCCTGGTACGCGCCGAACAGCATCACGAGGGTGGCCACGACGGCGACCGCGACCTCGAGGTGCAGGTCGACGGTGCGCAGGACCCGTCCGGTCTCCACGTAGCCGATGACGGTCAGGCCACCGACGACGATCGTGAAGGCGGCCGGGTGCCACACCAGCGAGCCGAGGAAGAGGAAGGCGAGCAGCGCCCCGACGGCGATCGCCTGCGGCAGATCGCGTCCGCCGACGATGCGTCGACGCGTCGTCGAGGACGGGCTGGTGCCGTCCGACGACGGTTCGGTGGCGTCCGACACGGGCTCAGACCTCGAGGAGGTCCTTCTCCTTCTGTTCGAGCAGCTTGTCGATCTTGGCGACGTGCTGGGCGGTGAGCTCCTCGAGCTGCTTGGCGTAGCGGTCGTGCTCGTCCTGGCCCACCTCGCCGCTGTCCTCGAGCTTCTGCATCTGGTCGCGGGCGTTGCGGCGCACGTTGCGCACGGCGACCTTGCCGTCCTCGGCGGCCTGCTTGGCCATGCGGATGAAGTCCTTGCGCCGTTCCTCGGTGAGCTCGGGGAACACGCACCGGATGGTCCCGCCGTCGGAGGACGGGTTCAGGCCGAGGTCGGACTCGCGGATCGCCTTCTCGATCTGGTTGACCGAGCCCTTGTCGAACGGGTTGACGACGAGGATCCGCGGTTCGGGCACCGAGAAGTTCGCGAGCTGCTGCAGGGGGGTCGGCGCGCCGTAGTAGTCGACCTGGATGCGATTGAGCAGCTGGGGGTTCGCGCGGCCGGTACGGATCGAGCCGAAGTCCTGGCCGACCTTGTCCACCGCCTGGTCCATCCGGTACTCGGCGTCGAGGGCGATGTCGTCGAGGCTCATGGGTGTCCCTGTCGTGTGCGGGCGGGCTCGCCCGGCGATCGTAGGTGTCGTGGAGCGGTCGCGGTCGCCGCGGCGCCGGTCACTCCCGCTCGGCGGTCACCAGCGTGCCGACCGGTTCGCCCCTCACGACCCGGCGGATGTTGCCCTCGCACAGCAGCTCGAAGACCACGATCGGCATGCCGTTGTCCATGCACAGCGAGATGGCGGTGGCGTCCATCACCCCGAGGCCCTGGTTGAGCGCCGACATCGCGGCGATCTCGTCGTAGCGGGTGGCGTCGGGGTTGACCTTGGGGTCGCTGTCGTAGACGCCGTCGACGCCGGTCCCCTTGAGGATGGCCTCGGCACCGATCTCCAGTGCCCGCTGCGCGGCCGTGGTGTCGGTGGTGAAGTAGGGCGCGCCGAGGCCGGCCGCGAAGATGACGACGCGGCCCTTCTCGAGGTGGCGCATGGCGCGACGCCGGATGTAGGGCTCGGCGAGTTCCTGCATCGACACGGCGGACTGCACCCGGGTCTCGGCACCGGCCTTCTCGAGCGCGTCCTGCAGGGCGAGGGCGTTGATGACGGTGGCGAGCATGCCCATGTGGTCGGCGCTGCTGCGGTCCATGCCGGTCGCGGACAGCGAGTTGCCACGGAAGATGTTGCCGCCACCGACGACGATGCCGATCTCGGTGCCGTCGGAGGCCTGCAGGTCGGCGATCTCCCGGGCGACCTGGCGGACGATCGACGGGTCGATGCCGCCCTTGACCTTCGGGTCGGAGAACGCCTCGCCGGAGAGCTTCAGGAGCACGCGCTTGTAGGGGGTGCGGTTGGTCACGACAGGCTCCCGGTCGGCAGGGCTGGCCGGGTCGACAGCCTAGCGACCACCACCGGTCCGCCCGGACGGCCGCGCGCCGACGCGCGACGCCCCCGGCGAGCGGAGCCGGGGGCGTCGTGGTTGCGTGGGAACGCGACGGGTCAGGCGCCGACCTCGTAGCGGGCGAAGCGAGCGACCTCGATCTTCTCCCCGAGGATGCCCTGCACGTCGACGATCTTCTGCTGGACGGTCTTGTCGGGGTCCAGGACGAAGGGCTGGTTGAGCAGCACCCAGTCCTCGTAGACCTTCTTGACCTTGCCCTCGACGATCCGGTCGACGATGTTCTCGGGCTTGCCCTGCTCGAGCGCTTCCTTGCGGGCGAACTCCTTCTCCTTCTCGAGGAGCGCGGGGTCCACCTGGTCCTCGCGGACGACCATGGGCTTCACGGCCGCGATGTGCATCGCGAGGTCCTTGGCGAGCTTCTGGAACTGCTCGTTCTTGGCCACGAAGTCGGTCTCGCACGACAGCTGCAGCATCACGCCGACCTTGGGCGGCATGCCCGGGGTCGGGGTGTGCAGGTAGGCGTGGACGAAGCCCTCGGACGCGGTGCGCTCGGCGGCGCGGGCGTCCATCTTGGCACCGGTGCGCTCGCGGACGAGCTCGGCGGCCTTCTCGAAGTTCCCGTCGGCGTCGTCGAGGGCCTTCTTGCAGGCCATCATCGGCGCGTTGGTGAGCTCGCGCAGCTTCTTGACGTCAGCAGCGGTCACGGCCACGGCTGTTCCTTCCTGATCCGTCTGGTCGGCGTCGCCCAGCGGGGGCGACGCCGGCGTACATGTGCAGGGCGGCGACGCCGGCGGCCGTCGGGGAACGGGACACCGGCGTCGCGAGGCGACTTCAGGCGCCGGTGCTGCCGTCCTCGGCAGGGGCGTCCGCCGCGGGGGCGTCGGAAGCCGGAGCATCGGCAGCAGGAGCGTCGGAAGCCGGAGCGTCGGAAGCCGGAGCGTCGGCAGCAGGAGCGTCGGCAGCAGGAGCGTCGGCAGCAGGGGCGTTGGCCCCCGGGGCGTCGCCGGCGCTGGCCTTGCTGGCCTGCTCCTGGGCCTGCTGGCGCTCGAGCTCGATCTCCCACTCCGCCTTGGGCTCGGAGACGTCGAGGCCGCCACCGGCGGACGCGGCCGCCTGCATGGCCTGCACACGCAGCTCCTCGTCGGGCGAGCGCGACGCCCGGAGCAGCAGCCCGTCGGCGCACGCGTCGGCGATGATGCGGGTCAACAGCGCAGAGCTGCGGATCGCGTCGTCGTTGCCGGGGATCGGGTACTGGACCAGATCGGGGTCGCAGTTGGTGTCGAGGATGCCGACCACCGGGATCTTGAGGCGGTTGGCTTCCTTGACCGCGATCTCCTCGATGACGGTGTCGACGACCCAGATCGCGTCGGGCAGCTTGCCCATCTCGCGGATGCCGCCGAGGGTGTTCTGCAGCTTCTCGTGCTCACGATTGAGCTGCAGGACCTCCTTCTTGGGCAGCAGTTCGAAGGTGCCGGAGGCCTCCATGGCCTCGAGCTCCTTGAGCCGGGCGACGCGGCCCTTGATGGTCTGGAAGTTGGTGAGCATGCCGCCCATCCAACGTTCCGTGACGTAGGGCATGCCGACGCGGTTGGCCTGCCACTCGATGGTTTCCTGGGCCTGCTTCTTGGTGCCCACGAACATCACGGTGCCACCCTTGGCGACGAGGTCGCGCGTGAAGGAGTAGGCCCGTTCGATGTATCCGACGGTCTGGCGCAGGTCGATGACGTAGATGCCGTTGCGCTCGCCGTAGATGAAGCGACGCATCTTGGGGTTCCAGCGCCGGGTCTGGTGTCCGAAGTGGACACCGGCCTCGAGCAGCTGGCGCATGGTGACGACGGCCACGAAGGATCCTCTCGGGTTCGGTTCGGCCTCCGCTCGCGTCCTCCGGGGCCGTGGTCGCGCGTGGGCGCGGCGACGGCGACGAGATCCGACCCACCCCGTGGACGTCACGGGGCACCGGGGTCGCCCGTCGGCGAGCGTGTGGAATGAAATGATGGGAACGAAACGAGGCGGACCCACCGTGTGGTGGACCCGCACGCCCGGGAGGGTAGCCGCTGGGCGGGTGGCGCGTCTACCGGCCGGGAATCGTCGGTGGCGTTCGCCGCAGGCGCAGCACCTGTCGCACGAGCAGCACCCGGTCGTGGACGTCGAGCGCGATGCCCACCTCGTCGAGGGTCGTGCCGACGACCCGGCCGAACTCGGTCGCGACCTCGCCCGGGCTCTCCGGCAGGGCCTCGCGCCGCAGGAACCCGTGCAGCACCTGGCGTACCGCCTCGGTGTGCAGCACCGCGTCGTGGCCGCCCGGCAGGACCCGGTGCTGGGCCGTGACGCCGCTGTCGGGCTCCGGCTCGCCCGTCAGGCGGGCACGGTCGGCCGTGACCGTCATGTCGCGCGAGCCACTGACCGTGAGCACGTCGATGCCGGCGAGCGGCCCCGCGTACCCCGCGTCCAGGGCGCTGCGGTAGTCCTCGGCCAGTCCGCGCAGACGCGGCGAGCCCGTGCGCAACTCGTCGACGGGGCGGCCGAACATCCCCGACCAGGCGGTGCCCCCGGGATCGAACAGCGCGGCCGCCAGGCCCACGGCAGCCGAGGTGAGGCTGTGGTCGCGAGCGGCGCGCCCGACGCTGGCTGCACCGGACCCCTGGTGGGGGGAGGCGATCGTCACCACGGAACCGAGGCCCGGCAGGGTCGGATCGTGCGGGTCGTGGTAGGCGAGCAGGTAGCGCATGATCACGATCCCGCCCTGGGAGTGACCGACCAGGTCCACGGGCCGGAACGGCTGGCGGCGCTGCTGTTCCCGCAGTTGCTCGGCGAGTGCGCGGGCGGCGGCGTCCACGCCCTCCCAGGTGTCGGGTCCGGAGTAGGGCAGCGGATCGCCGCGCTCGTCCAGGCCCGCGTAGGAGAACCGGGTGGTGCTGTCGGGGTCGTAGCCGAGGTGGTCGGCGTCGAGCAGTGGGCTCCGCGTGGTCGAGTTGAGCCCGGCGACCAGCACCAGGTGGTGGGCGTTGGGAGCGAGCGCGTACCCGGGCCGCCGGGCGACCGGGCTGCCGGCGACGAACCAGCCCCGCGCCCGACCGCCGGGCCAGGGCGCGTAGGACGGCGCGCGGTGCTCGGTCCCGTGCCACGGGTCGTGTCCGACCAGCGACGGGACCTTGTCGGGGGCGAACAGCGTCAACGGGTCGACGTAGACCCCCGCGACCCGGGCGCCGAGGTGCAGGCCGTCGTCGCCGTTGCCGTGCCCGCCGGCGGCGAGCCGGCCGAGCAGCTGTCCGTCCGCGACCCGCTCGCCCGCGTCGACCCGCAGGTCGGTCAGCGGCCCGTAGGAGGTCACCACGCCGTCAGGATGCGCGACGCTCACCCAACGGGTGCCCGCCACCGTGCCGGCGAAGCGGACCGTGCCCGCCGCGGCGGTCGGGATCGCCGTTCCCGGCGCGGCGGCCAGGTCCACGCCGCGGTGTCCGGCGCCGTAGGGCGAGCCCGGAGCGTCGAAGGGCCGCCGGACGACCAACGGCACCGGCGGGGTGTAGACCACCCGGGCTCGCCGGACGCCGGCCGCGGCTGCCGCCACCGGGCGGTCGGGTGGCGGGGACGGAGGACCGTGCTCGAACCCATCCGGCGCCGACTGCGCCCACCCGGGCGCTCCCGGCAGCAGCAGCAGCGCCAGCAGCGCCAGCAGCGCCGGTCCGGTGCCGACCGTGACCACCGGACGGGGCGAGGCAGCTCGGGTGTCGACGGCCGTCGGTCGACGATCGTGCCGTGGTGCGCAGGTGGACACGGTCTGACATCTCCACGCCCCCACGTGGTCGCTGGACGCCGCCACCCTACGGCGACCGGGACGCGGCCGGTCGGCGCGTGTCGCCGGAGCTGTGGACGCCGGCCCGGCGCGGTCAGACGGCGCGGTCGACCAGCTTGGCGCGAAGCGAGAGCACCGCCTTCGTGTGGATCTGGCAGATGCGCGACTCGGTGACGCCGAGCACGTCGCCGACCTGCCCCAGGGTCATGCCCTCGAAGTAGTACAGGCCGAGCACGGTCTGTTCCCGGTCGCTGAGGCGGGTGATGGCCTCATGCAGGCGCTGCTTGGTCTCGGCGTCCTCGAAGGAGGCGTCGGGCGCCACCGTGGTCAGGTCCTGCAGCGTGTCGACGAGCGAGACCCGGTCGCCCTCACCGGCGTCGAACACCTCGTCGAGCGCCGCGACCGAGGTGAGCGAGATCTTCTGCAAGGTCTGCTGGAGCTCGTCCACCGTCAGGTCGAGCTCGGCCGCGAGCTCCTCCTCGGTGGGGCTGCGGTGCAGGCGGGACTCGAGCTGCTGCATGGCGGTCTCGAGGCGTCGCGCCTTGGAGCGCACCGAACGTGGCACCCAGTCGATCGAGCGCAGCTCGTCGATGATCGCCCCGCGGATGCGGGTGATCGCGTACGTCTCGAACTTGTAACCCTTGGTGAGGTCGAACTTCTCGATCGCGTCGAGCAGCCCGAAGATGCCGTAGGACACCAGGTCGGCGTGATCGACGCTGGCGGGCATGCCGACGGCCACCCGGCCGGCGACGTACTTGACCAGCGGCGAGTAGTGCAGGATCAGCCGTTCACGCACCTCGGGGTCGTGGTCGGCGCGGTAGCGCTCCCACAGCGCGTGGACCTCGGCCTCCGCGCCCCGCTGCGTCTCCATCGGGGGCCCTTCGTCTCAGCGGTCGCCCATGCTAGGAGTCGGTCGACCGGGTCCGGTTGGCCCGGGCACGCGGATGGGCGAGGGCGTGCACCTCTCGCAGTCGGCCGCGGGAGAGGTGGGTATAGCGCTGCGTGGTCGCCAGCGAGGCGTGCCCGAGCAGCTCCTGGACCACCCGGATGTCGGCACCGCTCTCGAGCAGGTGCGTGGCGAACGAGTGCCGCAGCGTGTGCGGCGTGACGTGTCCGACGCCCGCGGCCCGGCCCGCCCGTTCCACGGCGGTGCGCGCGTCACGGGTCCCGAGCCGGTCGCCACGGGTGTTGAGCAGCAGCGCGTCCTGGGTCCGGGCTCCGGCGAGCTCGGGCCGCGCCCGGTCGAGGTAGACGCGCAGGGCCTCGACGGCGGGGCGGCCGAGCGGCGTGAGCCGTTCCTTGGCGCCCTTGCCGAACAGTCGGACCTGTGCCTGCGCGAGGTCGACGCCGCCGACGTCGAGGCCGCACGCTTCCCCGATCCGGGCACCGGAGGCGTACAGCAGTTCCAGCAGCGCGCGATCGCGTCGGCCGACCGCGGTGTCGGGGTCGGGGGCGTCGAGCAGTCGGTCGACCTCGTCGACCCGCAGGACCCGCGGCAGGTGCCGGCCCTGGCGGGGCGAGGCGAGCAGCGCCGCGGGGTCGGTGTCGACGATGCCCCGGCGTTCGAGCAGTGCGAACAGCCGACGCACCACGCTCGCCCGCCGGGCGATGGTCGAGCGGGCATAGCCCTCGTCGGCCAGTGCGGCGAGGTAGCGCCGCAACGTCAGCAGTTCCACCTCGCCGGGCGCCACGACCCCCCAGCCGGTGCAGGTCCGACCCAGGTGCAGCGCATCGCGCCGGTAGGCGTCGACGGTGTGGTCGCTGCGACCCTGCTCGAAGGCGAGGTGCTCGACCAACAGCTCCACGGCGGCTGCCCACGGCGGCGCCAGCGTCGGGCCATCGGCCTCGGCGTCGGGCGCGGGTCCGCCGGCCGCGTCGCACGCGACGGGCCCGGTGGGGGCGGGCGGTGCGGCACGGTCGTCACCGGTGGCGTCCGCAGAGGTCGTCATGGCGGCGCACCGTGGCGGGGGCGCGGACGGGTGTCAAGCACCCTGGACGTGGGGGTGGCGCCGGGTCAGGAGAACGTGCGCTGCAGGAAGCTGGCCATCTGGGCGCGACTGACCGGCTCGGATGGCCGGTAGCTGCCGTCGGTGTCGCCGTGCACGATGTTGCGGGCGTGCAACGCGAGGATCGCCGGCGCGTGCTTCGACCCCGGCGGGACGTCCGGGAACGGCGTGCTCGCGGCCGTGGGACCGGGTTCGATGCCGGCGGCGGCGGTCAGCAGCGACGCCATCTGTTCCCGGGTCACGGGCCGGTCCGGGCCGAAGGTGCCGTCCGCGGCGCCGTGTGCGATGCCAGCCGCGTGCAGGGCCGCGATCGACGCCGCGTGGGTGTGGGTGGCCGTGACGTCGGAGAAGGGTCCGGGGCCGGCGGCCGGCGCCAGACGCAGGGCGCGGGCCAGGAACGACGAAAGCTGCCCACGGGTGACCCGGTCGGCCGGGCAGAAGCGCCGGTCCGTGCAGCCGAAGGCGATGCGTGCGTCGGCCGTCCACAGGATCGCGTCGTGGTGGGCGGCCGTGGGTGGGACGTCGAGGAAGCGGCGTCCGTCGAGCGGGAGATCCCCCCGCTGCTGGGCGGCGAGCAGGCTCGGGTACGGGTTCATGCGCCGGCTGCCGTAGGGATCGGTGACCGCGGGATCCTCGATCTCGAAGTGCAGGTGCGGCCAGGTCGGCGAGGCGTTGCCCGAGTAGCCGAGGTAGCCGAGCAGCTGCCCCCGTTCCACCCGCACCCCGCCGGCGATGCCGACGGCGTAGGCCTCGGTGGGCGGCCCGTCGTTGCGTCCGAGGTGCATGTAGCTGTAACGGCGTCCGTCGTCACCGGTGACCGTGACGGCGTAGCCGGCGGTGGCGTGCGGCGCGGCCCCGTTGACGCCGGTGATCCAGCTCACCCGTCCGCCCATCGACGCGTGGACGGGCAACCCGTAGGCGTTGGCCCCGCCGAGGTCGGTGGCCCGGTGCACGCGGCTCCCGCCACCACGGGCGTCGTGGTAGTCGTCGCGGAAGGCGACGGTTCCGGCCACCGGGAAGGTGATCGACACGACGCCGTCGTAGGGCGGCGGGACCGGCGCGGTCTGCGCCGAGGCGACGGGCGTCGTCACGGCCACGGCCAGCACGGTCGCGAGCAGGACGAACAGCGGGTGGAGGCGGCGGGTCATGCGCGGGCTTTCGACACGGCGGACGGACACGTGCGGCCGCCCCCGCTGGTCGGCCGTCGCGTCCTCAGTCGCAGCGTTCGGGCGCCGGGCGGTCGGGCACCGCTCGCCCCGTCCGACCGGGGCGCGCCTCCGGCGGCGGCCGACGCAGGCGCACCCCGTCGGTGGACTGGGCGACGAGACCGAGCACTCTGGCACGGGTGAGCGCGGCGAGCAACGGGCCCGCGGCGAGATCGGCACGACGGGCGAGGTCGTCGAGGCGCACGGGACGCGGCCACGACGCGCGCAACACCTGCTCGACCGCCGCCGGCAACGGTGACGGCGTCGCGGCCGCACCCGCGGTCGCCGTCGCGCCCGGGGTCGCGGTCGGCGATCGGGTGTCCGGCACGCCGAGGACGCCGCCGCGTCCGACCACCGTGAGCAGGTCGGCGGGTGAGGTGCACGGGGCCGCGCCCTCGCCCAGCAGCCGGTGCGGTGCGGCCGAACCGGCCAGCCGCACGTCACCCGGCACGGCGAGCACGGGCCGGTCGAGGTCGGCGGCGGCGGAGGCGGTGAGCAGCGACCCGCTGCGTTCGCCGCCCTCCACGACGACCACCGCGTCGGCCAGCCCCGCCACGATGCGATTGCGGGCCCGTACCGTGCCCGGGTGCACCGACTGGTGGGGCAGCAGTTCGCTCAGCAGCGTGCCGCCGTGGTCGAGGACGCGGTCGAACAGGCCGCCGGGTGCGGCGTGCGGGCGCGGGTAGTCGACGGCGTGCCCACAGCCGAGGACCACGCTGGTGCCCCCCGGCGCCTCGAGGGCGGCCTCGTGTGCGGCGGCGTCGATGCCCTGGGCGCCGCCGGAGACGACCCGGACGCCGGCGTCGGCGGCCGCCTCGGCCAGCCACGCCGCCACCCCGAGGCCGTAGCCGCTGGCCCGCCGGGCACCGACCACGGCGACGGCCGGGTCGTCGTCCGGGGGCTGCCCACGCCAGGCGAGCAGGCCCGGTGCCGGCGTGGTCGGCCACCCCTGCGACAGCCGCCGGGGATAGGCCGGGTCGCCCACCAGGGCGACCCGGACGCCGAGGCGGCGCCAGACGCCCGCGAGCTCCGCGGCCGCGGCGGCGAGGTGGGCGGCCGGGAGCCCGGCGGCCGCGGCCAGCGCCGCCGACGGGTCGGAGACGTCGAGTCCGACGGACTCCTGCGGGTCGGCGCACCGTCGGCGTAGCCCCTCGACCGTGCGGCGCGGACGCACGGCCCAGCACAGCACCGCCAGGAGCCGGTCGGGATCGGTCCCGGGGGCCGCGACCGCACCCACGACGCGGGCGGCGTCCTGACAGGCGCTCATCAGACGGCCACCGCGTCGGCCAGCCGGTAGGCCACCGCCTCCTCGACGTGGACGGTGTCGACCCGTTCCGCGTCGTCGAGGTCGGCGATGGTCCGCGCGACCCGCAGGGAGCGGTCGAAGCTGCGGGCCGACAGCCCGAGGTCCTCGACCGCGCGCGCGAGTGCGCGCAGGGCCGTCGGTCGACAGGTGCTGCGCAGCTGCTCCGCGGGCGCGTCCCGGTTCCAAACGCCCTCGCCCCACCGTCGGGCGGCGAGCTCGCGAGCGTCGGCGACCCGGGCGGCGACCGTCGCCGTGTCCTCGCCGTCGGGCGGCCCGGCGAGCTGGTCGCGCTCGACCGGTCGCAGCTCGACCTGCAGGTCGAGCCGGTCGAGCAGCGGCCCCGACAGCCGGGCGCGGTAGCGCTCGATGCGGTCCGGCCGGCAGGTGCAGGCCCGTGTCGGGCTGCCCAGGTAGCCGCACGGACACGGGTTGGTGGCCGCCACCAGCAGCACCGAGGCCGGATAGCGCACCGCGGCGCGGGCACGGGTGATCAGGACCTCGCCGCGCTCCAGCGGCTGACGCAACGCATCGAGGACCCAGCGTGGCGTCTCGAGCAGCTCGTCGAGCAGCAGCAGACCGTGATGGGCGAGTGAGAGCTCACCGGGGCGTGGGATGCCGCTGCCACCACCGATCAGTCCGGCGGCCGAGACCGAGTGGTGCGGTTCACGCAGTGGTGGTTCGAGCGAGAGCGGGTCCTCCGCGGCCCGCTCCCCCGCCAACGAGGCCAGCGAGGCGACCTCGAGGGCGGCCGGCAACGACAGCGGCGGGAGCAGCCCGTGCAGCCGGCGGGCCAGCATCGTCTTGCCGCATCCGGGCGGGCCGGCCAGCAGCAGGTGGTGACCGCCCGCGGCCGCCAGTTCGACCGCGCGCCGGGCGACGGCCTGACCGCGCACGTCACGCAGGTCCGGACCGTTCCCGGGGAGCACGTACGGGGCCGGGCTCGCCCGTCGGGCTCGCTGCTCGTCGGCCAACACCGAGCGCAGCTCGCCGAGGTCGCGGACGGGCAGGACGTCGGGCCCGTCGACCAGGGCCGCCTCGGGCGCGGCGGGGTCGCCGACGACGAGGCGTGCGGCGCCGGCGCGGCGGGCACCCTCGGCGGCCGGCAACACCCCGGGCACGGCCCGCACGCTGCCGTCGAGTCCGACCTCACCGAACAGCCACGCGCCGTCCAGTGCCGCTGCGGGCACCTGCCGGGTGGCCACGAGCACGGCGGCGGCGATCGCGAGGTCGAACCCGCTGCCGAACTTGGGCAGGTCGGCCGGCGCGAGGTTCACCACGATCCGCTCGCGTGGCCAGTGGAGTCGACTGCGGGCGAAGGCGGTCCGGACGCGGTCCCCCGCCTCCCGCACGGCCGCGTCGGGGAGACCGACCAGCCGCAGGCTCGGGATGCCCGGCGCCAGCGCACACTCGATGCGCACGGTGCGGGCCCGCAGGCCGACCAGGGCGAGCCCGTGGGTCACGGCCAGGACACCGTGGGGCGCGTTCACAGCGCGTCCCGGACGTGGTGCAGGACCGGGTGACGCCCGAGGTCGACGGCGACGAGGTCGATGCGCGCATGGGGCAGACCGAGACCGGCCTCGCACAGGAACGCGCCGGTCAGCGCCCGCAGCCGGGCCCGCTTGCGGGGTCCGACCGCCTGCAGCGCACCGCCGAAGTGCTGCGCGTCGCGGCGGGTCTTGACCTCGCAGACGACGACGGTGCCGGTCCGGTGGTCGAGGGCGACCAGGTCGAGCTCTCCGCGCAGCTCACCGGCGCTCAGGCGCCAGTTGCGGGCCACGATCTCGAGCCGGTCGTCGGCCTGCAGGTGCTGGGCGGCCAGGTCCTCGCCGAGCCGGCCCAGCGCGCGGGTGCCTCCGGCGAGCGCGGTCGCGGGCAGCGGGCGGGTGCAGGTGCCGTTGGTGTCCATGCCGGCGACGCTACGTGCCGCTCGGGTGCCCCCGGCCGACGAATCGCGGCGGAGCTGTGGACGAGCGGTCTAGAAGATCCCGAACGCCCACAACAGCCCGGCGCCGACCAGCACGGCGAACACGACCAGCAGCCAGAGGTCGTTGCGCTTGTCGTCGCGGTAGCGGCGGGTCGCGTTGAAGCCCATGGTCGGCTCGCTCCTGATCCGTCACTCGAAGGGCGGGACGTCCTGGTCGTCGTGGACCAGTTCCTCGACGTTGACGTCGCGGAAGGTCAACACCCGCACGTGCTTGATGAACCGTGCCGGGCGGTACATGTCCCACACCCAGGCGTCGGCGAGCCGCAGTTCGAACCACAGGTCGCGACCCTCGTGGGGCACCACCTCGACCTCGTTGCAGAGGTAGAAGCGCCGCTCGGTCTCCACGACGTACCGGAACATCCGCACGACGTCGCGGTACTCGCGGTACAGCGAGAGCTCGAGGTCCGTCTCGTAGGCGTCGAGGTCGTCGGGGTTCATCTCAGGTGGCTTTCCTGGCGGTGGCGGGCACGCGCGAGCCGGGCGATCGGCGGGATGGCGCGCCGCGCCACGACGGCCCGCCTCCTCGCGGACGCGGGCGGGGCGGGCCGGCAGCGTACCGGCCGCCGTGGCGCCACCCCGGGACGACGCCGACGGGTACGGTCTCGCGCCGTGTCCGCCCCCGCCACCACCCCGAGCTCGCCGCCGACGACCGCGTCGCGTCGCCGGCGCACGCGTCGGGTGCCGGTGCCCGGTGTCGCCGCCGAGCGACCCCACTGGGATGCCGGCGCGGTCGTGGCCGGCGTGGACGAGGTCGGCTGCGGCGCGTGGGCGGGGCCGGTGACCTACGCCGCGGTCGTGCTGCCGCGTGACCGCCGTGTCTACAAGTTGCGGGACTCCAAGGTGCTCGCCCCGTCCGATCGCGAGCACCTCGCGGCCAGGGTGCGGCGGGTCGCGCTGGGCATCGGGGTCGGTCACGCCGGCAACGACGAGGTCGACCGGCTCGGGCTCAGCGAGGCGCGCCGCCGCGCCGCGCGACGGGCGGTGGACGCGCTGCCGTTGCGCCCCGACGTGGTGTTGCTCGACGGCAACTGGGACTTCCTCGCCGGCTACGGCACGCACAACGAGCGGTTGGTGCGGGGTGACGGGCGCAGTGTGTCGATCGCGGCCGCGTCGATCGTGGCCAAGGTCACCCGGGACGCGATGATGGCCGAGTTCGCGGCCGGCTACCCCGCCTACGCCTTCGCGGCCAACAAGGGCTATCCGTCACCCGACCACGTCGCCGCACTCGACGTCCACGGGCCGTGTGCGTTGCACCGCCACAGCTGGGCACCGATCGCCGGACGCAACCAGCTGCGGCTGTTCGACGCCTGACGCGATGCGTCAGTCGGCGGCGGCCGCATCGGGGCCGGCGGCGGCCGCATCGGGGTCGGCGGCGGCCGTCTCGGCGACCTCGTGGTGGACCCCGGTGAGCCCGCCGGCGTTGTCGAAGGGCCAGATGATGACCACGGCGCGGCCGACCACGTGGTCGGCCGGCACCATGCCCAGCGAGCGGCGCGAGTCCGACGAGTTGGGTCGGTTGTCCCCGAGGAAGAACAGGTGGTCCTCGGGCACCGTGACCGGCCCGTAGTCGGACAGGTCCGGATAGACCACGTAGGGCTCGTCGAGCGCCTCGCCGTTGACGAACACCTGCCCGTCCACGATCACGACCTCGTCGCCCGGCAGGCCGATGACCCGCTTGACGAAGTCGCGGGCGTTGGCCGGGACGACACCGAGGAACTGTCCCACGCCCCGCACGATGCGGGCGCCGGTCCCCTGGTCGAGGCTCGGGTCGACGAACGTCTCGCCCTCGAAGACGACGACCTCACCGCGCCGCGGCTCGCGAGCCAGGTAGCTCAGCTTCTCGACCACCATCCGGTCGTCGATCTGCAGGGTCGGCGCCATCGAGGTCGACGGGATGTAGAAGACCTGGAGCACGAACGTCCGCAGCAGGAACGCCAGCACGAAGGCGACCAGGAGCAGGACCGGCAGTTCGCGGAAGAACGACCCGGCGCCGCCGCCGCTGCCCGCGCGGGTGTCGTCGTCGGCCGGCAACTCCGCGGGCGTCGCGGCGTCCCGCGGCTCCCCCGTTCCGCGCGCGTCGGTGCTGCCGTGCCCGCTTCCGGCGGGCCCCGCGGCCTCATCGGCACCGAGCGGGCGGTCGCCGTCGGGCGACGGGACGCCGGGGTTCGAAGGCGTGTCCGAGGAGGTCGGCATGGCGGGATCCGGGGCGGTCGGGTGGCCCGGCGCAGGCCCAGCGTGCCCCGGACCCCCGAACGTCGTCTTCGAGGTGTCGTCCGGGGCGCCGTCGGCGGGGAACGGGTCGCGGTCAGACATACAGCGCCAAGCCTACCGCCGGGCGCGGGCGCGCCCGCGGTCGATGTCGCCCGCCGTGCCCGTCGACCGTGCTGACCGTCGTGCCCACGTCGGCCGGACACGCGTCGAGGGTGCCGCGATGGCGGCACCCTCGACGTCGACAGCGCTCGGGGAGGTCTCGCTTCGGCTCAGACGGCCTCGCGCTTCTCCTTGATGCGGGCCTTCTTGCCGACACGGTCGCGCAGGTAGTACAGCTTGGCGCGACGCACCTTGCCCCGGCGGGTGACCTCGATCTGCTCGATGACCGGGCTGTGCACCGGGAAGGTGCGCTCCACGCCGACGCCGAACGAGATCTTGCGGACGGTGAAGGTCTCGCGCAGGCCGCCGTTCTTGCGGGCGAGCACGACGCCCTCGAAGACCTGGATGCGGGAGCGGGTGCCCTCGACGACGCGGACGTGCACCTTCACGGTGTCCCCGGGCGCGAAGTCGGGCACGTCGTCGCGGAGGCGCGACTTCTCGACAAGGTCGACCTTGTTCATGGCAGTTTCCCGTCGGTGAGAGTGGGTGGCGCGGCAGTGCTGGCGGTGGCACCGCGGCGAGCGATCGCGTCGGAGGGCCGCTCGAACGGTGGAGGGTCGCTCCCGACGGCGAGGCGTCGAGGATGCGGGCGTGCGCGAGCGCGGTGGGACCAGCCAGCATGCGCTGCGACCGCCGAGGATACGGTCCCCCGCCCGTGGCGGTCAACCCGCCTGCGCAGGGCCGCCCGTCAGCCGTTCCCGCGTGGTCCGTGGTCGTCCGGCGCGGCGAGCAGGTCCGGTCGGCGCCGGCGGGTGAGCTCCTCGGCCCGCTCGGTCCGCCACCGTGCCACGGCGCCGTGGTCGCCCGAGGTGAGCACCTCCGGCACGCCGTGCCCGCGCAGCGTCGCGGGACGCGTGTAGTGGGGATACTCGAGCAGCCCGGAGGAGAACGACTCGTCCTCGGGCGAGGCGTGGTTGCCGAGCACGCCGGGCACCAGGCGGGTGACCGTCTCGATGACGACGGCTGCTGCCACCTCGCCGCCGAACAGCACGTAGTCCCCGATCGAGACCTCGTCGGTCGCGACCAGGTCGTGGGCGCGCTCGTCGATGCCCTCGTAGCGGCCGCAGCAGAGCACCAGCCGGGGCTCGGCGGCCAACTCGCGGGCATAGGCCTGCGTCAGCGGCCGCCCCCGCGGGGTCAGCAACAGCGTCCGGGGCCGCTCACCGCCGGCCACGAACGGCGCGTCGGCCGGCGGCGCGTGCGCACCGGCGGTCGTGGCCGGCGGCAGGTCGTTCCAGACCGCCTCGGCGGCGTTGACCCAGACGTCGGCGCGCATCACCATGCCGGCACCACCGCCGTAGGGGGTCGCGTCGACCGTGCGGTGACGGTCGGTGGTGAACGCCCGCAGGTCGTGCACCCGCAGGTCGAGCAGCCCGGCGGCGTGCGCCTTCGCCAGCAGCGAGGTGGTCAGCGGTCCGTCGAACCAGTCGGGGAAGATCGTCAGGACGTCGATGCGCATCCCGGCGCTCACGCGTCGGGCGCGGCGTTGGCGGCCTCGCCCGAGACCAGACCCTCGGGCGGGTCGACCAGCCGCAGCCGTTCGGTGCCCTGCTCGTCCTCGGCGATCTCGACGAAGTCGTCGACGGCCGGCAGCAGCCAGGTGCCGCCATCGGCGCGGGTCACCTCGAGCAGGTCGTAACCGGCCGCCTCGGGCAGCTCGATCAGCCCGCTCACGGCGCCCAGCGAGGCTCCCTGCTCGTCGACGACGGCCATGCCGACCAGCTCGTGGGCGTAGTAGGTCTCCTCGTCGGAGACGTCCGCCGCGGGCGCGAGCAGTTCCGCGCCCCGCAACCGCTCGGCGGCCGTGCGGTCGGACACACCGTCCAGACGCACGAGCAGCCGCCCCTGGTGGGGGCGGCTGCCGGTGATGGTCCGTCGGGCGCCGGCGAGGACGACCGATCCGCCGGTGTCGAACCGTCCCGGGACGTCCGAGAGCACGTCGATGACGAGTTCCCCGCGGATGCCGTGGGCCTTCACCACACGGCCCACGACGACCAGGTCAGCAGTCACGACACGCGCCTAGTCCACGATCTCGACGGTGACGTTCTCGTCGTCGAGCGAGCCGGCGGCCTTCACCAGGCTGCGCAGCGCCTTGGCGGTGCGGCCACGCTTGCCGATGACCTTGCCGAGGTCGTCGTCGTGGACGTGCAGCTCGAGCACGACCTCACGGTCGTCCTCGTCCACCTCGATGCGCACCTCGTCCGGATGGTCGACGAGCTGCTTGGCGACGAACTCGAGGACGCGCTCGGCCCTCACTCGCCGCCCTCCGTGGCCTCCTCGGGCGCCGCGTTCGCGGCAGCCTCGGCAGCCTCGGCGGCCTTGGCGCGGGCCTTCTTCGACAGCTTGGGCTGCTCGTTCTGCGCCGAGCGGTCACGCGCCGGCCGGTCGCCGGGCTTGAACTCCTCCCAGGCGCCGGAGATGCGCAGGAGGTTCTCGACGGCCTCGGTGGGCTGGGCGCCGTTGCGCAGCCAGTGCAGGGCGCGCTCGTTGTCGATCTCGATGCCCGACGGGTTCTCGAGCGGGCGGTACTGCCCGATGATCTCGATGAAGCGGCCGTCGCGCGGCGAGCGCGAGTCGGCGGCGACGACGCGGTAGAACGGACGCTTCTTGGTGCCTTCGCGGCGCAGGCGGAGCTTGACGGCCATGGGTGCCATTCCTGTGCTGGGCCGGGCGCACGGGCGCACACCGGCAGTGGGGACGATCCGGACCCTCGCGGACCGACGCGCGTGGCGTGCGGGTAGCGGGGCAGAGACCGTCGGGACGAGGTCGGGCGCGGCAGGAGCGAGGGCTCGAACCGCGCGCACGGCAGCGAGACTACCGCAGCGCCCACCCGGAACGCGACCCGGGCGCTAGCGTGCCCACGTCGCGGACCGATCGGTCCGCACCGACACGCGGGGGAACCACGATGGCCATCGGTCTGGGGCTCGGGCTGCTCGCGCTCGTGCTGCTCGGGCTGGCGACGGTCGGCCTGGTCGCCGGCGGGATCGCGCTCAACCGTCGCCACCGGCGCGAGGACGCCGCCCGGTCGGCCGATCGGGTCAACGGCCCCTAGCGGCGCTTGCCCTTCTTCGGCGCCGGCTGGAGGCCGGCGAACCCACCGAGGCCGCCGCCGGCCGCGCCGCCACCGCCGAGGCCCGGGGGCATGCCGCCGGGCAGCTGGCCACCCGACTGCAACTGGCGCAGCGCCGCGGCCTGGGCCTTCGCGCCCTTGACGCCCTTGGGCTTGGTCCCCTGCATGCCGGCCATCTTCGAGGCCGACTTCATGATCTTCTGCACCTCGGCGAACTGCTTCACGAGGCGGTTGACCTCCGGGACCGTCGTGCCCGACCCGGCGGCGATGCGCTTGCGACGCCGGCCGTTGAGGATCTTTGGCTCGCGGCGTTCCTTGGGCGTCATCGACCGGATGATGGCCTCCACCCGGGCGACCTGCTTGTCGTCGACGTCGACGTCCTTGAGCTGCTTGCCCATGCCCGGCATCATCCCGAGCAGGCCCTGCAGCGGCCCCATCCGCTTGAGCATCTGCATCTGCTCGAGGAAGTCCTCGAGGGTGAACTCGCCCGACATCAGGGCGGTCTCGGCCTTCTGCGCCTCCTCCTCGGAGTAGGTCGCCTCGGCCTTCTCGATGAGCGTCATCACGTCGCCCATCCCGAGGATGCGCGACGCCATGCGATCGGGGTGGAACGCCTCGAAGTCCTCCATCTTCTCGCCGATGGAGGCGAACTTGATCGGCTTGCCGGTCACCTCGCGGACCGACAGCGCCGCACCACCGCGCGCGTCACCGTCGAGCTTCGACAGGATCACGCCGTCGAAGCCGACCCCGTCGAGGAAGGCGCGCGCGACGTTGACGGCCTCCTGGCCGATCATCGCGTCGATGACGAACAGGGTCTCGTCGGGCTGGACCGCCTCGCGGATGGCGGCGGCCTGCCCCATCAGCTCCTCGTCGACGTGCAGGCGACCGGCCGTGTCGACGATCACGACGTCGCAGCCCGACTCGCGGGCCTTGGCGATCGACTCGCGCGCGACCGGGACGGGGTCGCCGGCGGTCACCGGGGCGTAGACGTGCACGCCGACCCGCTCGGCGTTGACCTTCAGCTGCTGCACCGCGGCCGGGCGCTGCAGGTCGCAGGCGACCAGCATCGGGTGGCGACCCTTCGACTTGAGCAGCTTGGCGAGCTTGCCCGCAGCGGTCGTCTTGCCGGAGCCCTGCAGGCCCGCGAGCATGATCACCGCCGGCTTGCCCGTCAGCGCGAGGCCGGCCGACTCGCCACCCAGCGCGCGCTCGAGCTCCTGGCTGACGGCCTTGACGACCTGCTGCGCCGGGTTGAGCGCCTTGGCGACCTCCTCGCCGACCAGCCGCTCGCGCAGCCGCTCGACGATGCCCTTGACGACCTTGAAGTTGACGTCCGCCTCGAGCAGGGCGAGTCGGATCTCCTTCAGCGTCGCGTCGACGGTGGCCGCATCGAGCCGGCCGCGGCCGCGCACGCGGTCGAGGGCGATCTCGAGCTTGCTGGACAGGGCGTCGAACACGGGCGGCCTCGGCTTGCCGTCGGGCGGGTACGGCCGCCGAGGGTAGCGGTCGCGTTCCGCCGCTCACCGGGGCGACGCGGACCTGGCCCGTGGGCGGGCGGCCGGTGGGCGTGGCAGACTGCCGGTACGCCGGACGCGAGGGGGCCAACGGTGGCGAGGATCCAGCGCTTCACGAGTCGCACGGAGGCGGAACTGGCCCGCTCGGCGCTCGAGTCGGAGGGCATCGCCGCCTACGTCTCCGGCGACGACGCCGGCGGGCTGCACCCCGAGATCCCCTACGGCGTCGGTGGCACCGCGGTCGTGGTCCCCGACGAGGACCATGCACGTGCCCTGGCGCTGCTCGACGAGCAGTTCGGGACCGACGCCGCCGACCTCGCGGCCCTGGAGGCCGCCGCGTTGTCCGCCGCCCCGGCCGGGGGGCTCGAGGCTGGTCTCTCCCGCGACCTCGCGGCATCACCGCCACCCGCCGGCGACGACGCCGCGTCGCCGCTCAGCGGGCGTCGGCCGGTCGTCGCCACGCTGGTGGTCGCGGTCCTGGTGCTCGTGCTCGTCGTCGCGCTCTCCGACGCGCTGGCCTTCGCCGCCTGACGGTGCTGGCGCGCCGACCGGCCCGCCTCACCGGTTACAGCTGCTCGAACAGCCCGTCGACGAACAGGTCCGGGTCGAACGGGGCGAGGTCGTCGATCTCCTCCCCGAGGCCGACGAGCTTGACGGGCAGCCCGAGCTCACGCTGCACGGCCACCACGATGCCACCCTTGGACGAGCCGTCGAGCTTGGTCAGGGCGATGCCGGTCACCTCGACGGCCTCGAGGAACGCGCGCGCCTGGCTGATGCCGTTCTGGCCGGTGGTGGCGTCCAGGACCAGCAGCGTCTCCTCGAGCGGTCCGGCCTGCTTCTCGAGCACCCGCTTGACCTTGCCGAGCTCGTCCATCAGCTCCCGCTTGTTGTGCAGGCGTCCGGCGGTGTCGACGATGAGCAGGTCCGCCTCGCGCTCGTTGGCGGCCGCGTAGCCCTCGAAGGCGACCGACGCCGGGTCCGCACCCTCGTCCTTGCGGACCAGGGCAGCGCCGGTGCGCTCGGCCCAGATGCCGAGCTGTTCGGCCGCCGCCGCGCGGAAGGTGTCCGCCGCCGCGAGCACGACCTGACGCTGCTCGCGCTGTTCCACGGCCGCGAGCTTGCCGATCGTGGTGGTCTTGCCGGTGCCGTTGACCCCGGTCACCAGCCACACGGTCGGCCCCTCGTCGTCGGCTCGACCCAGCGAACGGTCGGTGGAGCCCAGCGCGTCGCGCAGCTCCTGCTTGAGCAGCGCCACGACGCCCTCGGCGGTGACCACGCCCTCCTCGCGGCTGCGGCGCTTGAGGTCCTCGACGATCTCGAGC
The DNA here is from genome assembly GCF_004300825.1 of Egicoccus halophilus. Taxonomy (NCBI): domain Bacteria; kingdom Bacillati; phylum Actinomycetota; class Nitriliruptoria; order Egicoccales; family Egicoccaceae; genus Egicoccus; species Egicoccus halophilus. Next base: position 3,198,219 of record NZ_CP036250.1, read on the forward strand.
GTGGCGGTGACGCCGACGTCGGCGCTGATCAGCGCCTCCTCGAGGCCGTCCCAGGCCTCGTCGGTGATCCCGCGCCCGAACAGGTCGGCGACCGACGCACCGAGCACGTTGCGCGTGCGCGACAGCCGCTGGCGGAAGCGCTCCCGGGGGGTGAGGGTCGGCGCCGGCGGCGGCTCCTCGAGCAGCTCCGCCGGGGTGTCGGGCACCTCCGGCAGGTCGAGGACGTCGGTGGAACCGGTGTCGCCGGAGACCTCCCGGATCTCCTCGATCGACATCTCCCGCGTGGCGACGTCGGTCGCGTCCTGCGGGGGCGCCGTCGTGTCGGTCTCGTCCGAACGGCGTCGGGCGAGCCCGACCCCGCCGACCAGGCCGGCGGCGCCGACGACCAGCGCGATGAGCAGTTCGGGACTCTCGAAGAGAAATTCCATCGACTCGTTCCTGGACGTCGCTGGTCAGCAAGAGGACACGGCACCGGCACGCTACCGGCGGCGTGGAGGGACGGTCAGCCGCCCACCGGCTCCCCGACGGTCTCGGGACGGCCCGGCTCGGCGGCCGGGCCGTCCTGCACCGCCTGGGTCGGTGCGGCGCTGGCCCGCTGCTCGAGCGCTTCCACCGCAGCCTGGTCGCGCAGTCGTTCGGCGACGACCTTGGTCACCGCGTCGGGCCCCATGGTGACCCCGTAGAGGACGTCGGCGATCTCCATGGACCGCTTCTGATGGGTGACCATGATGATCTGCGCGTGACCGCGGAAGCTGCGCACGACCCGCAGCAGACGCTGCAGGTTGACGTCGTCGAGGGCGGCGTCCACCTCGTCGAGCACGTAGAAGGGGCTCGGCCGGGCGCGGAAGATGGCGAAGACGAAGGCGAGCACCGTCAGCGACCGCTCACCGCCCGACAGCAGCGACAGGCGGGTGACCTTCTTGCCGGGCGGCCGGGCCTCGACCTCGATGCCCGTGACGAGCAGGTCGTCGGGCTCGGTGAGCACCAGTCGCCCGTGCCCACCGGGGAACACGGTGGCGAACGTCAGCTGGAACTCCCGGGCGATGTCGTCGAAGGCCTCGCGGAAGACGGCCCGGATGCGGTCGTCGACCGCGACGACGACCTCCTCGAGGTCCTTCTTCGACCGGCGAAGGTCGTCGAGCTGGTCCGAGAGGAACGCGTGCCGCTCCTCGAGCGCCTTGAACTCCTCGAGCGCCAGCGGGTTGACCCGGCCGAGCAATCCGAGCTTGCGCACCAGCACGTCCTCGCGCTCGGCCAGCGCGGCCTCGTCGTAGGAGACGGCGTCGGGGTGCTCGGCGCGGACCTCGGCGGGCGAGAGCGAGAACTCGCCGCGCAGGCGATCGGTGAGCTGCTGCAGCCGGTTGGTGACCTCGGCCCGCCGCAGTTCGGCGGCATGGCGCCGTTCCCGGAGTACCTCGAGCGCCTTGGCCGCGCGGCCCGCCTCGTCGCGCACCTGACCGAGCTGACTCCGCGCGCGCCCGAGCTCGGCCTGCACCCGGTCCCGCTCGGCGGCCGCGGACTGCACGGCCCGCGTCAACGCCTCGGTGGCCGTGCGGGCCACCAGCGCCAGCTCACCACAGCGCACGATGGCCTGTCGGCGCAGCTCGCGTCGGCGGGCGGCCTCGGCCAGCTCGGCCTCGACCTCGTCCGCCTCGGCCCGCAGCCCCTGTGCCTGCAGCTCGAGATGACGGACCTGCTCGGTGGTGCGCTCGAGGTGGACGCGGGCCTCGAGCTCGCGTTCGCGGGCGAGCTCGACCCGGTCGTCGAGCTCGATGGCGGTCTCGTCGGGCCCCTCGTCGAGCTCCTCGTCGTCGAGCTCGGCGTCGGGGCCGCGGCCGTGCAGCTCGGACAGGGCCGCGCGGTCGCGCTCGAGGACGGTCGCCAGCTCCTCGCGCTGCCCGGCCACGACGGCCCGCTGGCTCGCGAGCGCATCGAGCTCCTTGTGCAGGCGCGCGAGCCGCTCGGCGGCGCCGGTGATCGCCGCGTCGGACTCGTTGATGCGCTCGGTCGCCGCCGCCAGACGGCCGCGCGCCTCGCGCAGGCGTCGCTCGGCACCGTCGCGCTGCCCGCGCAGCTCGTCGAGCTCGGCCGCCGAGGCCGCCGCGTCGCGCTCCGCGTCGTCGGCGGCCGTCGCGGTCACGACCGCCGAGCGTTCCGGGGACGCACCACCGCGGAAGCCCGCGGGGCCGGCGACGTCGCCCTCGGGGGTGACGAAGGTCAGCGCCGGCTCGTCGCCGTGCAGGCGCACCGCGAGGTGCCAGTCGGGCACCATCCAGGTGTCGGCCAGGACCTGCCGCAGCGCGTCGACGACCGTCTCGGCGTCCTCGACACCGGCCGCCGGGGCGAGCAGGTCGGACACCGCCTCGGCGCCTGCGTCGTGTAGGCGTTGTCGGCGTGCCGGGCCGGTGTCGCGCGGTGCGCGTGGTGCCCGGGCGGCGAGGACGGTCGCCGGGCCGGGCGCGGCGGCGCGCAACCAGGCGACGGCGTCGGCCGCGTCCTGGCCCGTGCGGACCACGACCGCCTCGCCCAACGCCCCCAGCGCGGCGGCGAGTGCCGCGTCGTTGCCGCCCTCGACCCGCACGTGGTCGGCGAGGTGTCCGAGCAGGCCGTCGAGCCCGGCGGCGAGCAGCGCCGCCGTCCCGCCCCCGGTCTCGGCCAGTGCGGCCCGCAGGGCCTCGGCCCGCGCCGCCTGCGAGGACCGGCGGGCGTCGACCTCGCGGAGCCGGGTGACCAGGTCGTCGACCACCTGCTGGGCCTCGGCCACCTCGTGCTCGGCGGCCTCGAGGGTGTCGGTGAGCGCGACCTCGGAGACGTCGAGCTGCTGGACCTCGCCCTGGACGGTGGCGACCTCGGCCTCGGCCTCGGCGACGCGGGTGTCGAGGCCGTCGAGGGTCGAGGCGACCCGGCCGAGCTCGCCCTCGGCCGACGCCACGGCGCCGCGCAGGGCCGACACCTCCCCCTCCCAGCGCAGGACCCGTTCGCGTTGCTCCGCGCGCCGGCGCCGCTGGGCCTGCACGGCCTGCTCGTGGGCACGCCGGGCCTGCTCGGCCTCGCGTCGGGCGGCCGCCGCGGCCTCGAAGCGCTGCCGGTCGGCGTCCCGGTCACGGCCACGTTCGACCCGTTGGGCCTCGAGACGCTCCGCCTGGGCGCGCAGCTCGGCCGGAGGTCGACCCGCCAGTGGCTCCTCGGCGTACTCGACCAGGTGGCGCCGCTTGGCCTCGACGAGGTCGCTGGTCCCCTTCAACCGCTCCTGCAGCGACGTCAGCCGGTAGTAGGTCCGCTGCGCCTGCTCGGCGGCGGGACCGAGGCGGGCGAGCTCGCGTTCGAGGCCCCCCTGACGCTCGCGGAGCGTGGCCAGCTGGCGATCGGCCTGCTGCAGAGCGGTCGTCGTCTCGCCGTCGTCGGTCGCCTCCGAGGCGGCGAGGCGGGTCAACCGGTCGAGCTCGCGTGCGGCCCGCCGCACCTTGACGTCGCGCAGCTCCGCCTGCAGCTGCGCGTAGCGGTCGGCCGCCTCGGCCTGCCGCTCCAGCGGCCGCAACTGCCGGCGCAGCTCGCGCAGCACGGTCCGCAGCTTGTCGATGTGGCCGTCGACCTGGTCGAGCTTGCGCAGGGCCCGCTCGCGGCGACGCCGGTGCTTGAGGATGCCGGCCGCCTCCTCGATGTAGCGGCGGCGCTCCTCGGGCTTGGCGTTGAGGATCTCGTCGAGCTGCCCCTGCCCCACGATCGTGTGCAGCTCCCGGCCGAGTCCCGTGTCGCTGAGCAGCTCCTGGACGTCGAGCGCACGGACGTCCTGCCCGTTGATCTGGTAGGCGGCGTCCCCGTCGGCGTGGATGGTGCGCGCGACCCGGACCTCGCTGAACTCGGCGGCACTCGCCGCGGTGCCCAGCCCCGCGCCCGACAGGCGACCGTCGGCGTTGTCGATGACGATCTCGACCCGGGCCTGGTTCGCGCGGTTGCGCGTCGGCGATCCGGCGAAGATGACGTCGGACATCGACCCGCCGCGGACCTTCTTGGCCGAGTGGGTGCCCAGCACCCAGGCCAACGCGTCGACGACGTTGGACTTGCCCGAGCCGTTGGGGCCGACGATGACCGTGATCCCCGGCTCGACCTCGAGCAGGGTCTTGTCGGCGAACGACTTGAAGCCGCGCATGGTCAGGGACCTGAGAAACACGCTTCCTCCGTCCCGGGCGCGCCCCGGACGCGACGCGCGACCGCGTCAGGTCCGGGCAGGCTCGCGGGCGTCGACCTCGCGGCGGGCGTCGACCGACGTCACGCGGTCTCCCAGCGCCTCGGCCTCCGCGAGCGCCCGCTCGAGTTCCGCGACCCGCTGACGCAGGGCCCGGACCTCGTCGAGGAGCCGGAGGCTCGACGGAGACGCATGGGTGCCGAGCAGGGCCTTGCCCATGCCTTCTCCTCCCGGTGCACACCGAATCGTGGCGACTTCGTGGCGGGTGTCGCGTCGTGTCGCGGGTCGACGGAGGACCACCGGACGCGCGCAGGCCACCTCGGGCCGTTGGTGCACGAATGGTACCCGACCCCTCGCGGGGAGGGAAACGACCGGACGCCCCGGTCGGCCCCGGTCAACCGCGAGCGGCGAGGCCGGAGCCGGCGCCCGGTGGCGACACGGCGTCAGATCATGCACTGAGGACAGTGGAAGGTGTGCACGCCCTTGCGGATGCGCGTGCGCGCGATCGGCTTGCGGCAGCGGTGACAGGGCAGTCCCTCGCGCCCGTAGACGTGCAGGTGCTCGGCCGCCTCGCCGTCGTCGTCGCTGGAGACGTCGGCGTCGGACTCGTCGAGGCCGGAGCCGGCCGCCTTCATGGCCGCCTGCAGCACCTCCTGCATCGCGCGGTAGAGCCGGCGGACCTCCTGGGTGGACAGCGACGCCGACTGGCGGTCGTGGCGCAGCCCCGCCTCCCAGAGGATCTCGTCGCTGTAGACGGGCCCGATACCGGCGATCACCGTCGGGTCCATCAGCAGCAGCTTCAGCGGCTGGTCGGCCGCGTGCAGGAACCGCCCGAACTCCATCCACGTGGGGTTGTCGTCGAGTGGGTCGAGCGCGTCCGGCGCGACCTCGGCCGCCTCGAGGGCCTGGTCGGCCGCCACCACACCCGTGCGTGCGCTGACCTGTCCCCCCGGTTCGGTCAGGTGCAGGGCGTAGTCCACCGTGAAGTCGACCGTCAGGTGCGTGTCGGCCCCGGCGGTCTCGGCCGCGGCCTGACGGTGCAGGTAGCCCTGTTCCCCCGGGTCCAGCAGCCAGGTGTGCGCGTCGTCGAGGTCCAGGAACAGCACCCGCCCCCGCCGGCGGACGGCTTCGATCGTGCGACCCGACAGCGCCGTGACGAAGTCCTTCGCCCGGCCGTGCAGGGACGTGACCAGGGCGTCGGTCTCGACGACGACGTCCTTGACCTTCTTGCCGACGACCTCTTTCTCCAGGTCCTTGCGCAGCACCTCGACCTCGGGCAGCTCGAGCACCGGGTCCTCCCTTCGTCGGCACGGGACGCGACGCCCTCGACGCCCGTCCCGGATCGGCGGGAAACTAGCCGACCCGGTCGCGTCCGTCGGTGTCGACGCGCTCCACGAGCGATCGGTACGCCTCGCGGGCGGCGGTCTGTTCCGCCTGCTTCTTGCTGCGGCCGCTCCCACGGCCGACCACGTCGCCGTCGACGAGAACGGTGGCCTCGAACGTTTTCTCGTGGTCGGGACCGCTGTCGGCCACCTCGTAGCGCGGCAGCATGTCGAAGCGCGCCGCGCTCAACTCCTGCAGGGCGGTCTTGTAGTCCAGGGCCGCGTCGCGTCGCGCCAGCTCGGCCAGGCGCGTCGAGAACAGGCGCTGCACCAGGTCGTACGCGGTCGCGAAACCGCCGTCGAGGTAGGTCGCACCGATGACCGCCTCGAGGGTGTCGGCCAGGATCGAGTCCTTGTCGGCCCCGCCGGAGCCGGCCTCGCCGCGCCCCAGGCGCACGAAGCGACCCAGCCCCAGCTGGCGCGCGATGCCGGCCAGCGAGCCGGTCTTCACCGCCGCCGAGCGCACCTTGGCCAGCCGCCCCTCCTGCTCGTCGGGGTGGGCGGAGTAGATCTCGTCGGTGACCACGAGCGCCAGCACCGCGTCACCGAGGAACTCGAGACGCTCGTTGGTCCGTGCCCCACCGTTCTCGAACGCCCACGACCGGTGCACCAACGCCTGCTCGAGCAGCGCCGGATCGTCGAAGTGGACGTCGAGGAGCGCCGCGAGCTCGGCCGCCGGCGGGAACCCGGCCGGCGAGCTCATCGCCACCCCGGGTGCGCGCACGACGAGACCGGCTCCCGACGGGAGCCGGTCCCCACACGCGCCGGTCCGGATGCTCGGGGAACGGGCCCCGGCGTCGGCACCGTGCGCGCTCCCACTACTCGACCTCGAGCACCGTCCGGCCGCCGTAGGCGCCGCAGGTGCCACAGACCGTGTGCGGACGCACCGGTGCCTTGCAGCGCTTGCAGTTGGCGTTGGTCGGCGCGGCGGTGCGCAGCCACTGGGCCTTGCGGTGGCGCGTGCGCGAACGCGACATCTTCCGCTTCGGAACGGCCATCGGACTCTCCTGGTGCTCGGCCACCCGCGCCGGGTGGCGGGGCGTGCGATCGGTCGGGGACGCACGCCGGGCGGAAGCGCGGCGAACGCGTCGTTACAGGGAAGGCTACTCGTTGGGCAGATCGAGGTCCGCCAGTGCGGCCCAGCGTGGATCGGGGGCCTCGTCGGGCCGGTGCCCGCAGTCGCGCTGGTTGCGGTCGGTGCCGCACTCCTCGCACAGGCCCTGGCAGTCCTCGCGGCACAGCACGCGCAGGGGCAGGTCGATGAGCAGCGCGTCACGCACCATGACCGACAGGTCGATCGCGGTGCGGTCGTCGATCAGCTCGTAGCCGGGGTCCTCCTCGTCGTCCTCCTCGCGCTTGGCGGGGTCGACGAAGAGTTCGGCGACGTCGCTGTCGACGCGCACGGCCTGGTCCACCAGGCAGCGGCTGCAGGGCAGCTCGAGGTCGGCGCCGACCCGTCCCCGGACCAGGATGCCGTCGACGACGGCATCGAGGTGCAGGTCGAGGTCGATGTCACTGCGGATGGCACCGTCGGCGGCGCCCCACGACTCCTCGCCGAACTCCTCCACCGCGGCGGCATGCGACAACGCCCGGGTGGCACCCGGGTGGTCGACGAGCTCGATGACGGGGACGCGCACGAACGAAGGCCTTGCTCGGAGGACGGACATCGTCGCCGGACACCGGACCCATCGCGGTCGTGCCGTGGGCGAGGTCGTCGGGGCGACACGGCCCGGGCGACCGACACCTGGGCGACCGGTACCGGGGCGACACGCAGGACGGCCCGGCAGGGCCGGGGCACGTCGACGCGAACGGCCACGGTACCACACCGGTGCGCCGCCGGCCGGGGGCGCACCGGGGGCGGCGCGGGGCGGACAGGCAGAGCGAGGCGAGGCGGCGTGGCACGGCCGACGGCGAGGCGACCGGGAGTGCGTCCGGTCAGTCCCCGGTGCGGACGTCGAACTCGTCGAAGTCCTCGGCGAGCTGGTCGGTGTCGAGCCGGCCGCGCAGCCGCTGCCGGCCCTTCTCGACCGCGGTCAGCGTCTTCTGCAGCACCACCTCGAAGTTGGCCAGCTTGGCGTCGACGTAGTCCTCGGCCTCGAGCCGCATCTGGCGGGCCTGCTCCCGGGCCTCCTCGACGACCTGGTCCGCCGTGCGGTCGGCGGAGCGCACGACCTGCTCGTGGGAGACCAGCCGGGCGGCGTCCTCGCGCGCGTCCTCGACGATGTGCTCGGCGTCGGCGCGGGCGCGTTCGAGGATGTCGTCGCGCTCGCGCAGGATCCGTCGGGCCTGCGTCAGCTCGTCGGGCAGGGCGTCGCGGACGTCGGCGACCAACCCGTCGATCTCCGCCCGGTTGAGCATGATCGACGCGGACAGCGGCACCGCCTTCGCCTCCGCGACGAGGCGCTCGAGCTGGTGCAGCTTGGCCTCGACGTCGAGGGGCACACCGCGGTCGGTCATCGTCAGCCTCGCGGGGGGTACGGGGACGGGGCGCTCGCGGAGGGTAGCGCTGCGGATGCGCGCGTCGTCAGGCACGTGGCGGCGGGGGCCGGCACCCCGTCAGGCCGCCGGACCGGCGAACCTCCCGCGCAGCGCCTCGGCCACGACGTCGGGCACGGTGCCGTCGAGGGGCCCGCCGAAGCGCGCCACCTCCTTGACCAGCGAGCTCGACAGGTAGGAGTGTTCCGGCGAGGTCGACAGGAACACCGTCTCGACGTCGCCGATGCGGTGGTTCATCTGCGCCATCTGCAACTCGTACTCGAAGTCGCTGACCGCCCGCAAGCCCTTGCACACGATCCCGATGTCGCGCGCGTTGCAGAAGTCGACCAGCAAGCCCTCGAAGCGGTCGACCTCGAGGTTGTCGAGATCCCCGGTGACGGCGTGGATCAGCGACACCCGCTCGTCGACCGTGAACAGCCCCTGCTTGCGGGGGTTCTCCAGCACGGCGACGACGACGCGGTCGAAACGGGCACACGCCCGGGCGACGATGTCGAGATGCCCCAGCGTGATCGGGTCGAAGCTGCCGGGCACGACCGCGGCGACCGTCATGGCGCCCTCCTCGACGGGCTCGGATCGGCGTCCGGGGTGGCCCGGGACGCACGGTGCAACGCCGTGCCACCGTAGCGGCGGGGCTCCTCGGGCAGCAGTTCGGCGGGCCAGCGCGGTGCCGCGTCGCGGGCGGCCCGCTCGATCACGACCGTGGCGTGCCCCGCGAGGTGGCCGACCAGGACGTCGAGGACGGTCGTGAGCTCGTCGTCGGTCAGCTCGTAGGGCGGGTCGGCCAGCACCAGGTCGTACGGTGCACCGGGCAGTGGTCCCTCGAGGGCCCGGTGGACGTCGCCGGTCACGACGTGCCCGCCCGGCAGCCCGACCGCGTCGAGGTTGCGGCGCAGGGCCTCGAGCGCCGGTCGGGCGCGCTCGACGAAGGTCACCGTGGCGGCCCCGCGCGAGAGCGCCTCGAGCCCCAGTCCCCCAGCGCCGGCGAACAGGTCGAGGACGGCAGCGTCGGGCAGGCGCGGCTGCAGGGAGGAGAACAGCGCCTCCTTGACCCGGTCGGTGGTCGGACGCACGTCCAGCCCGCGGGGCGCCACGAGTCGTCGACCGCGTGCGGCTCCGGCGACGACGCGCACTAGGCCGGCTCGTCGGTGACGGGCGCGACGTCCGGGTGCACCCGGTCGATCACGAACGCGAGCACCCGCGCCTCGTCGCGCCACGCGTCGTAGCGGCCCGAGCGGCCCGCATGCCCCGCGCCGAGCTCGGTGTGCAGCAGGATCGGTCCGCCACCGGTGGCGGTGGTGCGCAGCTTGGCGACCCACTTGGCCGGTTCCCAGTACTGCACCCGGGGGTCGTTGAGGCCGGCCGTCACGAACATCGCCGGGTACTCGGCGGCCTGCACGTTGTCGTAGGGCGAGTAGGAGCGCATGACCTCGTGGTAGGCCGGGTCCTCGGGGTTGCCCCACTCGTCGTACTCGATGACGGTGAGCGGGATCGAGGGGTCGGACATGGTGTTGACCACGTCGACGAAGGGCACCTCGGCGACGGCGGCGGCGGCCAGGTCCGGACGCAGGTTGAGCGCGGCGCCGATCAACATCCCGCCGGCGGATCCGCCGCGGACCGCGAGCCGGTCGCGCGCGGTGATCGCCTGCCCGACGAGGTGGTCGGCGCACGCCACGAAGTCGGCGAAGGTGTTGGGCTTGGCGAGGAACTTGCCGTCCTCGTACCAACGCCGGCCGAGCTCCCCGCCGCCGCGGACGTGGGCGATGGCGAACACGAACCCGCGGTCGAGCAACGACAGTCGTACCGGCGAGAAGCCCGGGTCGATCGAGATCTCGTAGGACCCGTAGCCGTAGAGCAGGCAGGGGGCGGTGCCGTCGAGCGCGGTGTCGACCCGACGCACGAGGCTGATCGGGACGCGGGTGCCGTCGGCGGCGGTGGCCCACTCGCGCCACGAGACGTACTGGTCGCGGTCGTAGCCACCACGGACGGGTTGCTGCTTGAGCACGACCCGTTCGCCGGTGTCGAGGTCGAGGTCGATCACCTGGGTCGGGGTGGTCATCGAGGTGTAGGCCAGGCGCAGCACGCGGGTGTCGAACGAGGGGTTGGACGCAGTGGCGGCGGTGTAGACCTCCTCGTCCATGGCCAGCACCTCGCCGTCCCCCGTCGTCGGGTCGACCACCCGCAGCTGCGTGCGGGCCTGGGTGCGCTCGTGCAGCACGAGATGGGAGGCGAAGGCCTCGACGCCCTCGAGCCGGACGCCGGCACGGTGCCCGACGAGCTCGGTCCAGTGTTCCCGGCCCGGTGAGGCGACCGGTGCGGTGACGAGCTTGAAGTCCTCGGCGCCGTCGGCGTTGGTGACGATCAACAGCTGGTCACCGCGATGGTCGAGGTCGTACTCGACACCGTGCTCGCGCTCGGCGACCAGCCGCGGCGCCGCGGACGCGTCGTCGGCGTCGAGCAGGTACCACTCGCTGGTGACCTTGCTCCCCACGGAGATCGCGAGGAAACGTTCCGAGCGCGTGCGACCCACGCCGCACCAGAACCGCTCGTCGTCCTCCTGGTGGAGCAGCTCGTCGGTCGCCGGGTCGGTACCGAGCCGGTGCCGCTTGATCTGGAACGGGCGCCAGGCGTCGTCGGGGACGGCGTACAGGAACGTCTGCGAGTCCCCGAACCAGGCCAGCGAGTACGCCACGCCCTCGATGCGGTCGTCGAGCAGCTCCCCGGTCGCCAGGTCACGGACCCGGATGGTGAAGCGCTCGGAGCCGTCGGTGTCGACCAGTTCGGCGGCCAGCCGGTGGTCGGGGCTGACGGCGTAGCCGCCGAGACGGAAGAAGTCGTGGGCCGCGGCCTCGACGTTCTCGTCGAGGAGCACCACCTCGTCCTCGGGCGGGGCGGTGGGGTCGACCGGGCGACGCCGTTCGTCGGGCAGTTCGCGCACGTCGCCGACGCCCTCGGGCGCCGGACGCCGGCAACGGATGCCGTACTGCTGGCCCTCGAGCGTGCGCCGGTAGTAGAGCCAGCCGCCGTCGAGCGACGGGACCGAGGCGTCGGTCTCCTGCACCCGCTGCCTGATCTCGTCGAAGACGCGGTCGATCAGCGGCTCCAGCGGGCCGAGGTGGGCATCGGTGTAGGCGTTCTCGGCCTCGAGGTGGGCCCGCACGGCGGGGTCCTCACGTTCGCGCAGCCAGAACCAGGGGTCGTCGAAGGTCTCACCGTGGCGCGTGACCTCGTGGGATCGGCGTTCGGCGACGGGTGGGACGACGGACTCGGACACGGGGGGCGACCTCGACGCAACGACGACACGGACCCGCCATCGTAGGCGGGTCCGTGTGGTGACCGGGGAGTCGAGCCCCCGCTCGCCCGCTCGGCCCCGGGCCGCGGGCGAGAAGGAAGCGGCGGCAGTTCGATCAACGCAGCCCGAGCTTGCGCGAGCACGCGGGCCAGGCACCCCAACCCTGACGCTCGAGGAGCATCTCGGCGCGGCGGATCTGCTCGTCACGACTGTGGTGGTGGGGGTAGCCGCTGCCACCGACCCAGCGCCACGAGCTCAGCGAGAACTGCAGGCCGCCGTAGTAGCCGTTGCCGGTGTTGATGGACCAGTTGCCGCCGGACTCGCACTGGGCGAGACGGTCCCAGACGGCGTTGCGCTCGGACTGGGCACTGGCGCGGGCCTCCTCCTCGGCGCGACGGCGGGCCTCCTCCTCGGCGCGACGGCGGGCCTCCTCCTCGGCGCGGCGCTGGGCCTCGCGCTCGGCGGCGAGCTGGGCCTGACGCTCGGCCTCCTGGGTCTGGCGCTGCGCGAGCGGTGCGAGCTGGACCCGGTCGACGAGGTCGAGCGCACGGGCGACGAAGTACGCCGACTGCCAGCGCAGCACCTCGTCGGTGGGGCAGAAGCCACTCACCGGGGTGGTGCAGCCGGCGGCGATGCCGACCTCGGCGAGCGCGTGGATCGAGGCCTCGTGGACGCCACCACCGTCGTCGAAGTGCCGGTTGCCGGTGGGGGCGACGTCGAAGCCGCGCACGAGCAGCGTGGCGAGCGCGGCGCGGGTGATCGGGGCGTCGGGGCAGAACGCCCCGTCGCCGCACCCGTCGGTGACGCCGGCCTCGGCGAGCGCGGCGATCCCCGCCTCGTGTGCGTGACCGGCGGTGTCGTCGAACGGCGCCGTCCCGGCCGCGGGGAGGTCGAGTGCGGCGGCGAGGATGCTCGCCATCTGACCGCGGGTCAGCTGGGCCTCGGGGTTGAACCGGCCCTGCCGGTCGCCCTGGACGACACCGCGGTCGGCCAGCGCGTCGACGGCGGGAGCGAAGCCGCGGCCGGCGGTGTCGGGGAAGGTCGCGGCGTGCGCCGGCGAGCTCGAGGTCAGCACGGTGGTCGCGGCGAGGACCGCCGCCAGGCCGAGGGTGAGGGTCGTACGGGCGTGGCGAAGCAGCACGGAGGAACTCCGGTTCGGGGACGCCGAGACGTGGGTCGGCTCGAGGGGCGCTGCGTGCCCGGGGTGCGGACACCCCGGCGGCGCGGCGGCGAACGGTGGCGACGCGCTCGCGACGGCGCAACCCCGTTGCCCTCGGGACGGGGCGCGCGACCAGCGCGCGCGAACGGGTCCGGAGGCGCCGGACCTCGGCTGGTCAACCCTGCACGATCGGCCCCGTACGACCGACTCCGCCCTGGGACTGGATTCTCGGAATTCCCCCGTGATCGGGCGTTGTCGGCCTGTACGAAGGGGAGGAAAGGGCCCGGCAGATCCGACCTCGACACCGTGCGTTCAGCGCGCGAAAACCGGGCGTTTCGTATCAGGCCGGATCCGCCGCGAGTGCCGCGAAGGCGTCGAGACTCTCCGGGTTGGCCATGGCGCCCGGGTTGGCGACCCGGTCCAGTGGCTCGCCCGCCAACAGCCGCTTCACCGGGACCTCCATCTTCTTGTTGGAGATCGTGCGCGGCACGGCCGGCACGGCCAGCAGCTGGTCGGGGACGTGTCGCGGCGAGAGCTGGGCCCGGACGGCGCCGGCCAGGCGCCCACGCAGCGCGTCGTCGAGCGCCTGCCCCTCGGCGAGCACGACGAACAACACCAGACGGTCGGGCTGCTGGTCGCGTTCGGGCAGGTGGACCACCAGCGAGTCGAGGATCCCCTCGACGTCCTCGACCACGGCGTAGAACTCCGAGGTCCCCATGCGCACACCACCGCGGTTGAGGGTGGCGTCGGAGCGACCGGTGATGATGCACGTGCCGCGCTCGGTGACCTCGAGCCAGTCGCCGTGGCGCCACACGCCGGGGAAGTCCTCGAAGTAGGCCGCGCGGTAGCGCTCGCCGTCGGGGTCGTTCCAGAACCCGACCGGCATCGAGGGCATCGGCCGCGTGACGACGAGCTCGCCCCGTTCGCCGACGACCGAGGTGCCGTCGGGCGCGAACGCCTGCACGTCGGCGCCGAGGCAGCGACACGGGATCTCCCCGGCGTGGACCGGGAGCAGCGGTGCGGCGGCGACGAACGCGGTGCACACGTCGGTCCCGCCGGAGGCGGAGACCACCTGGACGTGCTCCCCCACCGCCTCACGCACCCAGCCGAAGCCCTCGGCCGGCAGCGGCGAGCCGGTCGAGCCGATCTGGCGCAGGTGCGACAGATCGAACGAGTCGCGTGGTCGCAGGCCGGCCTTGCGGCAACCCATCAGGAACGGGGCCCCGACCCCGAGGACGTCCACCTCGGTGTCCGCCGCCAGCTGCCACAGCGTCGTGAGGTCGGGGTGGCCAGGGTCGCCGTCGAACAACACCAGGGTGGCACCGACCGTGAGCCCGGACACCAGGTAGTTCCACATCATCCACCCGGTGGTGGTGAACCAGCTGAACGCGTTCCCCTCACCGAGGTCGTGGTGCAGGCCGAGCATCTTGACGTGCTCGAGCAGGATGCCGCCGTGGCCGTGCACGATGGCCTTGGGCAGACCGGTCGTCCCGGAGCTGTAGAGCACGTAGAGCGGGTGATCGAACGGCAGCGGCTCGACGTGCAGCTCCCCGGGCTCGGCGAGCAGCTCGTCCCAGCTGGTCACTCCCGGGAAGTCCTCGCGGGCGACGCTCCCACCGAGCTGCGGAAGCACCACCGTGGCCCGCAGGCTGGGCAGACCGTCACGGATCTCGGCCACCTCGGCGGCACGCCGTACCGTGCGGCGACCGTAGACGTAGCCGTCCACCGCCAACAGCACGGTCGGCTCGATCTGGCGGACCCGGTCGACGACCGCCTTGACCCCGAACTCGGGTGCGCACGAGGACCACACCGCCCCGAGCGCGGCACAGGCCAGGAACGCGACCACCGTCTCGGGCACGTTGGGCAGGTAGCCCACGACCCGGTCGCCGCGCCCGACGCCCAACCGGCGCAGCCCTGCGGCCGCGCGGGCGACCTGGTCGCGCAACTCCTCACGCGAGAGCACCAACTCGTCGCGGGTCTGCGAGCGGGCCACGATCGCCGGCGCGTCCCCGCGCCAGCGCAGCGCCTGCGCGGCGTAGTTGAGCCGTGCTCCCGGCAGCCACACCGCACCGGGCATGGCGTCGTCGGCCAGCACCCGCTCGTAGGGGGTCGTCAACGGCAGGTCGAACCAGTCGACGACCGCGGCCCAGAACTCCTCGAGGTCCTCGACCGACCACTGCCAGGCGTCGGCGTAGGTCGGCAGCTGCCGTCCCGTGCGCGTCTGCGCCCAATCGAGGAAGCGCCCCATCGTGGTGCACGCGCGCGCGTCCTCGGGCGGCTCCCACAGTCGTGTCCCGAGCCCGACCTCATCCACGCGCCGCTCCCGTCCTCGCGTCCGGCGCGCACGGTAGTCGCCGGGGGTCAGCCGGTCTCGAGCGCGGCGAAGGCCGCCAGCTCGTCGGTGTCGTCGACCTCCACGACCTCGGTCCCGCGCCCCTCGAAGCGGCGGGTCACCTCGTCGCGCAGCGGCCGGTTCGCCGGTGCCTGCAGGTCGGGGTCGCGGGAGACGACCTCGCGCGCGCGCCGGCGGGTCTCCTCGATCAGCGGGCGGTCGCCGACGATGTCGGCCAGCCTGATGTCGGACATCGCCCCCGACTGGGTCCGACCGAACAGCGTGCCGGTACCACGCAGGGCGAGGTCCTTCTCGGCGAGCGCGAACCCGTCGTTGGTGGCGGCGACCGCCTCGAGACGCTCGAGGCTCTGCTCGGGCAGCTCCGGACCGGACCAGCCGGCGAACAGCACGCAGTAGCTCTGCCCGCCGCCCCTGCCCACGCGGCCGCGCAACTGGTGCAGCTGGCTGATGCCGAACCGCTCGGCGTCCTCGATCACCATGATGGTGGCCTCGGGGACGTCGACCCCCACCTCGATGACGGTGGTGGCGACCAGCACCTGGGCCTCCCCCGAGCGGAAGCGCCGCATCGCCGCCTCCTTGGCGTCGGGACGCAGGCGGCCGTGGATCAGCTCGACCGTCAGCTCCGGGAAGACCTCCCCGGCCAGCCGCCGGTGCTCGCCCGTGACGTCCTTCGCCGGCAGCTCGCCCTCCTCGACCAGGGGGCAGACGACGTACGCCCGTCGGCCGGCGGCCGCCTCGCGTCGGACGAACTCGTAGAGCCGGGCGCGCCGGTCGGCCTGCGACGGGGTGATCAACTGGGTGGTGATCGGCTCGCGTCCCGGCGGCAGTTCGTCGAGCACGGTGACGTCGAGGTCGCCGTAGACGGTCAGTGCCAGCGAGCGCGGGATCGGCGTGGCCGTCATCACCAGCACGTCGGGCAGGACGTCGGGTGCGTCGGGGTCCAGCGACGGGCCTCCCGCCTTCTCCTTGAGCCGGACCCGCTGGGCCACGCCGAAGCGGTGCTGTTCGTCGATGACCACGACGCCGAGGTCGGCGAAGCGCACCCCCTCCTCGAGCAGCGCATGCGTGCCGACCAGCACGTCGAGCTGGCCGGCGAGCAGCTCGCCCAGGATGCGCTGCCGTTCCCGCTTCGTCGTCGACGAGGTGAGCAGCTCGATGCGCAGGCCGTCGAGCACGTTGACGCCCAGGGGAGCGAGCAGGTTCGTCAGTGTGCGGAAGTGCTGCTCGGCCAGCACCTCGGTCGGGACCATGAACGCCGCCTGCCGGCCGTGGTCGACCGCGTTGAGCAGCGTCCAGACCGCGACGACGGTCTTGCCCGAACCGACGTCGCCCTGCAGCAGCCGGTGCATCGGCCGGGGTCCGCCGAGGTCCTGCGCGAGTTCGGCGAAGGCCCGCTGCTGCGCCCCGGTCGGCGGGAACGGCAGGGCGTCGACGAACGCCTGTGCACGGCCGTCGACGACCGGCGCGTTGTCGACACCGACGACCTCGGCCTCGAGCCGGGCGCGGCGGCGCTGCACCCCGAGCTGCAGCGCGAACAGCTCGTCGAACACCAGGCGACGGCGCGCCGCCGTGCGGGTCGCGTGGTCCGGTGGCTGGTGGATCCCCCGGACGGCGGCGTCGTAGGTCACCAGGTCGAGCTCGTCGAGCAACGACTCGGGCAGCCAGTCGGGCAGCTCGGGCAGGCTCCCGAGGGCGGTCTCGACGAGGTTCGCGAGCTTGAACGACGGCCAGGCCTCCGTCGCCGGGTACACCGCCAGCAGCCGCTGGTGACGAAGCCGCTCGGCCGCGGCGTCGGTGTCGACGCCCGCGCCGACGCGGCCGAGGACCTCGACGTCGGGGCTGGCCAACTGCAGCTCGTTGCGGAAGCGCTTGACCTTGCCGCTGAAGGCCGCGACCGTGCCCGGGGCGAGCTGACCGGCGCGCCAGTTCTGGTTGAAGAAGGTGGCCGTGAACGTGCGACCGCTGGCCTGCCGGACCGTTCCCTCGGCGACCTCGAGCGGGCGCCGCTGCCCGCGCTTCGGGATCCGTCGGGTGTTCCAGGTGAGCACCTCGCCGATCAGCGTGGCCGGCTCGCCGGCGCGGACCTCGGCGAGGTCGAGCACCTCGCCGGCGTCCTGGTACCTGCGCGGGTAGTGTTCGAGCAGGTCGCGCACGGTCCGGATGCCGAACGACTCCTCCAGCGCGCCGCGCGCCTTGGCGCCGACACCCGGCAGGGCGTCGACGCGGTCGTCGAGGGCGAGGGGACGCTCGCTCATTCGACACCGACCCAGAACCGGGCCGGACGTTGCCCGGCGTCGATCACCTCCAGTTCGCCGTCGGCGGCCGACGCGACCACGGACACCGCGCGCCGACGCACCTCGCCGTCGACCCCGTCGCCGACCAGCAGCGTCACGACCTCGGCGGCGCCGACGGCCAGCCCACGGCACACGGCCTCGAGCGCCACCAGCGGGTCGTCGGCCACCGCGACCACCTGCCCATCGACGACCGCCAACGCCTGACCGGCACGCACGACACCGATGGGGGTGTCGGCGTCGCGCACCGCGTCGACGACCTCGCCGGCCCGGACCGCGTCCGCCGCCGCGTAGAGGTCGGCCAGCACCCGGTCGGGCGGGCCGGTGGGATCGAGCACGGCCAGCGCGGCCAGCACCGCGGGCGGTGAGCAGGCCGCCTCCACGACGTCGAGACGCCGGCCACCCTCCGCGGCGGCGACGCCGGCGGCCTGTCGTGCCGCGGCGACGGCGTTGCGGTGCCCGGGCAGCACGACCACCCGTGCGGCGTCGACGGCGGCCACCGCGTCGAGCACCTCGGCCACCGACGGCAGGTCGCCGGCCCGTCCCGCGACGACCACGGCACCGGTCCGCCGGGCCAACGCGCTCAGCCCGTCACCGTGCAGGACCGCGACGGCGCCCAGCGCCGGCCGCGGGCGTGCGGCCCGGTTGGCGGCGATCTGGTCGCCGAAGTGGGTCACCGCGATGTCGCTGGGCCGCCCGTGGTCGAGTCCGGCCTCGATCGCGGCGCCGACGTCGTCGGTGTGCACGTGGACGTTGAGCAGGCCGCCGGCGGCGACGACCACGACCGAGTCCCCGAGGCGCTCGAGGCGGGCACGCAGCGTGCGGGCCACGACGTCGTCGGCGTCGGTGTCGGTGTCGGCGTCGGCGTCGGTGTCGGCGTCGGTGTCGGTGTCGGTGTCGGTGTCGAGCAGGTACTGGACCTCGAACGCGTACGCGTACGACCGCTCGCAGGTGGTGTGATCGGGCCGATCCGCGGACGCTTCCGCCACCAGCGGCGGGTCCTGTCCGGTGAGGTGACCGTGCACGGCGGCGACGAGCACCTCGAACCCCCGGGCACCGGCGTCCACCACCCCGGCATCACGCAGGACCGCCAGTTGCTCACGGGTGCGTTCCACGGCCTCGGTGGTGGCCGCGACGACCTCCGCCGAGGTGCGGACCAGGTCGGCCCCGGCCTCCACCGCCCGACGGGCCGCCCCGGCGGCCTGGCCGATGACGGTCAGGATGGTGCCCTCGACCGGTTCGGCCACGGCCTCGTAGGCCAGCGAACGCGCCCGTTCCAACGCCCGTGCGTAGTGCTCGGCACCGACGTCGCGTTCCCCGCCCACCACCTCGACGATGGCGCGCACCACCTGACTGAGGATGACCCCGGAGTTGCCGCGCGCCCCGCGGACGGCGCCGCGCACGACGGCGGCGGCCTGGTCGCGGGGGCGCGCGTCCGCCGCCGCGCGCAGCGCCTCGAGGCCCGAACTCACCGTGAGGGTCATGTTCGTGCCCGTGTCCCCGTCGGGCACCGGGAACACGTTGAGGTCGTCGATCGCCTGGCGCCGCTGCGCCAACGCCGCATGCACGCGTTCGAGCAGGGCCGGCAGCTCGGCCGCCGCCAAGGGCGCTCCCTGGCCGTCGGGCACGCCACGTCCTTCGCCTCGCCGTTCCTGGCCGCGGAGGCTAGCGTCGGCACGGCGCCGCGGTCGCGGCTCTGGACGGACGCTGGTAGGCTGGCGCGGTCGCCTCGCGGTGCGGGGTGATGCAGCAGTGCCCCGCACGACGTCGCAACGGTGCCGTCGCCGGGGCGAAGGACCCGCGACCGCCCATGGTGGCCGGTGCGGCTTCGAAGGACCACCCGGTCGGACCCCGCCAGGGAAGGCGCCCACGCGCGGCGCCGCAGCCCGGGTCCGACGCACTCGAGAAGGACTTCATCATGGCCTCCGTCTGCAGCTACTGCGGCAAGAAGCCCTGGGTCGGCAAGCAGGTCAGCCACTCGCACCGCCGCTCGAGCAAGCGCTGGAGCCCGAACATCCAGCGGGTGAAGGCGTTCGTGAACGGACGGACCGTCAAGGTCGACGTCTGCACCGGTTGCCTGAAGGCCGGCAAGGTGACCCGTCCGCCGGTCAAGACCGCCGGCTGACACGTCCCGGGGCCACCGACCCCGAGGCACGCACCGTCGCGAACGCCGTGTCGAGCACCGCTCGACACGGCGTTTCGTCGTGTGCGCGCACGTCGGGGGTCGTGACCGCACGCGTCGAACCCGACTCCGTCGGCGACCGCCACCCGGCGACGACTAGCGTGGCATGCTCGCGCACGGTGCCGAGCGAAGGGAGCCTGCCGTGGTCGACGTCTCGGCCTACATCCTGATCCAGACCGAACTCGGGAAGGCAGCGGCCGTGGCCCGCGCCGCGGGCGAGCTCCCCGGTGTCACCGAGGCCGCCGACGTCACCGGCCCCTACGACGTGATCGTCAAGGCGTCGGCCGGCAACGTCGACGAGCTCGGTCGCATGGTCGTCAGCCGGATCCAGGCCATCGACGGCATCACCCGGACACTGACCTGCCCCATCGTCAACCTGTGACCGTCACGCGCGTGGCACGGGGGTCCACTCGGTCGCGGCGGCGAACTCGGGACGCCGGCTCGGCGCGGCGAATGGCTCCTCGAGTGCGTTGTCGACCGAGTTGTAGACCAGGAACACGTTGCTGCGCGGGAACGGGGTCTGGTTCTCCGACGAGGCGTGCATGAGGTTGCAGTCGAAGAACACGACCGAGCCGGCCCTGCCGGTCAACTGACGGATCTCCCGTCCCTGGCCGACGATGAGCTCGTGCAGGCTGTCGTGATCGGGGGTGCCGACCTCCTGCTTCTTGAGCGAGGCCTTGTAGTGGTCCTCGGGCGTCTGCCCGACGGTCGTGACGAAGGTGCGGTGTGATCCGGGGACGACCATCAGCGGACCGTTGTGCGGATAGTTGTCCGTCAGCGTGATCGAGGCCGACAGGCACCGCATCCGCGGCATGCCGTCCTCGGCGTGCCAGGTCTCGAAGTCCGAGTGCCACCAGAAGCCCTTGCCGACGAAGCCGGGCTTGACGTTGATGCGGCTCTGGTGGATGTAGACGTCCGAGCCGAGCAGCTGCCGGGCGACGTCGGCGACCCGCGGGTCGGCCGACAACTCGGCGAACGTCGGGTCGGTCTTGTGGATCTCGAAGATCGAGCGGACCTCGTCGGACTCGAGCTCGGTGATGGTCCGCTCGTCGGCCCGCACCGTCGGGTCGGCCGACAGCTCGTCGAGCCGGCCACGGATCCCGGCGATCTCCTCGGTGGAGAACACCTCGGGCAGGACGAGGTAGCCGTCGCGGTCGAAGGCGTCGAGCGCCGCACGGTCGAGCGGACCGTCGTCGACGCCGCCACGGGTCACGGGCTCGTTCCGCTCGAGCAGCTGTGGCCGGTCGCTGACGCGGGTGGGGTAGAAGTCCTGGCGGGCGGTCTCGGTGCTAGCCATGCGCGAGCTCCTTGCTGGATACGCTGGGGTCGTTCGCGTCGCCGGCCGCGGCGTCGTCGACCGTCGCCGGCGGGTACGCGCCGTCGGGACCATGGACCTCGCGGCCGGTCAGGGCCGGGGTGAAGACACAGACCATGCGCAGGTCGGTGTCGGCGCGCAGCGCGTGCCGCTCGTGTTCGTTCAGCACGTACAGGGTCCCGGGCGCGATCGGGTGCTCCTCCCCCGTCTCGAGGTTCGTGAGCACCCCACTGCCCTCGATGCAGTACACGGACTCCCGGTGGTGCTTGTAGTGCATCCGGGTGGTCGTGCCGGCGTGCAGCACCGTGTCGTTGAGCGAGTAGCCGAGGCCGTCCTGCGCGAGCAGGAAGCGGCGGCTGGACCACGTCTCGGCGACGACGTCGCGGTCGGTGCCGACGAGGTCGTCGAGGCTGCGGACGATCATGGATCTCCCTTTCACCGGCCGTGTCAGGCCGGCTGGGTGGCGGTGGCGGCGGTCGCCGGGGCGGTGGCGGGAACGGCGGCGACGACCGCCCGGACGAGCAACTCCAGTCCCTCGTCGAGGTCCTCGTCGCTGATGGTGAGTGCCGGCAACAGTTTGACCACCTCGTCGCGCGGGCCGGACGTCTCGAGGATCAGTCCGAGCTCGAACGCCGCCGCGCAGATGCGTGTGGCGAAGCCCTCGGCACAGGCCAGACCCTGCACCATGCCGCGCCCGCGACGCTCCACCTCCAGCACCGGGTGCGCCACGGCCAGACGGTCCAGCGTCTGCGCGATCATCGCCGCCTTGCGGTCCACCTCCCGCGTGAGGGTGTCGTCCTCCCAGAAGCGCAGGGCCTCGGTCGCCGTCACGAACGCCGGGTTGTGCCCGCGGAAGGTGCCGTTGTGCTCACCCGGCTCCCACACGTCGAGTTCCGGTCGGAACAGGGTGAGCGCCATGGGCAGCCCGAAGCCCGACAGCGACTTCGACAGCGTCACGATGTCCGGGGTGACACCCGCCGGCTCGAAGCTGAAGAAGGTGCCGGTCCGGCCACAGCCGGCCTGGATGTCGTCGACGATGAGCAGGACGTCGTGGCGGCGGCAGACCGCCTGCAGGTCGCGCAGCCACGTCATCGAGGCGGTGTGCAGGCCGCCCTCGGCCTGCACGGTCTCGACGATCACGGCCGCCGGCTTGTCGAGTCCGCTGCCGGTGTCCTCCAGCAACGAGTCGAGGTAGCCGACCGTGTCCACGTCGGGGCCGAAGTAGCCGTCGTAGGGCAGGTTGGTCCCGGCACCGAGCATGATGCCGGCGCCGCCGCGCTTGCCGAGGTTGCCCGACACCGCCAGCGAACCGACCGTCATGCCGTGGAAGGCGTTGGTGAAGCCGATGACCCGGTCGCGGCCGGTCACCTTGCGGGCGAGCTTCATCGCCGCCTCGACGGCGTTGGTCCCGGTCGGTCCGGGGAACTGCACCTTGAACGCCCCCATGCCGCGCGGGGCGAGGACGACCTCGACGAAGCGGGCCAGGAAGCGTTCCTTGGCCGGGGTGTAGGTGTCGAGGCTGTGCACGACGTGGTCGGCGAGCAGGTAGTCGACGACCGCCTGCCGCATCGCCGGGTCGTTGTGTCCGTAGTTGAGCGCACCGGCGCCGGCGAAGAAGTCGAGGTAGCGGCGCCCCTCGGTGTCCCACACCTGCGAACCCCGGGCGCGTTCGAAGGTGGCCGGCCAGGACCGGCAGTACGACCGGACCTGGGACTCGTGACGGTCGATGATCAGGTTCACGCAAACTCCTTGCCGTGTCGAACGGTGGTCTCGGGTGGAGGTTCGGGCGGGGAAGGTCGGCGTGGTCGGGTCCGGGGGGGACCATGGCAGTCCACGCCGGCGTGGCGCCGACCCGCCACGACGTCGGGGCGTTCAGCGCGGCGGCAACGGCCCGATGCGCAGCGCCAGCTCGGGCTCGTGCACGCCCGCCTCGGCCGGGAAGACCTCGGCGGGGAACCGCTCGTGCTCGTCGCAGCCGACGCCTCGGGCGTCGGCGTAGCCGCGGAACAGCGCCAGCGAGGCCGCGTTGGACGGCGTGACCGTGGCGGTCAGCCAGCGGCCGTCTCGGGTGCCCGGACGGGACAGGAACGCGTCGAGCAGACGGCGCCCGAGCCCGCGTCCGCGCTGGTCGGCGGCGACGGCGACCTGCCACACGAACGCGGCCTCGGGGTCGGTCGGCGGCCGGTAGCCGCCGACGAAACCGACGCGTCGGTCGGTCGCGTCCTCGGCGAGCACGGTCGTCGTCGCGAAGTCGGTGCACCACAGCAGGTAGGCGTAGGGCGAGTTCAGGTCCAGCGCGCCGCTGTCACGGGCCAATCGCCACACGTCCGCGGCGTCGGACGCCGCGGGGCCTCGGAACCGGATGGGATCGGACATGACGGCCGCCGGGGGAAACGCCGCCGGGTCCCCGGTCGCGCAGGGACCACGAGCCGGCGTCGGGGCCGCTCGGGCTGGCCCCACCAGCGTGGAGATCACCTCCCGCAAGGTTGCCGATCACGGCGCCACACCCGCCAGGTACCGGGGGTCGCCGTGCACGGGCACCGTACGCAGGTCCCCCCCGGCCGGCGCAAGCCCGGACCCGACACCGATCGGACGAGTCGCGCCCTTGCGATCCGTGCCGGTAGCCGACTATGCGGTCGCGGCGACCGCCCGTCCCGCTGCTGCGCGGACCACTCCACGGACCACGCCACGGCCCTTCCGGGTGCCTGCCGCTCCGGATCGCTCGCGAGCGACTCAGCCGCGCTCGAGCGCGAGGTCGAGCAGCCGGTCGACCAGCTGCGGGTACGCCAGGTCCTGGGCGTCCCACAGCCGCGGGAACATCGAGTTGGGGGTGAAGCCGGGGATCGTGTTGATCTCGTTGACCAACAGCTCACCGGCGTCGGTGAGGAAGAAGTCGACCCGGGCCATGCCGGCGCAGCCGATGGCCCGGTAGGCCTCGCGGGCGAGGTGGTCGATGCGCTCGGCCACGTCGGCAGGGACCTCGGCCGGGACCACCAGCTCCGACTCGTCGAGGTACTTGGCCTCGAAGTCGTAGAACTCGTGCGACGGGCGGATCTCCCCCGGCGCGGTCACGGCCAGCTCCTCGTTGCCCAGTACCCCGACCTCGAGCTCGCGGGGCGCGGCGAACCCCTGCTCGACGATCGCCACGTCGTCGTAGCGGTAGGCCTCCTCGAACGCGGCGGCCAGGCCGTCACGGTCGGCGACCCGGCCGATCCCGATCGACGAACCCTGCCGGGCCGGCTTGACGAACCAGGGGTAGGCGAGCTGGTCCTCGAGCGACGCCGCGACCAGCTGCGGGTCGGCGCTCCACCGGCGCCGGTGCACGCTCACGTAGGGCCCCTGCGGCAGGCCACGCGCCGCGAACGCCGCTTTCATCGCCCCCTTGTCGACCCCGATCGACGACGCGGTCACGTCGGCGCCGACGTAGGGAACCCCGACCGTGGCGAGCAGCCCCTGCACGGTGCCGTCCTCGCCCCAAGGGCCGTGCAGCACCGGGAACGCCACGTCGATCCGGCCGAGCACCCGGGCGGTGTCGTCACGCTCGTCGACCTCCACGAGGCGGGCGCCGTCGGCACCGCCGACGAGCGCGACCGTCGGACCGGCGTCGGCGACCTCGGGCAGCGCCCGGCCGGCGGCCGGTTGGACGACCCCGTCGGTCAACGTCCAGCGCCCGTCGCGGGTGATGCCCACCGGGACGATCTCGTACCGCTCGCGGTCCACCGCCGCGAGCACCGACCGCGCCGACAGACAGGACACCTCGTGCTCCGAGGACCGGCCCCCGAACAACAGCAGGACACGCTTCATCGGGAACCTCCCTCGGTGGCGGTCGCCAGGGCCTGACGTACGTCGGCGACCAGATCGTCCTCGTCCTCGATCCCGACCGCGAGCCGCACCGTTCCGGGCCCGAGACCGGCCGCAGCCAGCGCGGCGTCGTCGAGTTGACGGTGGCTGGTCGAGGCCGGATGGAGCACCAACGAGTGGGTGCCACCCAGCGACGCCGCCCGGGCGAACACCCGGCAGGCGTCGGCGAACACCTCGGCCGCCGCCCGGTGGGGCAGGTCGAACGACAACACCCCGCCGTAGCCGCGCCCGCCGAACAGCTCGCGCGACAACAGGTGGTGCGGATGATCCTCCAGGCCCGGATAGCGGACCGGACCGACGACACCGGTGGCCGACAGCGCGCGGGCGATCGCGAGCGCGTTCGCGCCCGCGGCCCGCATCCGCAGCGGCAGGGTCTGGATGCCGCGCACGACCAGCCAGGCCTCGAAGGGCCCCAGCGACCCCCCGAGCTCGAACACGTGCTCCCGGACCGCGGCGACCAGTGACTCGCTGCCGGCCACCACGCCCGCGACCACGTCACCGTGGCCGGCGAGGTACTTCGTCGCCGACTCGACCACCGCCGTCGCCCCCAACGTCAGGGGCCGGCACAGGAAGGGCGAGGCGAACGTGTTGTCGACGACCAGCGCGACCCCGCGTTCACGGCACACCGCCGCCATGCCGGCGAGGTCGGCGACCGCGGTCGACGGGTTCGCGATCGTCTCGACGTGCACGACCGTGTGCTCGTCGCGCAGCGCGGCACGCAACTGCTCGGCGGTGAGCAGGTCGGCGTGGTCGACCTCCCAGCCGGACTCGGCCGCCAACCGCCGCAGCAGCGCCCACGTGCCGCCGTACAACCGCGAGGTCGCCAGGATCCGGCCACGGCCCCGCAGTACCGACAGCACCGCGTGGATCGCGGCGGTCCCCGATGCCGACGCCCACGCCGCCGGAGCCTCGTGCAGCGAGGCGACCAGCCCGTGCAGCGTCGTCGCGGTCGGGTTGTCGTAGCGGCCGTAGGCGTAGCCGGGCGTCGCGTCGACCAGCAGGTCACCGACCTCGGCGGAGGTCGGGGTCGCCCAGGTCGCCGACGGCCAGATCGCCGGCGACACCGGCTGCTGCACCACCTCGGGGACGATCGTGGCACCGCGCACCGCACGGGTCGCGAAGCCGCCCTCGGGGCGAGGCAGGGACGGTTCCACGGCTTCTCGCCAGACGTCGGGGGCAGCAGGCCGCCGGCAGCCTAGCGACGGCCACCGGAACGGTTCCGTCGCCGCCGTCTCCCCTGGCTAGGGTGCGGCCCGATGAGCGAGGAACCGGTGGCCGCGGAGCGGTCACCCGGATCGAGGGAGTCTCCCCGTGGCCCAGATCGACTTCGACGGACGCGTCGCCATCGTCACCGGCGCCGGTGGCGGTCTCGGCCGCAGCCATGCGCTGCTGCTGGCCGGCCGGGGCGCCAAGGTGGTCGTCAACGACCTCGGCGGCAACCGTGCCGGGGAGGGCGGCGGCTCGGAGATGGCCGATGCCGTCGTCGACGAGATCCGCGCCACCGGTGGTGAGGCGGTCGCCAACTACGACGGCGTGCACACCTGGGAGGGCGGCCAGGCCATCGTCCAGTCCGCCATCGACGCGTTCGGGCGCGTCGACGTCGTCGTCAACAACGCCGGCATCCTGCGCGACGTCTCGTTCGCCAAGCTCGAGCAGGACCAGCTCGACCTGGTGCTCAAGGTCCACCTCTACGGCGGCTTCCACGTCGCCCGCGCCGCCTGGCCGCACCTGCGCGAACAGGGCTACGGCCGCATCGTCAACACCACCTCCGGGTCCGGGCTGTACGGCAACTTCGGTCAGTCCAACTACTCGGCGGCCAAGCTCGGCCTGGTCGGCCTGACCCGCACGCTGGCGATCGAGGGCGCCAAGTACGGCATCACTGCCAACGTCATCGCCCCCGTCGCCGCCTCGCGCATGACCGAGGACATCATGCCGCCGCAGCTGCTGGAGCGGCTCGAGCCCGACTACGTCTCGCCGCTGGTGGCCTACCTCGCCGCCGAGGCCTGCACCGACACCGGACGCATCTACTCGGTCGGCGGGGGCTACATGGCCCGCGTCGCCATCCTCGAGGGCGAGGGCGCCACCTTCGACAGCGTGCCGTCACCCGACGAGGTCGCCGACGCCTGGGACCGCATCCAGCAGGTCGGACCCGACGCGGCCGAGTTCACGCAGGGCGTGATGGAGCAGACCGGCAAGATCGTGCAGGCGCTGGGCATCGACGTCGGCTGACCCCGCCGCCGACCGACCCGAACGAGCGGCCGCGCCCGGCGCGGCCGCTCGTCGCGTCACCGTCAGAGCCCGTACAGCTCCGGCTTGGCCGAACGCTGCAGCAACCCGTCGACGAGCTCGCTCGGGTGGTGCCCCGCATGACAGACGGCGACCACGCCCTGGGTGATCGGCATCTCCACCCCGGCCCGCTCGGCCAGTCCGAGGATCGCCCGCGACGACTTCACGCCCTCGGCGACCATGTTCATCGACGCGACCACCTCGTCGAGACGCTCGCCGCGACCGAGTCGGTCCCCCACGGTCCGGTTGCGCGACTTCGGCGACGTGCAGGTGGCCACCAGGTCACCGACGCCCGCCAGGCCCGAGAACGTCAGCGCCTGCCCGCCCAGCGCCGCGCCCAACCGCACCATCTCGGCCAGCCCGCGGGTGATCACCGCCGCCATCGTGTTGTCCCCGAACCCCAACCCGTGGGCCATGCCGGCCGCCAGGGCGATCACGTTCTTCACCGCGCCGCCGACCTCGACCCCCGTCTGGTCCGGGTTGGTGTAGACCCGGAAGTAGGGCGCCATCACCGCCCGCTGCACGCGCTCCGTGCGCGCCTCGACCGACCCGGCCGCCACCGTCGCCGCCGGCAGCCGTTGGGCACACTCGCTGGCCAGGTTCGGGCCCGACACGACCACGACCCGGGCCGGATCGCAGTCCAGCGACTCGGACACCAACTGGCTGCCGAAGCGCAGGGTCTCGACGTCGACCCCCTTGATCAGGCTCACCAGCGTCGCGTCGCGGGGGATGGCCGGCCCCCAGGCGGCCAGTTGCGCCTCGATGCCGACCGACGGGACCGCCAGCACCACCACGTCGGCACCGTCGAGCGCCCGCTCCGGATCCACCGTCGCCTCGAGCGCGTCCGGCAACCGGGTCTCGGGAAGGTAGGCGCCGTTGGTGTGCTGTTCGCAGATCTCCGTCGCGATCTCCTCGCGGCGCGCCCACAGCGTCGTCGGCTCCCCCGCGTCCACACACATCACGCCGAAGGCGGTGCCCCACGAGCCGGCACCCATCACCGCGGTCCTGCCCACGAAGACGCTCTCCCGTCGTCGTCGATGCCGCACCGACCCGCCATGCCGGGCGACCTGCGTCCGAACCCTACCTCGCTAGGCTCCCACCGATGTCCCCGCCCACCGTCGCGCTCGTCCCCCTCCGCGCCCCCGGCACGGGCAAGACCCGCCTGGCCGCGACGCTGAGCCCGCAGCAACGGGCGGCGCTGGCCGGTGCCATGCTCGCCGACGTCTGCGCCACCCTCGCCGCTGCACCCGTCGACCGGCTCCTGGTGGTGGCCGGCGGGGATGCCGCCGCAGCCGCCGCGTCCGCACTCGGCGCCGAGGTCGTCCACGATCCGCCCGGCACCCGAGGGCTCGACGCCGCGTTGCGTCATGCGCAGGGCGCCCTCGAGGGGAACCCGGCGCTGCTGGTCGTTCCCGCCGATCTGCCACGCCTCACCGTCGCCGACGTCCGCGCCGTCCTCGACGTCGACGCCGACGTCGTCGTCGCCCCCACCGACGACGGCGGGACCGGCGCGTTGCTGCGGCGCCCCGGCAGCATCCTGCCGACGGCCTACGGGCCGTTCTCCGCCCGGCGCCACCGTGCCGAGGCGCGCCGTCGCGGCCTCGACGTGGTCACCGTCCGGCGCGCCGGCTTCGCGGCCGACGTCGACACCGCCGGCGACCTGGAGTCGTTGGCCACCGGGCCGCTGGGTCCCGCCACCCGCGCCGTGCTCGTCGGCTGGTCACGGCGCGAGGCAGAAGCCGGTTGACGGCGCGTGCGCGGCTATCCTCGCCCGCCACACCGCACGCCAGCGCCAGGAGAGGGCCGGCCATGCCGCAGGGCACCGTCCGCAGCTACGACCCCGCGACCCGTACCGGCACGGTGCTCGACGACCGGCTGCGCGAGTACCGCTACGACCGGGAGACCTTCGACGCCTCCGGCCTGTTCGAGCTGCGCGTCGGACAGCGGATCCGCTTCGAGCTCCAGGGGGACGAGGACGATCCCCACCTCACCCGCCTCGGCATCGTGAGTCTGTAGCCGTTGCGGCCGCTTCCGTAGCGGCGGGGGCGCCGAACCGACCGGTCGCGAACACCGAACCGTCAGCGGCCGCCCACGCCACCGGCAACGCGCACACGGACGACGGCGAACCGCTTCCGTAGCGGCGGGGGCGCCGAACCGACCGGTCGCGAACACCGAACCGACCGGTCAGGCGTTGGCGGGCAGCTCGTCGAGGATCAGTGCCGTTCGCGCGAACAACCCCTGACCGTGGTCGACCCCGTTCTGGTCCGACCACTCGCGGGTCTCGTCCAGCGCCGCGCGCAGCACCGCGACCGCGTCGGGAGCCGTGGCCCCGTGCTCGGCCAGCGCCGCCGAGGCGACCTTGTCCGGGTCGGTCTCGATCAGCTCGCGAACGATCCGGTCCGGGTCCGGCTCGTCACGCCAGGCGAGTGCGCACGCGGCGGTGAAGGCCTCGGAGTCGAAGTCACCGTTTGAGGCGATCACGGCCAGGTGCATCAGGGCCTTCGCCGACAGCCGGTCCTCGTCCGCCACCGCCGCGACCAGCGGGGCGTACGGACCCAGCTCGTCCTCGCCGACCAACGGTGCGTGCAGGTGCAGGTACTTCACGCGCACCGGCAGGTTCTGGTGGACCTCGAGGTCGTCGGGCACGTCACCGTCCAGCCACTCCTTGAGCGGCTTGGCCTCGGCCCAGTACGTCTCCGGGTCGGCGGAGGCGCGCAGCGACGCCGGGGCGGCGAGCGTCTTGGCCGGGTCGACCGTGTAGCTGATCAGGCCTCGGCCGTACTCGTCGGCGGTGGCCTTGGCGTGGTCGAGCGACAGCCACGCGCTGACCCGCTTGCCGTGGGCGAAGGTGCCCGGCGCGGCCGCGTCGAACTCGCTGGGCGGGCCGTACAGGCCGGACAGGTCCGCGCGCGTACGCAGGCCGTCCTCCTCGATGAGGGGCAGTCGGCGGGTGGGGGTCAGGTGGTGGACGGCGACGCGGGGCACGACAGATGCGCTCCTGGCAGGGGCGGGTGACAGCTCCCGCAGGGTAGTCGCCCCTAGCATGGTCACGTGTCCGACGACCTGCCCACCCTCGCCCTCCCGACGCCGCCGGACGGGTTCTCGCTGCGGCGTGCGACCTGGGACGACGTGTTCGCCGTCGCCGGGCTGTACGCGGCGTGCTCGACCGCACGCATCGGCGGCGCCACGATCCGCCCCGCCGACCTGCGGGTCCGCTGGCTGGAACTGGGCGGCCCGCAGGACGTGCTGCTGGTGGAGCGTCCGGGCGAGGCCGCTCCGCTGGTCGCGGCGCTCGAGTTCCAGGTCGACGTCGACCCGTGGACCGACGAACTGGACCTGCACGTCGAGGGTGCCGTCCGTCCCGACTGGGAGGGACACGGGCTGGCGAGCTACCTCCTCGACCACGCCGAGGACCGCGCCCGCCACGAGGCCTGGGCCGCAGGACAGGCGACCGCCGTGCTGCGCACGACCGTCGTCGACGGCGACGCCCGTGCGCGGGCCTTCTACGCCGCCCGGGGGTTCGTGCCGGTCCGCCACCTGCTCGAGCTGCGCCTGGACCTGCACGCCGCCCCGCCGGCACCCGACTGGCCCGACGGCGTGCGCTGCCGGCCCTTCGTGCCGGGCCGCGACGACGCCGCCGTGTGGGGCGTCCACCTGGACGCGTTCGCCGACAACCCGGAGTTCCTGCCCCTCGAGCTCGACGAGTGGGTCGAGTCCCACGTGCGGCGCGACCCGGGGCTCGACCCCTCGCTCGTGCTGGTCGCCGAGGCCGCGCCGGGCCTGGGCGTCACCGACGACGGCCCCCTCGACCGTCCGAGCGTGATCGGGTTCGCCTGGTGCCGCGCGGGTGCCCAGGGCGCCGCCGAGGAAGGCTGGATCCGCGACCTCGCGGTCGCCCCGGCCTGGCAGGGCCACGGCGTGGGCATGGCGCTGCTGCGGGCGGCGTTCGCGGCCTTCCGTCAGCGCGGACTCACCGGCGTACGCCTCGAGGTGGACGACGTCTCGCTCGACGGAGCGGTGCAGCTCTACCGCCGTGCCGGTATGCGCATCTCCCGGCGGACCGACGTGCTGGAGCAGTTGCTGGTCGCCGACGCCCCGGTCGACGACCCCGACCCTCCCCCCGAGCTGCCCCCGGCCGCCTGACGCGCTCGCCCGCCGCCGGGTTTCCGCCCGGCCCGCGCCCACCGCCCCCGGCAGCAGGAACCGACGGCAACTCGACTCAGACCGGTGGGGTCCCGGGGACGGGGATGAGGCCGTCACGGACGAGGCCGGGATCCTTCTCGTCCGCGGCCTCGACCTCCTCGCGCCGGATCCCGAGCAGGAACAGGATCGCGTCGAGGTACGGGACGGACACGGCGGTGTCGGCAGCGTCGCGCACGACGGGCTTGGCGTTGAAGGCGATCCCGAGCCCGGCGGTGGCGAGCATGTCGAGGTCGTTGGCGCCGTCGCCCACGGCCACGGTCTGCTCGAGCGGGATGTGCTCGGCCTCGGCGATGCGGCGCAGGACGGCCGCCTTGCCCGCACGGTCGACGACCTGGCCCACGACCCGTCCGGTGAGCACGCCGTCGACGATCTCGAGCTCGTTGGCGACGGCGTGGTCGAGGTCGAGGTCGCGGGCGAGTTCGTCGGTGACCGCCGTGAAGCCACCGGAGACGATCGCGACGGTGTAGCCGAGCCGCTTGAGGGTGCGCACGAAGGTCCGCGCGCCCGGGGTGAGTCGGAGCCGGTCGCGGACCTCGCCCAAAGCGGCGACGGGCGTTCCTGCCAGCTTCGCGACCCGTTCGCGCAGCGAGGCCTCGAAGTCGAGTTCCCCGTTCATCGCCCGCGCGGTGATGTCGGCGACCTCCTGCGCGCAGCCGGCGATGTCGGCGAGCAGCTCGATGACCTCGTCCTGGATGAGCGTGGAGTCGACGTCCATGATCACCAGGCGCTTGGCTCGCCGTTCGAGGCTCTCGCGCTGGATGGCGACGTCCACGCCGTGCCGTCGGGAGGCGGCCACGAGTGCGTGCCGCATCGTCTCGACGTCGCCGTCGACGACCACGAACTCGTAGGACACGACCGGGTAGCGCGACAGCCGCAGGATGCGGTCGATGTTCCCGCCGCCCTCGGCGATGGCGCCGGTCACGCCGGCCAGCGCCGCCGGCAGCAGCGTCTGTCCGATCACGGTGACCACGAAGCGTGGCTTGGTGGCCCGCTGCGAGGCCTCCTCGACCACCTCGAAGTCGAGTTGGAAGCCCTGTTCCCAACCGTGGAACAACAGGTCCTTGAGCGCGTTGTCCCCGGTGCTGACGCCGATCAGCAGGTCGAGGGTGAGGCGTTCGCGGACGACGACCTGCTCCATGTCGTAGAGGTGGGCACCGGTGTCGGCGAGCACCCCGAGCAGCCCCGTCGTGATGCCGGGGCGGTCGCGCCCCGTGCAGCGCACCAGGATCGTCCGAAGCGAGTCGTCCATCGCGGGAAGCCTACCGAGCGTCCGTCGACCTACCCTCCGGGCCCGACGCGCGCTCGCGCGGCAGAAGGTCCGCGACCGACAGGGAGGGGCCCATGGCCACCAGCAACCCGGCGCTCGACGAACTCGGCGGTTATCCGTTGGCGCGCCTGCAGGAGCTGGCCAACGCCCTGCGGGCCGACGGCGGGGTGCTGGCCGACTTCGCCATCGGCGATCCCGACGAGCCGACGCCGCCGTTCATCCGCGACGCGCTCGTCGACGCCGTGGGGCCGGTCAGCCGCTACCCCACCGCGGCCGGCCAACCGGCGTTGCGGACCGCGGTCGCCGGTTGGTTGCGCTCCCGCCACGGCGTCGAGGTGGACCCCGACGTGCACGTGCTGCCCTCGGCGGGCAGCAAGGAAGCCATCTTCCACCTCCCCCTGGCCGTGCTGGACCCGCACGGCGCGCGCCGTGGGGTGGTGTGGGGCGATCCGGGGTATCCGGTCTACGGCCGGGGCGCGCTGTTCGCCGGCGGCGTCTCCGACCCGGTGACGCTCACGGCCGCGGACGGTTGGCGGCTCGACCTCGGCACGCTCGACGCGGACCGCCTGCGGGCGGCGTGCCTCGCCTGGGTCAACTACCCCCACAACCCGACCGGGGCGAGCGTCGACGTCGACTACTACCGCGACCAGGTGGCGCACGCGCGGGAGCACGGCCTGCTGCTGGCCTCCGACGAGTGCTACCAGGAGATCTGGTTCGGCGAACGTCCCCCGCCGAGCGTGCTGGAAGCCTGCGACGGGGACTTCACCGACGTGTTGGCGTTCGTGTCGCTGTCCAAGCGCTCCGGGATGACCGGCTACCGCTCGGGCGCGATCGTGGGCGATCCGGAGCTGATCCGCCGGCTGCGCCTGCTGCGCCCGAACATCGGTACGGCGTCGCCGGACTTCGTGCAGGTCGCGGCCACGACGGCGTGGCGCGACCAGACCCACGTCGACGCACGCCGGGCCGTGTTCGCCGCCAAGCGCGACGTGGTGCTCGGCTTCCTGCGGGACGCAGGTATCGAGATCAGCGGGTCGGAGGCGACGTTCTACGTGTGGTTCCGGGCGCCGGGCGGAGACGATGCCGCCTACGCCGAGGCGCTGCTGGCCGAGCGCATCGTCGCCTCCCCCGGCCGCGCGTTCGGTCCGGCCGGGGCCGGCTGGCTGCGCCTGGCCCTGGTCCCGACGGTGCAGGGCTGCCGCGAGGCCGTCGACCGGTGGGCCGCGGCGATCGACGCCGGCCGCCTGCCCGTCTGAGCTCAGGTGTCCGCAGCGACGCGCCGGGCGAGGGCGCCGAAGAGGAGCACGGTCAGGAAGGCACCCACGGCGAGGCCGGCGGTCAGCGGCAGGTCGGCAGCGACGGGCGCCCCGATGGCGGGATCCCCCACGCCGGTGGCCGACGGCCACGGCCACAGCACCCGCGCAGAGCCGACCATCAGCCCGATCAGCCCGGCCAGGACGGCGTCGTGGTGACGACGCAGCAGCCAGTGCAGCAGGGTGGAGAAGGCGGCGAGGCCGACGACACCGCCGGCGGCGACCGCCAGCAGCGGCACCGGGTCGCGGGCACTGACCGCGCCGATGACGGGCTGATAGACGCCGAGGAGCACGAGCAGGAACGATCCGGAGACACCGGGCAGGATCATCGCGCAGATCGCGATCGAGCCGCACAGGAACAGGTAGGCCACGGACGGCTCGGCGACGACGCCGGCGGTGAACCCGAGACCGACCGCCGTGGCCACCGCGACGGCGAGGCCGAGCAGTGCGTGCATCGCGGACGGGGCGCGGATCTCCCGGAAGGCCAGCACCGTGGCGCCGAGCACCAGCCCGAGGAACACTGCCGAGAGTTGCACGGGACGCTGCTCGAGCAGCCGTTCGAGGGTGGCGGACAGCAGGGCGATCGCGCCGAGGATGCCGACCAGCAGGCTGACGACGAACCCCCATTCGATGGAGGTGAACGTCCGACCGGCCGCGGGCAGCTTCCCCCGCAGCAGCAGCGACAGGACCCCGGCGCCCTGGCGGACGTTGTCGATCAGCCGCTGGTAGATGCCCGTGACGAGCGCGACGGTGCCGCCCGAGAAGCCCGGGACGATGTCGGCCGAGCCCATGCCGAAGCCGATCAGCCCGATGGCGGCGAACTCGAACGGCCGACGTGGCGCGGTGTCGTCCCCGGCCGCCGGTGGCGGGGGCACGACGTTGCCGTCGGCGTCCGGGAGCGGCCCGAGGCCGTCGTCGGTGTCGGTGTCGGGCGGGGTGACTTCGTCCACGGTCGGTCCGGGCGCGTGAGCGGGCAGGCGGCGTCGCGCCGGTCGGGCCGGCACGACCGCTGCACGCTACCGGGGGCGCTCCGGGACGTCAGCCGGGCCAGGCGCCGCGAGCGCGCAGGACCTCGCGCAGGTCGCGGGTGCGGTCGCTGATCAGTCCGTCGACGCCCAGGTCGAGCAGTCGGTGCATCTCGGCCGGCTCGTTGACCGTCCAGACGTGCACCGGCAGGCCGGACCAGTGGGCGGCCGCGACGAACCGCCGGTCGACGACCGGCACGCGACCGGAACGGACCGGGACCTGCAGCACGTCGGCGTGCAACGGCACCCGCCGGCCCAGTCGGCACCACGACGCCCGGCGCAGCCGCCGGACCTCGTCAGGTCCGGCCGAGGTGCACAGCCGCTCCCCCAGGGCCGCCCGTGCCCGGGCCAGTCGGTCGTCGGAGAACGAACCGAGACACAACCGCTGCAGCAGGTCGTCGTCGCCACGCAGGCGTGCGACGAGCGGGTCGACCGCCAAGTCGTCCTTCACGTCGACGATCCAGCGCACCTGCGGGAAGGCGGCCATCGCCTCGTCGAAGCTGGCGACCGGTTCCCGGCTGGAGATCCGGGCGCGTGACACCTCGACCCAGTCGAGCCCGGCGATCGCCCCGACGGTGTCGGTGACCCGGTCCAGCGTCGGGTCGTGGTGCAGGACCGGTACCCCGTCGCGCGAGACGTGCACGTCGGTCTCCAGGCAGCGGTAGCCGAGGGCGACGGCGTCCTCGAACGCGGCCAGGCTGTTCTCCGCACCCACGTGGTCCCCGCCGCGGTGGGCGACGGCGACGGGCAGGTCGTCGAGGAAGGGATGCCGCACGCGCGGGGTGCCTCCTTGCGGTCGTCGCGAACCGTCGCTGCTGCCACTCGGTCGGGCTTGGCCCGGAGGCAGTCTGACACAGCCGTTAGGCTCGGCCCGACCCGCCCCACGCCCCACCCGGACCCGGTCCCACCCTGCTCCCGACCCGAGACCGCGAGGACCCCGCATGACGACGATCGCCGCCTTCGGCATCGGCCTGGCCACCATCTCGACCGCCGGTGAGGGCACCAAGGTGCTCGACACCTGGTACCCGCTGGTCAAGCTCGGCGACGCCCCGACGGCGGCGGCCGCGCTGGCGGCCGCCGTCGGCCACGAGGGCGGTGCCGGCACCGTCGTGCTCGACGACGCCACCGCGGAGGCGGTGACCGGGCAGCAGACCGTCTCCGACGCGGTGCGCAACGCCGTCGCGGCGGCCTCGGTGACCCCGCCGGTCGACACCCGCACGCAGCGACGTGCCGTGGTGACCTTCCTGGAGTCGCTCGAGGCACCCCCGGTGGACGCCTCCGACGTCTACCTGCGGCTGCACCTGCTCTCGCACCGGCTCGTGCGTCCGCACGACGCCTCGCTCGAGGGTGCGTTCGGGCTGCTCAACAACGTGGTGTGGACCGACCTCGGCCCGTGCGACCCGGACGGGTTCACCGATCTGCGGTTGTCGCTCGAGGCCCGCGGCCACCGGGTCCGGGTGAGCAGCGTGGACAAGTTCCCGCGCATGACCGACTACGTCGTGCCCTCCGGGGTGCGGATCGGTGACGCCGACCGGGTCCGGCTCGGCGCCCACCTCGCCGCAGGCACCACCGTGATGCACGAAGGCTTCGTCAACTTCAACGCCGGCACGCTCGGCGCGTCGATGGTCGAGGGGCGCATCTCCGCCGGGGTCGTGCTCGGCGACGGTTCCGACCTCGGCGGCAGCGCCTCGGTGATGGGCACGCTCTCGGGCGGCGGCAAGGAGGTCATCTCGATCGGTGAACAGTGCCTGATCGGCGCGAACGCCGGCATCGGGATCTCGCTCGGTGACCGGTGCGTCGTCGAGGCCGGGCTGTACGTGACCGCCGGCACCAAGGTCACCCTCCCCGACGGGTCGGTGGTCAAGGCCAAGGAGTTGTCCGGTCAGGACGGCCTGCTGTTCCTGCGCGACTCGGTCACCGGCGCCGTGCTGGTCCGGCAGCGCGCGGGCGAGTCGGCCGACTGGGGCGGGCTCAACGCCGCCCTGCACGCCAACGACTGAGGCCGACGATGAGCGCCGGCACCGGCACCGACCTGTCCGCCTCCACCCGCGACGACCTCGTCGGCCGCCTGCTCGAGCACTGTGCGCAGGTGTGCACGACCGGCGACGAGGGACCGATCGCCGACACGGTGGTGGCCCGCTACACCGAGCTCGGGGAGGAGGTCCTGCGCGTCGGGCACTCGGTGGTCGTCGACGGCCGCCGGGGCGAGCCGGCACGACCGTTGGTGCTGCTCGTCGGCCACCTCGACGTGGTCCCGCCCACCGACGCCGACCTCGAACCCCGCGTCGAGTCCCGCGACGGGGCCGAGGTGGTCGTGGCGCGCGGCGCGTCGGACATGAAGGCCGGCAACGTGCTCGCGATGGCGGCCTTCGAGGACCACGACCTGCGCGAGGCGTCGCCCTACGACCTGGCGCTGGTGCTCTACGCCGGTGAGGAGGGTGCGGCCGACGCCAACGAGTTGCGCGAGGTGCTCGCCGAGGTGCCCTGGCTGCGCGGGGCGGCGTTGGCGATCGTGCTCGAGCCGACCGACGGCGAGGTACAGCTCGGCTGCCTCGGCGGCCTGCACGCGGTGCTGACCTTCGAGGGGCAGCAGGCCCACTCCGCCCGCCCCTGGCACGGCCGCAACGCGCTCACCATGGCCGGGGAGTTCCTGGCCGAGCTCGACCGTGACCACGTGCGCGACGTGGAGGTCGACGGCATCGCCTACCGCGACGTCTGGTCGGCGACCCAGGCCTGGACCCCTGGGCTCGAGCCCGGTCCGCGTCCGGCGTCGTCCCCGGTCCGCAACGTGGTCCCGGGCACATTCATGGTGAACGTCAATTTCCGCTTCGCCCCGTCGCGCGGGGTCGAGCAGGCCGAGGCGGAGCTGCGGGAGCGGGTCGACGGACGCGCGTCGGTGGAGGTCGTCGACCGCTCCCCCGAGGCGCCGCCGCGGCTCTCGGACCCGATCGTCCAGGCCTTCGTCCGCCGTGTCGACGCGCCGGTGGCGGCCAAGCAGGCCTGGACCGACGTGGCCCGCTTCGCCGAGGTCGGGGTCCCGGCACTCAACTACGGGCCCGGACTGACCGGGCAGGCCCACCAGCGCGGCGAGTACGTGCCCGTCGACGCGCTGGTGGCGGCCGACGTGCGCCTGCGGGCGTTCCTGCAGGCCCCGGCATGACGCGGGCCCGCTTCGTCGACCTCGACGCCGCGGCCCCCGACGACGCCGTGGTCGTGATCGACGTGCTACGCGCCTTCACGACGGTGCCCTGGGCACTGCACCGCGGCGTGACCCGGGTGTTGGCGGTCGACACGCCGCAGCGGGCACGGGCGTTGCGGAACCGTCCCGAGCTCGGCGAGGTGGTCCTCGCCGGCGAGGAGGGCGGCCGGCCGTTGGACGGCTTCGACCTGGGCAACTCGCCCAGCGAGGTGTCCCGGACGGACCTGACCGGCCGCACCCTGGTGCACCGCACGTCCGCCGGGACCCAGGGACTGTGGCGCTGTCAGGACAGCCCGCTGCTGTTCGCCGCGTCGTTCGTCACGGCCGGGGCGACCGCCCGACGGTTGCGTGCCGCTGGCGTCGGACAGGTCACCTACGTCGTGACCGGCGCGTCGCTGGGACGCGACGGTGACGAGGACCTCGCCGCGGCCGAACTGATCGCCGCGCGGGTCGCCGGCGACGACCCCGATCCGCGCCCCTTCCTCGCCCGGGTGCCCACCAGCGACGCCGGTCGCCGCTTCGTCGACCCGCAGGGCCCCGACTGGCTGCCCGCCGTCGACGTCGAGCTGGCCTGCGAGCTCGACCGCTTCGACCTGGCCCTGCTCGCCCGTCCGGCCGCCGATCTGGCGGCGATCGAGGTGGGCGCCGGCTAGACCTGCCCCCGTGGCGGCGAGAGGTGGGGCGGTGCTGTTCTCGGAGCTGGTGGCCGTGTCGGCCGAGGTCGGCGCGACCCGCAGCCGCAAGGCGAAGACGGCCCTGCTGACGGCGGCGCTGCGGCGTCTGGCGGGCGACGAACTGGCCGCCGGGGTCGCGTTCCTGTCGGGCGAACCGCGTCAGGACCGGCTCGATCTCGGTCCTTCCGCCGTGGGTGGTGTCGAGGTCGCCGCGGCGGACACGGCCACCCTGACGGTCCGTGAGGTCGACGACGTCCTGCAACGGATCGCCGACGTGGCGGCCGGCACCGGTTCGCGGGCACGCCGGCTCGCGCTGCTGCGCGACCTGCTCGGCCGCGCCACCGCCGACGAGCAGGACTACCTGCGGCGGCTGGTGCTGCGTGAGCTGCGCCAGGGCGCGCTGGCGGGCGTGCTCACCCCGGCGATCGCGACCACGGCCGACGTGCCCGAGGCGGCCGTGCGACGCGCGGCGATGCTGACCGGTGACCTGCGCCGGACGGCGGTGGCGGCCCTGACCGGCGGTGCCGACGCCCTGGCCCGGTTCGGGCTCGAGATCGGCACGCCGCTGCAGCCGATGCTGGCGCGGACGGCGACGTCGGTCGCCGAGGCCGTGGGCGAGCTCGGCGAGGTCGTCGTCGACGCGAAGCTCGACGGCGCCCGCGTGCAGGTCCACCGCGACGGGGACCGGGTGCGGGTGTTCACCCGCAACCGGCTCGAGGTGACCTCCCGGGTGCCGGAGGTGGTGGCCGTGGCCCGGTCCCTCCCGCTGCAGGCGGTGGTGCTCGACGGGGAGACGCTCGCCCTCGACGGGCAGGGCCGGCCGCGCGCCTTCCAGGACACGATGCAGCGCTTCGGACGCGAACACGACCTCGAGGCGGCATCGGCGGACGTGCCGTTGCAGGTGCGCTTCTTCGACGTGCTGCACCTCGACGGCCGCGACGTGCTCGACCTGCCGCTGCGCGACCGGCTGGAGGTGCTGGCGCGGGCGGTGCCCGCGGCCCTGCGCATCGACCAGCTCGTCACCTCGGACGCCGCGGACGCCCAGGCGTTCCTGCGCGCGACACTCGAGGCGGGGCACGAGGGCGTGATGGTCAAGGACCTCGACGCGCCCTACGAGGCCGGCCGACGTGGTGCCGCCTGGCGCAAGGTCAAGCCGGTGCACACCCTCGAGCTGGTGGTGCTCGCCGCCGAGTGGGGCTCGGGTCGTCGACGCGGTTGGCTGTCCAACCTCCACCTCGGGGCCTACGACCCGGACACCGACGGCTTCGTCATGCTCGGCAAGACGTTCAAGGGGCTCACCGACGAGCTGCTGGGCTGGCAGACCGAGCAGCTGCTGGCGCGACAGACCAC
The DNA here is from genome assembly GCF_004300825.1 of Egicoccus halophilus. NCBI lineage: Bacteria > Bacillati > Actinomycetota > Nitriliruptoria > Egicoccales > Egicoccaceae > Egicoccus > Egicoccus halophilus. The sequence continues at coordinate 3,238,047 of NZ_CP036250.1, forward strand.
GCGGGACGGACCGGTCGTGCACGTGCGCCCGGAACTGGTGGTGGAGATCGCCCTCGACGGGCTGGTGCGCTCGCCGAGGTACCCCGCCGGGCTGGCGATGCGCTTCGCCCGCGTTCGGGGGTACCGACCCGACAAGGCGCCGCGGCAGGCCGACACCATCGCCACGGTGCGGGCGCTGCACGCCGGGGAACTGCCGCCGCCGATCTGACCTGGTCCGCCGCGCGAAGGGTGCCGGTGTCCGGACGCATCCGAACGGCGGCGGTGCCGGGCGGCTGCCGCCGGGGGGATCGGCACGTTTTCCTTGCCGCCGTTGCCTCCCCCGCGGCGCGGTCGGGCTAGCGTCCGCGGCTCGGTCGTCGGATGTCAGGTGTCGGGTCCAGTCCCGTCGCGACCGTTCCCCGCAGGTGCCCGGGCGACCGGACGTGCGGACAGGCGCCCCGTCATCGCGGGCCGCCTCCCTTGCCCAGGAGGAGACACACGTGAGCATGCGCACGAGCGCTGCCGGACTGGCGGTCCTCGCACTGACGGTCGGTGCGTGCGGTGGGGACACGACCGACGAGACGGCGACCACCGAGACCACGCAGACCACCGGGGACTCGGCGCCGGACGACGCCGCGACCGACGACGCCACGACCGACGACGCCGCGAGCGACGACGCCACCGGCGACACGGCCGACGACGCGGTCGCCGGTGCCGACCCGTCCACCTGCGGCCCACAGGACCCCGACCTGCAGCAGCCGGGCCGGTTGACCGTCGCGACCGGCGAGCCGGTGTTCCCGCCCTGGATGCTCGACGACGACCCGTCCAGCGGCGAGGGCTTCGAGAGCGCGGTCGTGTACGCGCTGGCCGAGGAACTCGGGTTCGCCGACGACGAGGTCGACTGGGTCCGCACCGGGTTCGACGAGGCGATCGCGCCGGGCGAGAAGGCCTACGACTTCAACATCCAGCAGTACTCGATCACCGAGGAACGCGAGCAGGTCGTCGACTTCTCCGTCCCCTACTACGAGGTCGAGAAGTCGCTGGTCACGCTCGCCGACAGCGACGCGGCGACCGCCCGCTCGCTCGACGACCTCGACGACGTCCGCTTCGGTGCCGTCGTCGGCACGACCGACCTCGCCTACATCGAGGACGTCGTCGGCGCGCAGGACGTGGCCGTCTACGACGACCAGGCCGGCGTGTTCCAGGCCCTGCAGGGTGGCCAGATCGACGCGACCGTGTTCGGTCTGCCGGGTGCCCTGTTCGTCACCGCCGTCCAGGTCGAGGGGTCCGTCATCGCCGGCATCCTGCCGGGCGAGCCGATGGACGACGGCCTCGGGCTGCTGTTCGCCGACGGCAACCCGCTGGTCGGGTGCGTCGACGAGGCCCTCGAGTCGCTGCGCGACGACGGCACGCTCGACGAGCTCGCCGACGAGTGGCTGGCCGGCGGTGGTGACATCCCGACGCTGACCGAGTGATCCCACCCCGCCCTGCCGCGCCGGCGCCCCCGCCGGCGCGGCAGCGTGCGGTGACCCGTGAGAGCGTCCGCCCGCTGCTCGTCGGCGGCGTGAGCACGACCGCGGTCCTGGCGCTGCTCGGCTGGTGGGTGACCACCTCGCCGCAGTGGCCCCGCATCCAGGCCCAGTTCTTCGACCCGGACGCCATGCGGGCGGCGTTCCCCCGCGTGCTCGACGGCTTCTGGCTCAACCTGCGCATCTTCGCGGTCGCGCAGGTCGCCATCCTCGTGCTCGCGTTGCTGGTGGCCGTGGTGCGGTCGCTCACGGGGCCGGTCGCCGCGCCGCTGCGGCTGGGCGCGGTCGTGTTCGTCGACCTGCTGCGCGGCGTGCCCTCGCTGCTGCTCATCCTGCTGTTCGGCTTCGGCATCCCGGCGCTGCAACTGCCGGGGCTCAGCCGCAGCAGCTTGTTCTGGGGCACCGTGGCGCTGGTGCTGAGCTACTCGGCCTACACCGCCGAGGTCTACCGCTCCGGCATGGACGCCGTGCACGGCGGACAACGGGCCGCCGCCAAGGCACTGGGGCTCTCGCAGTGGCAGACGCTGCGGTTCGCGATCGTCCCGCAGGCGATCCGCAACGTCACCCCGGCGCTGCTCAACGGCGCCGTCTCGCTGCAGAAGGACGTCGTGCTGCTGAGCGTCATCGGTGTGCGCGAGGCCGTCCGCGAGGCCCAGATCTACACGTCGAGCACGTTCAACTACTCGAGCTACCTGGTCGCCGCGGGACTGTTCCTGCTCGCCAGCGTGCCGCTCGCACGGTTCACCGACTACTACGCCCGGCGTGACATGCAGCGCCGGCTGCAACGGACGTTCTGATGCGCCCCCGCGTCGAGGTGCAGCGTCTGACCAAGTACTACGGCGACCGCCTGGTGCTCGACCAGGTCGACCTGGCCGTGGCCCAGCACGAGGTGGTGTGCCTGATCGGCGCCTCCGGTTCGGGCAAGTCGACCCTGCTGCGCTGCGTCGCACGGCTGGTCGACCACGACCACGGCTCGGTGTTGCTCGACGGCGTGCCGCTCGAGACCGGGGAGCTGTCCGAGCGCGAGCTGCGCAAGCGGGTGGGCATCGTCTTCCAGTCCTACAACCTGTTCCCCCACCTGACCGTGCTCGACAACGTGACCCTGGCCCCCCGCAAGGTGCACCGGGTGGGGCGCCGGCAGGCCGAGGCCCGCGCGCACGAACTGCTCGAGCTGTTCGGCATGGGCGGGTTCGCCGACAGCTATCCGGACCGGCTCTCGGGCGGACAGCAGCAGCGGGTCGCGATCGTGCGGGCCATGGCGACCGACCCGGACGTGCTGCTGCTCGACGAGGTCACCGCCGCGCTCGACCCGGAGCTGATCGGTGGCGTGCTGGCCGTCATCCGCGACCTCAAGGACCGCGGCATGACCATGCTGATCGTCACCCACGAGATGGGCTTCGCCCGCGACGTCGCCGACCGGGTCGCGTTCCTCGACGAGGGGCGCATCTGCGAGCTCTCCCCACCCGAGCAGCTGTTCACCGCCCCCGAGCACCCCCGGACGCGGCAGTTCCTGCAGCGCATCATCGAGTCCGGCCGGTTGTGAGGCGCTAGCGTCGACCGCGGACGTCGGCGGGGAGAGGTCGCATGCCGCGGTACCCGGCGATCGAGCCGTACGACCACGGATGGCTGCCGGTCGGGAACGGCCACGAGGTGTACTGGGAGAGTGCGGCACGCCCGCGGGCATCCCGGCGGTCGTCGTCCACGGCGGCCCCGGGTCGGGCTGCGGACCGGGCTGGCGCCAGTTCTTCGACCCGGAGCGCTACCGCGTCGTGCTGTTCGACCAGCGTGGCTGCGGCCGCTCGCGGCCCCATGCCGGGCAGGACGTCGCGGGACTCCGAGCGAACACGACCGACCAGCTGCTCGATGACCTGGAGCGACTGCGCGACCACCTCGGCGTCGACCGTTGGGTGCTGCTCGGCGCGTCCTGGGGTTCGACACTGGGCCTGGCCTACGCCGTCCGTCATCCCGAGCGGGTGCGGGCGGCCGTGCTGTTCGCCGTCACCAGCGGCCGGCACGGCGAGGTCGACTGGGTGACCGGCGGGGTCGGCGCCTTCTTCCCCGAGGCACGCGAGCAGCAGCTGGCCGCGCTGCCCGAAGCACTGCGTGACCAGGACACCGTCACGGGTGCTGCTCGATGGTGCGCGCGCGCTCGGTCGGGTGCCCGCGGTGCCGATCCACGGGACCCTGGACCTGCAGGCGCCGCTCGACAACGCCTGGCAACTGCACCGGGCCTGGCCGGGCAGCGACCTGCGCGTCGTGGACCGGGGCGGGCACGGCCGCGGTCTCGACGAGGCGGTCGTCGAGGCGCTCGACCGATTCGCCGGAGCGTCCGAGGTGCGACGGTAGTCACGCACGCGAACCGACCGGATGGGACATGGGGCTGGACGACGACCCGTTCGACTGGCAGCTGACCCGCGACGGGCGCGTGCTGGTGTTCCGCGGCGGACGGCAGGTCGCCGTCGTGGCCGGACGCCGTGCCGAACGGCTGCGCAGCCGCCTCGAGGGCGATCCGGACACCGCGCAGCACGCCCTCGCGCGGGTCACGGGCAACTACCGCCGCGGCAACGAACGCCCCGGCCGTCCCTGACCGGGCGGCGGGGTGGTGGATCAGGTCGACCGAGGAGGCCGTACCCACGGCGGCGTCGGTGGCGCGCACGCAGGCCCCCGACGCGGTTGCGTCGCAGGGAGACCTCGACAGGAGCACCGCATGAGCGACGAACAGCGCGACGAACAGGCGATCGTCGACCACATCGACGAACTCGTGGCCGAGCAGGACCGGTTGCGCGACGGCGACACGTCCGCCGAGGACCGCGCCCGACTCGACGAGATCGAAACCGAGCTCAACCAGCACTGGGACCTGCTACGCCAGCGCCGCGCCGCCAAGGAGTTCGACGAGGATCCCGACGAGGCCGAGGTCCGCGACCCCGAGACGGTGGACAACTACCTCAACTGACGCCGGCCACGTCGGCGGGACGCCGGGCCGTCCCCGGTCCGCGACCATCGGGGACGGTCGCGGTCCGGGTCGCCTGGCAGACTGCCGGTGGGCCGCCGACCGGCGGCCGGACGATCCGTGGGGGCGGGTCAGGACCCGAGGTGGGATGCCGAGAGGACGACTGCGACCGCACGACCTACGCCCGCGGCTGGTGCGCGATGCACTACAAGCGTTGGCTGCGCACCGGCAGCCCCATCCGCGGCGAACGGTTGTCCATCTGCAGCGTCGAAGGTTGTCACGGCGAGGCCAAGACGCGTGGCTGGTGTCATGCGCACTACCAGCGCTGGCGGGCAACCGGGGACGTACAGGCCCACGTTCCCGTCCGCCGTGCGGGCCGGTGCTCGGTCGACGGCTGTGACCGACAGCGATACGCCCGCGGGCTGTGCAACACGCACTACCGCCGCCTGTTGAACACCGGCGACGCGAAGCCGGACCAACCGATCCGCATCGTGACCGGCCAGGGCTCCTCCACCACGGCTACTGGGTGGTTCCCGTGGCGCCCGACGAGCGTTGGCTGACCTCTGGGGAGACCAAGGTCGGTGAGCATCGGCTCGTCATGGCTCGAGCGCTCGGCCGACCGCTGTTCCCAGACGAAACGGTCCACCACCGCAACGGTGTCCGGACCGACAACCAGCTCGAGAACCTCGAGTTGTGGAGCAGCGCCCACCCGCAGGGGCAACGAGCGGAGGACAAGGTCGCGTTCGCGCGCGCGATCCTGGCGCGGTACGCGCCGGAACTGCTGGCCGAGCCGGAACCGCGCGAGGAACAGAAATGAGGGCCCACGAATGTGGGCCCTCATTTCATGTTCTGCGTTTCACGTACCCCCGACCAGATTTGAACTGGCGTTACCGCCTTGAGAGGGCGGCGTCCTAGGCCGCTAGACGACGGGGGCCGGACGTTGCCTCACCTGAGGTGAGGCGGGCGGAGACTAACCGAAGTCGGTCACCGGGTCGAACTGGCGCCGGAGCGCCCTCGACCAGCTCGGGGGGAAGGACTCGAACCCTCAATAACTGGACCAGAACCAGTCGTGTTACCGATTACACCACCCCCGAAAGGGCTCGGCACCGGCGTGGCGGTCGATCCCGCGTCGGGGTCCCGATCTGGTGCTCGGGTGACGTGGGCCGCCGTGGTCGGTGCGCGGTCGCGAAGGGTACGCGGCCGGGTGCGTCGGCGCAAAGCGCCACCCTCGGCGGCCGGCGCGCGCACGCCCCGACCGCCGCGGTCGCGTCCCGTCAGCGTTCGCCGCGGGCGTCCCGGGCCACCGGCAGCGCGGCCTCGAGGCGGGCCAGCGTGCGCTGGCGCCCCAGCAACTCGATCGACTCGAACAGCGGCGGACTCACCGACGAGCCGGTCACCGCCACCCGGATCGGCTGTGCGACCTTGCCGAAGCCGATGCCCAGCTCCTCGGGCAACCCGCGCAACGCCGACTCGATGGCCTCGACGTCGAAGTCGACGTTGGCCAGCACCCGCCCGGCGGCCTCGATCGCCTCGACCGAGCCCGCCTTGCCGAACACCTTGGTCACGCTGTCGGCCTCGAAGTCGACCGCCTCGCGCAGGAAGGCCGGCGCGTAGCGCTGCACCTCGTCGAGACGCTGCATGCGCTCCTGCACCAGCGGCACGAGCCCGCGCAGCACCGCCACCTGCTGCTCGCTCGGCGGCGTGTCGACCAGCGCCTCGTCACCGTAGGTGCCGTCGAGGAAGGGCACCAGCCGCTCGGCGAGCTCGTCGGGGTCCAGGTCGCGGATGCGCTCGCCGTTGAAGGCGGTCAGTTTGTCGACGTCGAACGCCGCCGCCGAACGTCCGACCGCGGCGAGTTCGAACTCGGCCACGAGCTCGTCGTCGTCCAGACGCTCGCGACCGTCCTTGGGGGCCCAACCCAGCAGGGCGAGGTAGTTGCGCAACGTCTCGGGCAGGAACCCCTGCCGGGCGAACTCCTGGATCGACACCGACCCGTGTCGCTTGGACAGCTTCTTGCGGTCCATGCCGACCACCATCGGCAGGTGGGCGAAGGCCTGCGGGCGCGTCCAGGACGGGTCCCGTGCCGGCAGCCCCACCTCGGCCAGGGCGGCGTCGAGGATCGTCGACCCCTCGCCGTCGTCGGCGGTCAGCAACTCGTGCAGCAGCACCTGGCGCGGGGTGACCGACAGCAGGTCCTCGCCGCGACAGATCAGCGTGATGCCCTGGGCGAGGTCGTCGACGGAGTTCGCCAGGGGGTAGGTCGCGCTGCCGTCGGAGCGGGCGATCACCGGGTCGGAGATCTGTGCCCAGTCCCAGCGCACCTCGCCGCGCACGAGGTCGTCGACCGCGACCGTCCCGGACTCCGGGGTGCGCAGTCGCAGCGACGCCGGGCGCCCCTCGGCGGCGAACCGCTCGAGCTCCTCGGGGGTGTGCTCGAACCTGGACGCCTTGACGACCGGCGGGCCCTCGCCCTGGCCGGCCCGCTGCGCCTCCCGCCACGCCTCGAGCTCCTCGGCGGTGCGATGGTCACGGTAGGTCGCACCCGCGGCCTCCAGGCGTCGGGCGACCGCGCCGTACAGCGCGGTCCGCTCCGACTGCCGGTACGGGCCGTACTCGCCGCGGGTGACGAAACCGTCGCCGGCGAGCTCGGGGCCCTCGTCGTGGGCGAGCCCGATCCAGGCCATCGCCTCCATCATCGAGCGCATCGACTCCTCGGTCGCCCGCGAGGCATCGGTGTCCTCGATGCGGAACACGAACGTGCCGCCGTGCCGGCGGGCGTGGAGGTGGTTGTAGAGGGCGGCGCGGACGCTGCCGACGTGAAGCCAACCGGAGGGGGCAGGGCAGAAGCGGACGCGCGGGGCGGGAGCGGAAGACACGACGGCAGGACCTCGAGGTCGCACGGTGGCGAAAGGGACGGGGCGCCGATGGTAGGGCCGAGCTCGGCAGGTTCGGGACCTTGGACCCTGGGTCACCCGACCACGAGGGTCCTACCGTCGGGAACGAGCCGTCGTCCACGCCGGGAGAGCCACCGATGAGCGCCGTGACCCGCCGTTGCCACGTGTGCATCCCCGCTCGGGACCTGTGGGCACGACTCGTCGACGTCGAAGGGCTGGTCGTCGAGGACCACGAGCTCGACCTGGTCGAACTCGACGGGTCCGGTGCCCTCGAGCCGGGCGCCCGGATGGTGCTCAGCCGCCGACAGGGGCAGCGGCTGACCACCTACGACGTGCACGTGCTGGACGTGGTCGAGCAGGAGCTGCTGCGCCTGTCGGTGGAGACGGGACGGGACGCCTGGCTGGTCGAGGCGCGACTGCGCCGGAACGCCGAGGGCACCGCGATGTCGGTCACGGCCGACCTCGACCCGTCCCGCACGCCGCAGGCGGTCCTGCACGGCCTGACACGCCCGCTGGACCTCGGCCTGTACACGGCCATCGACGACCTGCTCGACCGGTGGGTCCACCGGGCGTGCCAGGCGCTCGCGGCCGCGACCTGACGCCGGACCTCGTCGCGGCCCGTCAGAGGATCGCGCCGGGCCGGTAGGTCGCCGCCTGCGGGTGACGGTGGGTCAGTTCCGCCACCTCGTCGACGAACCGCGCGACCTGCTCGCCGGCCGCGCCGACGAAGCCGAGACGGTCGGCGAGCAGTGCGTCCAGGGCCGCCCGGTCGAGCGGGATCCGCTCGTCGGCGGCGAGCCGGTCCAGCAGATCGTTGTCGGCCTGCGCCGTCTCGCGCAGGGCCAGCGCCGACGCGACCGCGTGTTCCTTGATCGCCTCGTGGGCGCTCTCGCGTCCGACCCCGGCACGCACGGCGGCGACCAGCACCTTCGTGGTCGCCAGGAACGGCAGGTAGCGGGTCAGTTCACGCTCGACGACCGCCGGGTAGGCGCCGAACTCGACGAGCACGGTCAGGAAGGTCTCGAACAGGCCGTCGAGGGCGAAGAACGCGTCGGGCAGCGCGACCCGCCGCACCACCGAGTCGGACACGTCCCCCTCGTTCCACTGGTGGCCGGCCAGGCCGGCCACCATCACGAGGTGGCCGTCGAGGACGACCTTGAGGCCGTTGACCCGCTCGCACGAACGCGAGTTCATCTTGTGGGGCATGGCCGACGAACCGACCTGACCGGGCTGGAAGCCCTCGGTGGCCAGCTCCTGCCCCGCCATCAGCCGGATCGTGGTCGCCAGGCTGGACGGCCCCGCGGCGACCTGGACCAGGGCCGCGACGACGTCGAGGTCGAGCGAGCGCGGATAGACCTGGCCGACGTTGTCGAGCCGCGCCGCGAAGCCGAGGTGCTGCTGCACCCGCACCTCGAGTTCGTCGAGCCGTTCGGGTTCGCCCAGCAGGTCGAGCATGTCCTGCTGCGTACCGACCGGACCCTTGATGCCGCGCAGGGGATAGCGGTCCAGCAGTTCCTCGATCCGGCGGGTGGCCTGCAGCAACTCCTCGCCGGCGTTGGCGAACCGCTTGCCGAGCGTGGTGGCCTGCGCCGCGACGTTGTGGCTGCGTCCGGCCATCACCAGCCCGGTGTGCTCGGCGGCCCGGTCCGCGAGCAGCGCCAAGCTCGCCACGCAGCGGTCGCGTACCAGTTCCAGCGCACGGCGGACCTGCAGCTGTTCGACGTTCTCGGTCAGGTCACGCGAGGTCATGCCCTTGTGCACGTGCTCGTGGCCGGCCAGGGCGCAGAACTCCTCGATGCGCGCCTTGACGTCGTGGCGCGTCACGCGCTCGCGGGCGGCGATGGCCTCGAGGTCGACCTGCTCGACGACCGCCTCGTAGTCCTCGACGACTCCGTCGGGGACGTCGACGCCGAGCTCGCGCTGCGCCCGCAGCACGGCCAGCCACAGCTGGCGCTCGAGCACGACCTTGCCCCGCGGCGACCACAGCTCGCGCATCGGCGGGCTGGCGTAGCGGGCGGCGAGCACGTTGGGGATCGACACGGGCACGGGTCCTGTCGGCCGGAGGGACGCCGCATCCTTCCACGCTGCCGCTCCCCCGGCGAACCGGTCGGCGCCGCAGTCCTCGAGCGGGGTCCCCGCCCGCCGACATGCCGACAGAACGACCGCCGACCCGACGGCGACCTTGGGCCGGCAGCCACCGGACGGCAAGGACGACGGGTGCATCCGACCGACCTCGACTGGCGCGACGCGCTGGCGGCGACCATCGGCGGCCGACGTACGCCCCAACTGGCCCTGCAGCCGATCGTCGACCTGCAGCGCGGCACCGTCGTCGGTCACGAGGTCCTCGCCCGCTTCCCCGGGCGGCCGGAGGCGACCCCCGACCGGTGGTTCGCCGCCGCCGAACGGTTCGGGATCGGGCCCGCGCTGTCGCGAACGGTGCTCGAGGTGGCGATGGCCCGGTTGCCCGACCTGCCGCCCGACACGTTCCTGACGGTCAATCTCGAACCGGTGCACGTCACCGACGTCGACGTGCAGCGGGTCCTGCTGAGCGCTGGCCGGCTCGACCGGGTGGTGGTCGAGCTCACCGAACACGCCGCGATCGACGACCTCGCACCCGTGCTGGACGGGATCGAGCTCCTGCGCAGCGCCGGCGCCCGCACCGCCATCGACGACGCCGGATCGGGCTACGCGGGCCTGCAGACGCTGCTGCGCCTGCGACCCGACCTGATCAAGCTCGACCGCTCGCTGGTCCAGGACCTGGATCACGACCCGGCCAAGCGCGTGCTGCTGCGGGCGGTCGGCGAGATCGCGGACGGCATCGACGCGTGGGTCCTCGGCGAGGGCATCGAGACCCGCGGGGAGCTCGACGAGCTCGTCACCGCGGGCGTGCCTCTCGGGCAGGGCCATCTGCTCGGTCGGCCGGCGTGGAGCTGGACCACCGAGATCCCGCTCGACGTCGCGCGCGCCATCCTCGAGCGCATCGCCGTGCTGCGGCAGACCTCGTTGGTGTGACGCTGCTCGAACGTCCCACCGACCGGGTCGGGGACGTGCTGACCTTCTCCGGTGACGTCGCCGTGGAGATCGACGACCTACGCCGACCGGTCGCGGTGTTCCTGCCGGGTCGGCGCCGCACCGTCGACCTGTGTGTGGCCAAGCCCTCGGACGGCATCCGGGAGGTCGCCCGACGCAGCGTCGCCCGCGCCCGCGGACACTGGTCGGATCCGGTGATCGTCACCGACGGCCGCGGTACGGCGGTCGGCATCGTGCCGGTCGCACGCTTGCTCGAGCGCCTGGCCGCGGGCAGCGGTCAGCCGGCAGCGAGCGCGACCGGCTGACCTCGGGCGCGACCGTCAGACCAGCGCGATGTGGTCGACCACCGACTGGGCCAGGGCGTCGGGGATCTCGACCAGGCCGTGGTCCACGCGGGCGTGCGCGCCGACCTGCAGGAGGATCGCCTCGTCGTCGATGCCGACGAACGAGGCCTGACAGCCGGGGACGACGTCCCCGCAGGCGAACTGCTTCACGTGCCATCTCCGATGGGTGAGGAAGGACTCGCACGCCCGTCGGCCACGACGCCGGCGGATCAACCGCTCGCGGCCCGGTGTCCCGGGCCCCTCCCGACGCACCGGTCGGCACTCGAGGCAGGCCGACCTCGGCGGACCGGACGGAACCGGCCGAACGGCCCGCGCGGTCGCCGACGGAGCCCAGCCAGTACCTGCACGATGCAGACAATCGTCGAGGAGGCAACGGTGGGGGTCGAGGTCGAGCAGCGGTCGCGGACGGGTGACACGCGGCGCAACGTGGTGGCGTTGCTGGTCCTCGTGGTCGTCGCCGCAGCGGCCGGATTCGTCGGCAACCTGCTGCAGGGCGACGACGTCGGCGAGCGCTACCTCGCGCTGGACCGTCCGGCGTGGGCGCCACCGCAGGAGGCCTTCGGCATCGTCTGGCCGGTTCTGTACCTGCTGATCGCGATCGCCGCCTGGCAGGTGTGGCGCACGTCGGGCGGGCTGGCGGCGGCGCGGGGGCCGCTGACGCTGTGGGCCGCGCAGCTGGTCGTCAACGCCGTCTGGCCCGGCGTGTTCTTCGGTGCCGGGGCGTTCTGGCCGGCGGTCGCCGTGATCCTGCTGCTCGACGTGCTGGTCGTGGGGACGCTCGTGCAGTTCTGGCAGCGCTCGATGCTGGCCGGTGTCCTGCTGCTGCCCTACCTCGCGTGGATCTTCTACGCCACCGGGCTCAACCTCGCGATCGCACTGGCGAACTGACCCGGGCGGCGCCCCGGCGCACGTTCACGGGGTGTCGTGGCCGTTGCTGCGGGTCTCGGCGGTCGCGCCGGCCTGCCGGTCGACGACCGGGTTCTCGAGCGTGCCGACACCGTCGATCTCGACCCGCACCCGCTGCCCGGGCAGGAGCGGACCGACCCCGGCCGGCGTTCCGGTGAGCAGCACGTCGCTGGGCAGCAGGGTGACCACCTGGGACGCCTCGGCGACCAGCCGCGCGACGTCGAACACGAGGTCGGCGGTGGTGCCGTCCTGGCGCAGCTCGTCGTCCACCCAGCACCGCACGCGCAGGTCGGCGGCGTCGAGGCCGGTCGCGATCGCCGGACCCAGCGGACAGAAGGTGTCGAAGCCCTTGCCGCGGAACCACTGGCTCTCGCGACGCTGCCAGTCGCGGGCGGTGACGTCGTTGGCGGCCGTGTAACCGAGGATGCCGTCGAGGGCCTGCTCGGGCGTGACCCGCTGCAGCAGCTTGCCGATCACCACCGCCACCTCGGCCTCGTGGTGCACCTCGTCGCTGAGGTCGGTGGGCAGTCGGATCGGCTCACCCGGACCGATCACCGACGAGGACGGCTTGAGGAACAACAGCGGCTCCGCGGGGACCTCCCCACCCATCTCGGCGACGTGGTCGCGGTAGTTCTTGCCGACACACACGATCTTGGACGGGATGACCGGCGCGAGCAGGTGCAGCCCCTCGAGCGGGACCCGTGCCCCGGACGGGGTGAACCGGGTGAAGGGGTGCGGCTCGATCACGGCCACCTGCCCGTCGTCCTCGAGCACCCCGTAACGCGGCGACGGGCCGGTCTGGGCATGGACGAAGCGGACGATGCGGGCCATCGGGAGGGCTCCTGGGACGCTCGGGGCGGGGAAGAAGACGGACGCTACCCGCCGTCAGACCTCGGCTGTTTGCTGCCAGTGGACCCGCAGGATCGCATGGGTGTAGGCGTCCGAGAGCGCGAGCCACGACGCCTCGACGACGTTGGGGTGCACGCCGACGGTGTCCCAGACGTCCACGCCGTCGGTCGAGGTGACCAGCACCCGCGTGACGGCGTCGGTGCCGGCGGAGGCCTCGAGCACACGGACCTTGTAGTCGGACAGGTGCACCCGGTCGAGCTGCGGCCAGGTGCCGTTCACCGCGTTGCGGAACGCCCGGTCGAGCGCGTCGACGGGCCCGTTTCCCTCCCCTGCCCCGAGCCGACGCTGTCCGGCGACCTCCACGGCCAGGATCGCCTCGGCCGGCCCCTCGGTCGCGGCCGAGGCCTCGTCGGCACCACCGGCGACGCTGACCCGGTAGTGACGCGATCGGAACGGCTCGTCGGCCGCCGGCAGGGACCCGGTGACCCGGCGCAGCAGCAGGTCGAACGAGGCGTCCGCCGCCTCGTAGGTCCACCCTGCCGCTTCCCGCCGCTTGACCTCGGCCAGCACCGTGCGGGCCTGCTCGTCGTCGACGGCGACCCCCAGCTCCCTGGCCTTGAGCACGATGTTGGAGCGGCCGGCGAGTTCGCTGACGACGAGACGCTGCCGGTTGCCGACGTCCTCGGGCTCGACGTGCTGGTACATGTCCGGTGCCTTGGCCAGCGCGGAGGCGTGCAGGCCGGCCTTGTGACTGAACGCGGTGTGCCCGACGTAGGGGGCGACCGACGGGGTGGTCTGGTTGCACAGTTCGGCGACGGTGTGGCTGATCTCGGTGAGCCGCTCGAGCCGGTCGGGCGGGACCAGCCGCAGACCCCGCTTGAGCTGCAGGTCGGCCAGGATCGTGAACAGGTTCGCGTTGCCGCACCGCTCGCCGAGACCATTGGCGGTGCCCTGCACGTGGGTCGCGCCGGCCTCGATGCCCAGCAGCGAGTTGGCGACCGCGCAGCCACCGTCATCGTGGAAGTGCAGGCCGACCGAGCTCGGCAGGTCGTGCACCAGGCCGCCGACGAGTTCGGCCACGTCCCAGGGCATCGCGCCGCCGTTGGTGTCGCACAGCACCACGCACTCGGCGCCGGCCTCGGCCGCGGCGGTCACCACCTCGCGGGCGTAGGCGCCGTCGCGGGCGACGCCGTCGAAGAAGTGCTCGGCGTCGAAGAACACGCGCTTGCCGAGCGAGGTGAGGTGCCGGACCGAGTCGGCGACCATCGCGAGGTTCTCGGCACGCGGGACCCCGAGTGCCTCGTCGACGTGGTAGCCCCAGGACTTGCCGACGAGGCAGATCACCTCGGTGCGGGCATCGACCAGTGCCTGCAGCAGCGGGTCGGCCTCGGCGGGACGCCCGGCGCCACGGGTCATGCCGAAGGCGACCAGGGTGGCGTGCTCGAGCGCGAGTTCGCCGTCGGCGGCGCGCGCGAAGAAGGCGGTGTCCTTCGGGTTGGCGCCCGGCCAGCCGCCCTCGATGTAGGCCACGCCGAGCTCGTCCATGCGGCGGGCGACCCGCAGCTTGTCCTCGACCGACAGGCTCACGCCCTCGCGCTGGGTGCCGTCCCGCAGCGTCGTGTCGTACAGGTCCAGTCCTGCTGCCGGGGCCGGGAGCGGGCTGTGCGCGGTGGCGTCCGTCACGGGGGTCTCCTGGATGGTCGACACGTGGGCGACCGGACGAGCAGGAGGGACCGTGACCGGGCCGCTCCCGCAACCCGGTCGACACCGGCTACGGGAGCGGCGGAATGATCGCGGAGGCGAGTGCGCTGCGCCGGCGCACGACACGAGGACGTCGGCCCCGTGCGGTGGTGGCGGCACGCATCGTGTGCTCCCGGTGGTGACGTGCACGACGACGGTAGCGACCGCGTCGCGGCACTGTCGACTCGCACGCCCGGTGCGCGGCAACGCGCATCGGTCCGACCGGTTCAGTCGTCGGCGTCCCCGTCGATGCGGAACCCGACCTGGAGCGTCACCTGGGTGTGCTGGACGTTGCCGTCCTGGATCCACCCGCGGATCTCCTTGACCTCGAACCAGTCGAGGTTGTGCAGCGACTCCGAGGCCTTGCTCACGGCCCGACGGATGGCGTCGTCGACGCCTTCACGGCTGGACCCGACGAGTTCGACCTTCTTGTAGACGTGCGACATGGCCTGCTCCTTGGCTCGGTCGAGGCGTTGGTGTCACCGTAGCGACGACGCCGGCGCGGGCTCGCGCCAGGCACCGCCGGCGAGGAAGGTCGCGATGGTGGCGGCGTACGGGGCCGGGTCGAGGCCCTGCGCGGCCACCCAGCCGTCGTCGAGGTAGGTGTCGGTGTAGGCCTCCGCGCCGTCGCACAGCAGCGTGACCACCGAGCCGGTGTCTCCCGCGTCGCGCAACTCGGCGACGAGACGGAACGCGCCCCACAGGTTGGTGCCGGTCGACCCGCCGACCGGGTGACCGAGCGGCTCGGCGGCGGCACGCATGGCCGCGATGCTGGCCGCGTCGGGGACGTGCAGCATGCGGTCGATGACGGTCGGGACGAAACTCGGCTCGACGCGCGGCCGGCCGATGCCCGCGATGCGCGAGGGCAGGCCGGTGGTGTGACCGGCGTCACCGGTCGCGTAGCCGCCGAGGAAGGCCGAGTCGTCCGGGTCGACGACGGCGACCCAAGTGTCGTACTGGCGGTAGCGGACGTAGCGCCCGAAGGTCGCCGAGGTCCCTCCGGTCCCGGCCCCGACCACGATCCAGGTCGGGACGGGATGACGCTCGCGTGCCATCTGCTGGAACACCGACTCGGCGATGTTGTTGTTGCCGCGCCAGTCGGTCGCCCGCTCGGCGTAGGTGAACTGGTCGAGGTAGTGGCCGCCGCACTCGTCGGCCAGTCGCCGCGCCTCGTCGTACATGTCGGGAGCGCGTTCGACGAGGTGGCAGCGCCCGCCGTAGCGCTCGATGACCGCGATCTTGGCGGGGGAGGTCGTGCGTGGCACGACGGTCACGAACGGCAGCCCGAGCAGGCGGGCGAAGTACGCCTCCGAGACGGCGGTCGATCCTGACGACGCCTCGACGACGGTGGTGTCGGGCCCGAGCCAACCGTTGGCGAGGGCATAGAGGAACAGCGAGCGGGCGAGCCGGTGCTTGAGCGACCCCGTCGGGTGGACCGACTCGTCCTTGACGTAGAGGTCGATCCCCCAGTCGGGCGGCAGCGGGAACACGTGCAGGTGGGTGTCCGCGGACCGGTTGGCGTCGGCCTCGAGCAGCCGCACGGCCTCCGCGATCCAGGCGCGCCGCGCCGGGTCGCTGCGGTCGATGTCACCAGCCGCCACGTCCACCTCCGCGTCGTCTCGGGCCGGGAACCTAGCCAGCCCGGGGCGCGCTCCGTCGCGCCCGGCCGACGGGCGGTGTCAGGCCGAGGCGTCGTGGACGAGGCAGAAGGGATGACCGGCGGGGTCGAGGTAGACCCGGAACCCGTCCCCGCCGGGTTGGTGCCCGGCCTTGCGGGCACCGATGGCGAGCACCTGTTCCTCGCCGCGGTCGAGGTCGACGACGTCGAAGTCGAGGTGCAGTTGCTGCGGGTGGTCCTGACCCGGCCACTGCGGCGGCCGGTAGTCGTCCCCGACCGGCTGGAACGCGATCGTCGCACCGCCGTCGGCGCGCAGCTCGACCCAGTCACCTTCGCCGGCTGCCGTTTCCGTCGCCGGCGCGGGGAAACGCGAGGTCACGGCTGCCGACGACACGAACGCACCACCGTTTCCGTCGCCGGCACGGGAAACCGCACGTCCGCGCCTCGGGCCCGACTTCGCCGCGAAGAACCGGCGTGACCCGGTCTAGAACTCGAACGGCATCCAGGGGGCGTGGTCGGTGGCGACGAGGCGGTCGAGGCGTGCGGCGGCACCGGGGGTGTGCTCCACGAGGCGTCGGGCGTCACGCAGCTGTACGGCCCTGACGCCGCCGAGCCAGACGGACGCGAGCGCGTCGACGGGGAGGGCGAGGTCGCCGGCGTCGGCGGTGCGACGCGTCTCGACACCGCCGGGGGACGCGTCGAGCGACCACGTGCCGCCCTGGTCGCGGAGGTCGTCGGTCACGTCGAGGACGAGACGGTCCGTGACGGCGTAGGCGCGGGCGTCGAAGGCGGCGGCGACGTCGAGGAGGCGGGCGTAGAGGGGCGAGGCCGCGGTCGGTCGCAGCCGCAGCCGGTCGGTGACGAGTTCGGGCAGCGGGCAGTCGACCGGGCGAAGACCGGCAGTGACCGTGGTGGTGAGGTCGAGGTCGGTGACGTGCTGCCAGAGGGCGGCTTCGGCCTCGGGGTCGACGGCGACGACCTCGGCGAGGCGGACCTCGCCCGCCGGCAGGTTGTCCTTCCAGTCGTCCTTGATGCGGTAGCTGGTGTAGCCGCGGCCGGGGACGTGGACCAGGCGGCGTCCGCTGGCGCCGTGGCGCCAACTGGCGGGGTCGTGCACGAGCGTGTTGCGCCACCACTCCGGGGTGCGCGTGGCGGCACCGGGTCGGTGGTCGCGGACGGCGTCGAGGACGGCGGGCCACTCGGCGAGCGCCTGCTCGGGCGTGGCGGGCCGCACCAGGGTGGGGTCGACCGCGTCCCGGAAGCGGATGCCGCGGTCGATGCGGTAGTTGAGCATCGGGACGGCGACCCCGAACCCGTAGCGGCCGTAGATGGCGGACTCGGACGCGTAGAGCATGGCGACCGGTTCGCCGCGTTCGGCGGCGTCGTCGAGGCCGGCGCGCATCAGACGGCCGAGGATCCCGCGGCGGCGATGGGTCTGGGTGACGCCGACGGCGGTGACGCCGGCCATGGGCACGCGCGCACCGCCGGGCACGGAGACGTCCATCGTGTAGATGCCGTAGTTGCCGACGATCTGCTCGCCGTCCCGCACGGCCCAGCCGCGGAAGTCCCCGGCCGGCTCGCGCAGGAGCCGGAGCCAGGGCGCGAGGTCGTCGTCGCTCTCGTCCTCGTAGAAGTTGCGGGAGACCGAGCGTGCGAAGGCGAGGTACTCCTCGGGCGGAACGCGGTGCAGCGGTAGTTCGGACATGACGGACTCCGGCGACGGGTGGGAGCGGAGGCGTGGCAACGAGCGCAGCGAGACGAAGGTGGTGGCAACGGTCAGAACATCACGTGGTGCCAGGGGGCGACGTCGGTGGCGACGAGACGGTCGAGGCGGGCGGCGGCGCCGGGCGTGAGGACCTCGAGCCGCCCGGCAGCGGCGTAGGCGGTGGCGCGCTGTCCGCCGAGGCTCAGCGCCGCGAGCACGTCGGCGGACAGCTCGAGGTCGGCGTGAGCGTCGGTGCTCTCGCAGGTCGCGCGCCCGTCGGTGACCGCGAGCCGCCAGGTGCCGTCGTTGCGGGCCTGGAACGGGTCGTGGACGCGCAGCGTGAGCGTGTCATCGACCGCATAGCTGCGGGCACCGAGCGCGGTCGGAAGATCGACCAGGGCGACCATGAGCGGCCACTCGAGCTGCCGCTTGGCGAGTCCCTCGTTGGCCAGCAGCAGCGGCAGCGGCTCGTCGACGGCCCACCGGTGGGCGCTGATGGTGGTGGCGAGGTCGGTGTCGAGCACGAACTGCCACATCGTGGCGGCGGCCTGCGGGTCGCGCGCATACAGGTCGTGCAGCTGCACGGTGCCGGTCGGCAGGCCGTCCGCCCAGTCACCCTTGAGGCGGTAGACGGCGACGGCGCGGTCGCCCAGGCGGGCGAAGCGCTTCTCCCCCGCACCGTGGCGGTCACCGGGGTCGTCGTCGACGAGCCGCTCCCACCACCCCTCGCCGAGCCCGAGCATGCCGGGACGGTGCCGCCGGACGGCGTCGTACACGGTCGGCAGGAGGTCGGTCGCGGTGGCCGCGTCGACGAGTTCGACCTCGGACACGTCGACCGGCGTCCGCAGCCGCGCGGCGCGGGGCACCTCGAGGGTGATCGTCGGCGCGGCCGGACCGAAGCCGTAGCGGCCGTAGATGGGCGCCTCGGACGCCCACAGGGCGGCGAACGGCTCGCCGCGTTCGTCGGCGTCCTCGAACAGTTGGCGCATCATGCGGGTCAGCACCCCACGGCGACGGTGGTCGGCGCGGACGCTGACGACGGTGACGCCGGCGCAGCCGACGGGCTCGGCGCCGGGCAGCGAGAGCTCGAAGGTGTAGGCGCCGGAGGTCCCGACGACCTGGTCGCCGGCGAACGCGGCGACCATCCGGTCGCGCTCGTGCCACGGGCGCAGCTGGCCGAGCCGTTCCTCGGACATGCTGTGCCCGAAGGTCTGCGCGAACACGCGCCGGAAGTCGGGCAGGGTGTCGGCGTCGATACGACCGATCCGGACGTCGGTGGCCACGGCAGGCTCCTGGAGGTGGCGAGCCGGCCAACGCTAGTCGCCGATGCGGACGAGCACCACCCGGTGCTCGTCGCGCCGAGCCGCTCAGGCCGACCGACGGTGGGCGAGGACGACGTCGTCGCCGGTGTGACGACGCATGAAGGCGCCGATCTCCCGCAGGGCCCGGCGCGACTCGGGGAAGCCGGGGAAGGCGTGGAAGACGTGCCACAGACCGGGGAACTCGCCCAGCGAGGCGTCGACACCGGCCTGCCGGGCGCGGGCGACCAGCCGGCGGGCGTCGTCGCGCAGGATCTCGTGACCGCCGACGTGGACGAGCATCGGCGGCAGGCCGGTGAGGTCGGCGTAGTGCGGGGAGATGCGCGGGTCGTCGAGCTCGAGCTCACCGGCGTAGGCCCGGGCGGCGGGGGCGACGAGTCCGGCCGTGAGCCAGGGATCGATCTCGTCGAGCTCCTGCATGGAGCCGCCGGTGCCGGCCAGGTCGGTCCACGGCGACATGCCGACGTAGCAGCCGGGCAGGGGTCGGCCCTGGTCACGCAGGTGGACGAGCAGCGACAGGCCGAGCCCACCGCCGGCCGAGTCCCCGCTGACCGCGACGCGACCCGGTTCGGCGCCGTACTCGCCGGTGAGCCAGTTCCAGGCGCTCAGCACGTCCTCGAACGCGGCCGGGTACACGTGCTCGGGCGCGAGCCGGTACTCGGGCAGCAGCACCGGCGCCCGGGCGGTGCGCGAGAGCGACGCTCCCAGGCCGCGGTGACTGCGCGGCGACCCCATCGCGTACGCCCCGCCGTGGACGTGGAGGACGACCCGGTCGGTGTCCCCGGCGGCCTCGTCGCGGACCCACTCACCGAGCACCCCCGGCAGGTCGCACGCCTCCCAGGACGCGGTCCGGGGGAGCGGCAGGCGGTCGCCGAGCTCCTCCATCTGCTCCCGCATCCGCAGGGCGTAGGCCTCGAGCTGCTCGAGCGGCCCGTCGGGATCCGGAGCACCGGATCCGCGGGCACGCATCAGCCGGACCGAGGTGGCCAGACCCTGTCGGACGAGGCGGGCGCGCAGCGACGGCACGTTCGTGGCTCTCCGGTCGGCGGGCGGACGGGTCGACGCAGCAGGATGCGTCCGTCGACGAGACGAGTCTGCGTCAGTCGACGAGACGAGTCTGCGTCAGTCGACGACCGAGTTTTGCGTCAGTCGACGACCGATTTTTGCGTCAGTCGACGACCGTCAGCCAGTCGGCGTACCGGTCGTTCCGCCCATGGATCGCGTCGAGGAAGGCGGACTGGATCCGTTCGGTCACCGGTCCCCGTGGGCCGACCACGCGGCCGTCGACCTCACGCACCGGGGTCAGCTCCGCGGCGGTGCCGGTGAGGAAGACCTCGTCGGCGAGGTACAGGTCGGTGCGCACGAGGCTGGTCTCGTGGACGTCGATGTCGAGGTCGCGGGCGATGGTCATGACGCTGGCTCGCGTGATGCCGCCCAGTGGGCCGTCGGCGAGCGGCGGGGTCAGCACCGCACCGTCGCGGACGACGAACAGGTTCTCCCCGGTGCCCTCGGCGACGTAGCCGTCCTCCGACAGCATGATCGCCTCGTCGTAGCCGGCCCGCAGCGCCTCGACCTTCGCGAGCGAGGAGTTGAGGTACTGCCCGTTGGCCTTGCCGGCCGGCGGGATGGTGTTCTTGCCGATGCGGCGGTAGGAGCTGATGCCGACCCTGACCCCGTTGACCGCCGAGTCCTCGCCGAGGTAGGCGCCCCACTCCCACGTGGCGACGATCGTCTGCGGCTTGGACGGGAGCGGGTTGAGGCCGATCTCGCCGTAGCCGAGGATGATGGTGGGCCGGATGTAGCAGCCGCCCTCGTGGCCGTTGACGCGGATGAGGTCGCACACGACCTCGCACAACTCGTCGACCGTGTAGGGGATCGTGTCGAGCGGCGGGTAGATCTTGGCGGACTGCAGCAGCCGTTCGAGGTGCGCCCGTAGGTGGAAGACGGCCGGACCGGCATCCGTGGGATAGGCCCGGATGCCCTCGAAGACCCCGTAGCCGTAGTGGAGCGTCGGCGTGAGGACGTGGACCGTGGCACGGTCCCAGTCCACGAGTTCGCCGTCCATCCAGATCTTGTCGGACGTCGGAAACGGCATGTCGGTCGTTCCTCCCGGCTCGTCGGTCGCCGGCCTCCCCTGCCGACGCTCAGCGTGCGACCAACTCCACGAGCCGGTCGCCCACCTCGGCGGTCGAGTATGCCGAACCGGACGATCCACCGCGTTCGCCCAGCAGCACCCCGACGGCCGTGTCGATCCGCGCGGCGGCCGCATCCTCACCGAGGAAGGCCAGCATCTGCCCGAGGCTCATCACCGCGGCCACGGGGTCGGCTCGACCGGTGCCGGCGATGTCGGGCGCCGAGCCGTGGACGGGTTCGAACATCGACGGCGCCCGGCGGGTCGGGTCGAGGTTGCCGGAGGCCGCGAGGCCCATCCCGCCCTGCACCGCCGCGCCGAGGTCGGTGATGATGTCGCCGAACAGGTTCTCGGTCACCACCACGTCGAAGCGCTCGGGCTGGGTGACGAAGTACAGGCAGGCGGCGTCGACGTGGACGTAGTCGCGGGTGACGTCGTCGTACTCGGTGTCGCCGAGGTGTTCGAAGGTCTCCATCCACAGCGCGCCGGCGTGGACGAGCACGTTGGTCTTGTGCACCAGCGTGAGGTGGCCGCGCCGCGAGCGGGCCTGCTCGAACGCGAACCGCAGCACCCGCTCGACGCCGTGACGGGTGTTCACCGACTCCTGCGTGGCGACCTCCTGGGCCGTCCCGGCGTACAGACGCCCGCCCGCACCGGCGTAGACCCCTTCGGTGTTCTCGCGTACGACCACGAAGTCGCAGCGCTCGGGGGTCAGCCCGGCCACGGGGCTGCTGACGCCCGGGTAGAGCCTGACCGGCCGGTGGTTGACGTACTGGTCGAACGCGAAACGCAGCTTGAGCAGCAGCCCGCGTTCGATGACGCCGGGGGGCACGTCGGGGGTGCCGACGGCGCCGAGGTAGATCGCGTCGAAGCCGCGCAACTCCTCGAGCGTGGCGTCGTCGAGCACCTCGCCGGTCTCGCGGTAACGGCGTCCACCGAGGTCGTACTCGACCCGCTCGGTGGTGAAGTTCTCGAGCTGCTCGAGATGGTCGAGCACCTTGCATCCCTCGGCGACGACCTCGGGCCCGATGCCGTCGCCGCCCAGGATCGCGATCCGGTGGTCTGTCATGGTCCCCTCGTCGGTCGCCGTCGGTGGAGCGCGGATCCTAGAGGCGATCCCGCCGCGACAACGCCCGCGTCGACCGGCCCGCAGCGCGTAGGGTGCGGACGACGACACGTCGGCCGACGAGGGCATCGTGAGCTACCAGTCAGAGGTTCCACCGACCGGTCCGAGCGGCGGCCCTGCGCCCGCCTTCGCGGGGACGGCCGGGTTGGGCGCCCGCATCGGCGCCCGTCTGCTCGACGTGCTGATCGTCGGGATCCCGGCCGGCATCGTGCTCGGCCTGTTCGGTCTGCTGGGGGTCGCCCCGGGGGGTGACACCTGGATCGGCAACGCCGTCTTCAGCCTGCTGTGGTTCGGCTACTTCGTGTTCCTCGAGTCCAACCAGGGCGCGACGCTCGGCAAGCGGCTGCTCAACCTGCGGGTCGTGGTCGCCAGCGGCGCCAACCCGCCGGTCGACGTGGCCGCCAAGCGCAACGCGTGGATGCTGTTCGGGCTGATCCCGCTCCTGGGAGGTCCGCTCAGCGTGATCGCGACGATCGCGATCATCGTCACGATCGGCGCGAACGACCACAACCGTGGGGTGCACGACAACGTCGCCGGTACCGCGGTCATGCGCACCTGACGGTGCCGGCCTCCACCACCCTGCCCGGGGAACCGGCGGCGCTCGGCAACCGCTTCGTCGCCAAGCTGGTCGACGCGCTGGTGATCCTCGCCGTGCTGGTGCCGCTGTTCCTGCTCGGCGGTCCCGACGGTACGGACCGGGTCGTGACCGTCACCTCCGCCCTGCTCGGCTACGTCTACTTCGTCGTGGCCGACGCGACCGGCGGCACGCTGGGCAAGCGGCTGCTGCAGCTGCGGGTGGTCGGCCCGGACGGCCGGCCCCCGGGCATGGGCCCGTCCGCGGTGCGCAACCTGTGGGCATTGACGTCGCTGCTGCCGACCGTCGTCGGGCAGCTCGTCGCCGTGGTCGTCAGCGTCGTGATCGCGGTCACGATCGCGCGCTCGCCGGCCGACGTCGGGATCCACGACCGGTACGCGGCGACGTTCGTCCGTGCCGGACGATGATGCGGGACACGGAGGTCGACCCGCCGGCGCTGCGGCGCGCGCTGCTCGAGCTCGCTCCCTGGCTCGCCGGGACCGAGGTCGGTCCCGCCGTGGTCGAGGCCGGCGACTGCGACCGCTGCGGGGGCGCCCCCCGGCTGCTGCCGCTGTGCGGACCGGTGTCCTGGACGGCCGTGTGCCGCGACTGTGGACTCGCGCTGGGCGAGGACGGCTGGTGCGACGGTCACGCCGACCAGGGCGCGGCGGCGCGCGACTGGGCGGCGGCACTGCCCGACACCTGGCCGACGCTCGTCCTGCTGTGGTGGCTGGCGACCGGGGAGCTGCGGGCGATCGACCCGACCGCACGGCGCCGGACGGATTTCGAGCCCCTGCCGGCGCCGGTGCGTGCCGCGCTGGGCACCGCCGACTGACGTGAGGCCGGCACCGTCGCGGCCACTGGACGGCTGCGCGCGACACCTCTACCTTGCTGTGCAAGGGAGCGGGTCCGGGAGGAGCGCCGGATGGCCGATGCGGGCACCTCGCGGACGTCGCTGTTGCTGCGCGGCATCCTCGACGCCTGCCTGCTCGCGCTGGTGGCCGAACGCGACCGCTACGGCTACGAGCTGGCCACCGCCCTGCGCGACGCCGGGCTGCCGCTGGTCGCGGACGGGACCATCTACCCGGCGTTGTCACGGCTCGAGAAGCGCGGACACGTCGAGAGCTACCGCGTCCCGGCCGCCGGCGGACCGCCCCGCCGTTACTACCGCCTGACGCCCGCCGGACACGAGGAGCTGGCGACGGCCCGGGCGGTGTGGCGCACCGTGACCGGCGGCGTCGACGCCGTGCTCGCCCGAGGAGACGACCATGTCCTCACAACGCCCACTGGCTGACCCGCCGCCGATGGAGCGACGGATCGAGCAGACCGTCCGTCGTGCCCGCCGGCACTGGTACCGCGTCGGGATGCCGCTCGGCGAGCGTCGACGCCACGCCGCCGAGCTGCGCGACCACCTCGTCACCGTCACCGAACGCGGTGGCAGCATCGAGGACGTCGTCGGGACCGACCTCGAGGCGTTCGCCAACGACTGGTTCGTCGCGGGGCTGCGGCGGCCGGTGCTCGACGTCACACTGCAGCTCGCGGCCGCGGTGCTGCTCGTGCCCGCGCTGCTCGTGCTGCTGGCACCGCTGCTCGGCCACGACCGGTTCGGTTTCGCGCCCGCGGCGCTGGCCTACACCGGCGGGATCGCCGGCGCCGCGGTGAGCGCGAACGTCCTGCGCCGGTTCCGTCACCGGCTGGACGGGGCCGCGTTCACCTGGGCCGTGCTCGGCCTGTGCCTCGCCGGAGCGGTGGTCGGCACGACCCTGCGGGCCTGGCTCGAGGCGCGCGACGCCGCCTTCGTGACCGTGCCCGTCTGGCTCGCCGTCGGCCTGCTCGTCGGGTCGATGGTGCTCCTGCTGGCCGCTCGTCGGCTACGTCGATCCGGCGCCGTCCGGTGAGACGTCCCCGGGCCGCACGCCGTGCTCGGCGAGGAAGGCCCGGACCCCGTCCGCGTCGCGGTAGCGGTGGGCCGCGATGCCCAGCTCGCGCGCACCGGTGACGTTCTCCTCGCGGTCGTCGACGAACAACACCTCGTCGGCGCCGACGTCGAGCGCCCCGAGCAGTGCGGTGTAGAAGCCGGCGGCGGGCTTGCGGACACCGAGGTGACAGGAGGCGAGCACACGCTCGAATCGTCCCGCGAGCAGGGTCCCCGCCAGGCCGTCGATCCACCGCGGATAGTTGCTCGCGGTCGCCCGCACGACCACACCGTCGAGTCCGTCGAGCAGTTCGGCCATGCCCGGCAACCAGGTCGTGCCGGCGAGCCGGGTGCGGTGGAAGGCGTCCGCGTCGACGGCGATGCCACAGGTCGCGAAGCTGGACCAGTAGTCGGACTCGGCCAGCTCGTCGCGCTCCAGTGCCGGGTACGCACCCGGCGGCCGGCGGGCGAACAGCTCGTCGAGCGACAGCCCGGTCGCGGCGCGCAGCGCGTCGCGATAGGGGTCGCGGACCACGGTGTCCATCAGGTCGAAGGCCACGACCCGGATCATCCGTCGCCGCCCGCGCCGCCCGCCGCCCCGTCCGTGCCGTCGCCATCGCCGCCCGCCGCGGCGGCCAGGACCGCCAGGCGGCGGTCGATCTGCTCGGCGGAGAGCTCGCCCAGCACCCGGTCGAGTTCCCCGTCCGGGGAGACGAACAGCCACGCCGGCTGCACGCGGACGCCGAGCGCGGACCACGCCGAACCGTCGTCGTCGACCAGTGTGGTCATGTCGGCCAGCCCGTGGCGGTCGCGGAAGTCGTGCATGGCCGCGTCGTCGTCCTGCGCGGCGATGCCGACGACCTCGACCCGGTCGCCGTAGCGTGCCAGCGCCTCCGCGACCGCGGGGGCCTCACGGTTGCACTGCGTTCACCACGGCGTCCACAGCCACAGCGCGGCGGCCCGGCCGCGCAGGTCGCCGAGATCGATCTCCCCGCCGTCGAGCGAGCGGCCGGAGACGGCGTACACCGGTGCCGCCGGCGCGGCCGTCGAGGACCCGGGGGCGTCCGCCGGGGCCTCCTCCGTCGCGCCCCCGTCGGCCGTCTGTGGCGGGTCCTGCCCGTCGTCGCACCCGCTCAGCACCCACGCGCAGACCAGCGCGACCGCGGTCACACGACGGCGGTGGGGGGTGGGCACCGGCAACCTCGGGGTCGGTCACGTAGGTTCGTCGACCCTAGCGCCGCCGGACGCCCGCGACCGACGCGCCGTCGTACGGCCGTCGTGCCGACGCGCGACCGGCGGACCAGCCGACCCGACGACGCCAGGAGCGCCCATGGACGCCCGTCAGCGACTCGAGACGACCACCGACGGCCGCCGCGACGAGCTGGTCGCGTTGTCGCACGGCGTGCACGGCGACGCCGAGGTCGGGTTCGAGGAGCACCGCTCCTCGCAACGGGTGGCCGAGACGCTGGCCGCCGGCGGCTTCACGGTCGAGCACGGGGTCGCCGGTCTCGACACCGCGGTGGTCGCCCGCGCCGGCTCCGGCCCCCTGCGCATCGGGATCTGTGCCGAGTACGACGCCCTGCCCGGCATCGGCCACGCGTGCGGGCACAACGTCATCGCCGCCGCGGCCGTCGGTGCCGGGCTCGCCCTCGCCGAGGTCGCCGACGACCTCGGGATCGAGGTCGTGGTGCTCGGCACGCCCGCCGAGGAGGGTGGCGGCGGCAAGGTGCTGATGATGGACGGCGGCGCCTTCGACGGCCTGCACGCCGCGATGATGGTGCACCCCGCCCCCTTCGAGGCCGCGCAGATGACGTGCCTGGCCGTGCAGCACTTCGAGGTCCGCTACCGCGGCCGCTCGGCCCACGCCTCGGCCTACCCGCAGCTCGGCGTCAACGCCGCCGACGCGCTGACGGTGGCCCAGGTCGGCATCGGCCTGCTGCGCCAGCACATCCGTCCGACCGACCGCATCCACGGCATCGTGACCGACGGCGGCGACGCGCCCAACATCGTTCCCCACCGCACCGGCGGCACCTGGTACGTGCGTTCGCGCACCCTGACCGAACTGGCCGACCTGTACCCGCGGGTGCAGCGCTGCTTCGAGGCGGGAGCGCTGGCGACCGGGGCGACCGTCGGCTTCGACGAACCGGGGCCCGCCTACTCGGAGTTCCTCGCCGACCAGGCACTGTGCGAGCTCTACACGGCCGAGGCCGAGGCGATCGGCCGGCAGTTCCCCTCCCCCGAGCAGGAGGACACGGCACTGGCGGGATCGACCGACATGGCCAACGTGTCGCTCGCGATGCCGTCCATCCACCCGATGCTCGGCATCGACGCGCGGGGCGCGGTCAACCACCAGCCGGAGTTCACCGCGGCGTGCGTGACCCCCACGGCGGACCGGGCCGTTCGCGACGGGGCGCTCGCGATGGCCCGCACGGTGGTCGCCGCCACCGAGGACGACGCCGTGCGCGACCGGCTGCTCGCCCGTGCGTACGAGGCGCCGCGTAGGTCCTGAGGTCGCCGGACGCCGCGTCGGTCCGTGGTGTGCGTGGCGTCAGGCGCTGACGCGCCGGCCGGTGACGTCCCAGACGTGACCGCGCACGTCGTCGAGCGGGGTCCCGAGGAAGCGTTGGCCGAGTTCGGCGAACCGCGACGGGCTGCCGGAGGTGACGAACGTGCGCCGACCGTCGCGGCGCCGCTGGGACAGCCAACCCGTGCGCTGCAGGAGGTCGCGGACCTCGAAGGCCGTCTCGTCGGCGCTCGACACCAACGTCACGTGACGACCGACGACCCGGCCGATCGCCCGCGCCAGCAGCGGGTAGTGGGTGCAGCCGAGCACGAGCGTGTCGGTGCGGGCCCGCAGCAGCGGCGCGAGCCGGTCGTGCACGACCCGGACGGCCTCGGGCGTGTCGGTGCGACCCTCCTCGACCAGCTCGACGAACCCGGGACACGCGAGCACCTCGAGATCGAGCGCGAGGTCGAGCCCGGCGGCCGTGCGCTCGTAGATGCCGCTGGCGGCGGTCATCCGGGTACCGATGACCACGGTCCTGCGGCTGCGGGACACCTTGGCCGCCGCCCGCAGACCCGGCTCGACCACGCCGATGACCGGCACGGTCAACCGCGCGCGCAGCGGCTCGAGGGCGGCGGCGGTCGCCGAGTTGCAGGCGACCACCAGCATCTTCGCCCCGGCCGCGACGAGCAGGTCGGCGATCTGGTCGCTGAACCGGCGCAGCTCGGGCGCGGTCCGGTCGCCGTAGGGGTAGCGGGCGGTGTCGCCGAAGTAGACGAGATCCTCGTGCGGGAGCAGGTCCGCGAGGGCCTGCAGCACGGTCAGTCCACCGAGCCCGCTGTCGAAGACCCCGATGGGGCCGTCGTGCACGTCTGCGGTCCTCGGGGTGCGCAAGGAGGCAACGATACCCCGCCCGCCACCCCCCGTTCCCCGGTCCGCTGGCCGTCGGCCTGCCGAGGCCGCTCGGGCCCCGGTGGGCTAGCGTCGATGCGCCCGGCCTCCGGGAACGGGGCCGAGCACACAGAGGAGCTCGCCGTGGCCCGTCCGCGTATCGCCGTCCTGCCCGAGTCCAGTCCGCAACTGCTGCGCGACGCGGTCGAGGAGGGCGGTGGCCACCTCGTCGAGGTCGACCGTGCGGACGCGGTCATGTGGACCGACTCGAGCGATCCGGGCGCGCTGCGGGCCGCGCTCGACGCCCATCCTGCCATCCGCTGGGTGCAGCTGCCGTGGGCGGGCATCGAACCGTTCGTCGACGTGCTCGACGACGACCGGACCTGGACCTGCGGCAAGGGCGTGTACGCCGAGCCGGTCGCCGAGCACGTGCTGGCGCTCGCGCTGGCGGGGATGCGCGGCATCGGCCGCTACGCCCGGGCGAGCCGTTGGTCGGGCCCGTACGGCGTCAACCTGCTCGGGGGCCGGGTGACGATCCTCGGCGGCGGGGCCATCACCACCTCCCTCGTGCGGCTGCTGCGGCCGTTCGGCGCCCACCTCACGGTCGTGCGACGCCATGCCGAACCGATCGACGGGGTCGCCGAGGTCCTGACCCTCGACCGGCTGCACGAGGCGCTCGAGGGTCGCGACCTGGTCGTGTTGGCCCTGGCGCTCACGCCGGAGACGGAGCAGGTGATCGACGCGGCCGCACTCGACGCCATGGCCGACCACGCCTGGCTGATCAACGTCGCCCGCGGCCGTCACGTGGTCACCGACGACCTGGTCGCCGCGCTGCGCGAGGGGCGCATCGGCGGTGCGGCGCTCGACGTGACCGATCCCGAACCCTTGCCCGAAGGGCACCCGCTGTGGTCGCTCGAGAACGCGATCGTCACCCCGCACGTCGGCAACACCCCGGAGATGGGGCGCAAGCTGTTGGCCAACCGGATCCGCGAGAACGTGCAGCGCTTCGGTGACGGCGAGGACCTGCTCGGGCCAGTCCACGTCGAGCTGGGGTACTGACGTGCGGTTGGGGGTCGCGATCTTCCTGACCGACCGCACGCCGACGCCGGTCGATCTCGCGCGCGCGGTCGAGGAGCGGGGGCTGGACCACCTGTTCGTCCCCGAGCACACGCACATGCCGCTGGCCCACGACCCGCACCCGTCGGGCGAGCCGCTCCCCGACCCCTACCGGCGCACGCTCGACCCGTTCGTGGCGCTGGCCGCCGCCGCGGCCGTCACGGAGCGCATCGAGCTGGGCACGGGCATCTGCCTGGTGGCGCAACGGGACCCGATCGTGACGGCGAAGGAGGTCGCCAGCCTCGACCTGGTGTCCGGCGGCCGCTTCGTGCTCGGCGTCGGCTACGGCTGGAACCGGCCCGAGCTCGAGGCACACGGGGTCGCGTGGGCCGACCGCCGCGACGTCGTGCGTGACCGGCTGCGGGTGCTGCGGGCCCTGTGGACCGAGGACGTCGCATCGGTCGACGCACCGCACGCGCAGCTCGCACCGTCGCAGGCCTGGCCCAAACCGTCGCGTGCGCCGCACCCGCCGGTGCTGCTGGGTGCCGGACTCGGCCCGCGCACGCTCGCGGACCTGGTGGACGTCGCCGACGGCTGGATGCCGATGGGCGCCTCGGCGACCCGCGAGGGCCTGCCGCGACTGCGCGACGGCTGGGAGCGGGCCGGCCGCGACGGGTCCCCGACGGTGCACGTCTACGGTACGCGGCCCGACCTCGACGGCCTGCGCGAGCTCGCCGGGCTCGGTGTGGACGCGGTCAGCCTGTGGCTCCCCTCGGCCGGTGCCGACGAGGTCGTGCCCGCGCTGGACCGCATCGCCGAGCTGCGCGCGCGGCTGCGCTGACCCGAAAAGCGAGAACGATCAAGGAGGCGACGTGGACCCGTCCCGTGCCGTGGAGGCCGAGGTGCTGCGGGCGCTCGAGACGACCGGTACGCCGTTCGATGCCATCGAGATCGACCCGGACCTCGCCGACACGGCCGAGTTCTGCGCCCACTACGGCTACGACCCGGCAGCCTCCGGCAACTGCATCCTGGTCGCCTCGCGGGACGAGCCACCGGTGCTCGCCGCCTGTCTCGTCCTCGCGACGACGCGGTTGGACGTCAACAAGCGGGTCCGCAAGCTGCTCGGGGTCCGCAAGCTGTCGTTCGCGCCGGCCGAGCTCACGCGGGAGGTCACCGGCATGGAGATCGGCGGGGTGACGCCATTCGCGCTCCCCGCCGACGTGCCGCTGTACCTCGATGCCCGGATCCGTGACCTCGACCGCGTGATCGTCGGCGGCGGCAGCCGCGCGCTGAAACTGCTCGTCACCCCGGACGCACTGGCCGCCGTGGGGGGCGAGTTCGTCGACGAGCTGGCCGTCGAGGTCTGAACGCCACGGAGGGGCCGATCATGGACCGGTTCACGGAGCAGCGCCGTGCCGACGCACCGATCGAGGACTGCTGGGACGTGCTCGTCTCGCCCGACGACGCACCGCGCTGGGCGCCGTTCGTGTCCCGCGCCAGCGCCTCCGGCGACCCGGGTGTCAGCCGGCGGCTGACCGTGACCGGCTCCCTGCTCGGCATGACCATGGACGTCGAGCAGACCGTCGACGTCTGGGACGCTCCCACCGCCTACGGGTGGCGCATGGCGTCGCCGTTCCCGGTCCGCCTGCGGGTCGAGCTGGTCGAGGTCGACCCCGCCACCACCGACGTCGAGGCGACCCTGGAGGTGGCGCTCGACCGGCTCCCGGTCGGCCGCCGGATCGCCGGCGCCACCATCCGCCGGCAGATCGCGCGCTCGGCCGACAACCTGGTGGCGCTGGTGGAGGGCCGCACCCCCTGACCCGAGCGCGGCCACGGCGCCGAGCGCCCTGGTTCAGGCGGGCTGGCCGACGCGCTCCGCGGCCCAGCGCGTGACGTGGGCGGTGACGCGCGGATCGAGGGGTTGCGAGCGGACCTGCCGCTTGTACCCGAGTGAGGGCGCGCCCGCGGTGTGGCGCAGGATGTGGTTGAGGTCGGGCAACTCGAGCACCTCGATCGGTGCCGCCACGAGCGCCGCCATGCGCGGCAGGTCGGCCGGGTTCGCCTGCAGGTCCTTGCTGCCGGTCAGCGCCAGCACGGGCGCGGTGATCCGGGCGAGGTCGGACGCCGCGTCGTGGTCGAGGAAGCCACGCATCCAGGCCGCGTTGATCCGTGCGCCCTGGACGCGCTGCACGGCGGCGTCCGAGGCCCGCAGCTTCGCGAACAGCTTCTCCTGGGCGTTGGCCGGGTCCTGGCGCAGCAGTCGCAGCAACCCGCGCACCGGCGCCGGCAACGTGGGCAGGATCTGCCGCCCCTGCCAGCGCAGCACCTCGGCGCCGGTGGTGGCCGTCCCGGCGAGCAGCACGACCCCCACCAGCCCGCCGTCCTCGGCAGCCAGCGACGCGGCGTGCACGGCTCCCTCGCTGTGGCCGACGAGCAGCACACGCTCGCGGTCGACGTCCGGTTGGTCGCGCAGTGCAGCCAGCGCCGCCCGGGCGTCGGCGCGGCTGTCGTCGAAGCTGGCCGTGAGGAAGTCTCCCTCGCTGGCGCCCACGCCCCGCTTGTCGAAGCGCAGGCTCGCGATGCCGGCCTCGGCGAGTGCGGTGGCGAGCTCGCGGGTGACCCCCAACGGCAGCTTGCGGTGGTCGCTGTCGCGGTCGACCTGGCCGGAGCCGGGGATCAGCAGGGCTGCCGGTGACCGGTCGTCCCGGTCCGGCAGCGTGAGGGTGGCGTGCAGGGTGAGGCCGTCGACGACGAAGGTCAGCTCGCGCGAACGCATGGAGGTGTCGGTTTCTCGCAGGACCGGCGCGATCGCCGGTCGGACCGAAACGTCCCGCACCCGTCGCGGAACGTTATCAACAATGAGAATAATACGGTAAGGTTCCGGCCGGCGGCAACACCAAAGACGTCGACGGCCCCGGCGAGCGAGGACGTGAACGTGGGCGACGACCGGGCGGACCTGCTGCTACACCCGTTGCGGCTGCGCATCCTGCAGGCCGCAGCCGGGCGCGACGTGACCACTGCCGATCTCGCCGCCGCCCTGCCGGAGGTCGCGACGGCGACGCTGTACCGCCACGTCAGGCGACTGCTCGACGGTGGCGCGCTACAGGTCGTCGCCGAGCGGCCCGTGCGTGGAACGGTCGAGCGCACCTACCGCCTGGCCGCGGCCGCGTCGCCCCTGACCGCCGACGAGATCGCGGACCTCTCCCCCGACGACCATCGCGCGGCGTTCACCACGTTCGCGGCCGGCCTGCTGCGGGCCGTCACCGACTACCTCGACGACCCGGCGGCCGACCCGGCGCACGACGGGTTCGGCTACCGCCATCTGGCGTTGTGGGCCGACGACGCCGAGTTCGAGGCGTTCGCCGCCGACCTTCGCGCGGTGGTGCTGCGGGCGGTCGAACGGGGGCCCGGCCCGGGACGGCGTCGCCGCACCCTGACCACGGTCGTGGTCCCGGACCCCGGTCCGACGACGCCCGCTCGCCCGGACCGGCACGGAGCCGGACCCGGGAACCGGACGACGCACGTCGACGCGGCTCAGCGGGCCGGGACGCGGGGCTTGTAGGCCGCACGGTCGGCCTCGTAGGCATCGATCGCGTCGGCGTCCTGCAGCGTCAGACCGATGTCGTCGAGACCGTGGAGCAGGCAGTGCCGGGTGTGCGGGTCGATGTCGAAGTGCGCGTCGACCCCGGCGAGGTCCCCGACCTGCGGGACGCGGACCAGCTGCTGCTCGAGGTCGACGGTGATCTCCACCGACGGGTCGGCGTCGACCACGGCGAAGAGCTGCCGGACGATCGGCTCGCCGAGCTGGACCGCGAGCACCCCGATCTTGCCGCAGTTGGTGCGGAAGATGTCGGCGAAGCTCGACGCGATGATGGCGCGGAACCCCGCGTCCTCGAGCGCCCAGGGCGCGTGCTCGCGCGACGAACCACAGCCGAAGTTGCGCCCGGCGAGCAGGATGTTCGCGCCCGCGTGCTCGGGTCGGTTCATCGCGAAGTCGGGGTTGGGGCTGCCGTCGTCGAGGTAGCGCCACTCGGAGAAGGCGAACGGCCCGAACCCGGTGCGCTCGACGCGCTTGAGGAACTGCTTGGGGATGATCGCGTCGGTGTCGACGTCGTTGGCGTCGATGGGGCAGGCACGGCCCCGGACCACGGTGACCGGTTCCATCAGACCGTCGCCTCCTGGGTCACGAGCTGGCGGACGTCGGCGAGCCGGCCGGTGAGTGCCGCGGCGGCCGCCATGGCCGGCGACACCAGGTGGGTGCGGCCCTTGAACCCCTGCCGGCCCTCGAAGTTGCGGTTGGACGTCGACGCGGCCCGCTCCCCCGGCGCCAGCTGGTCGGGGTTCATGCCCAGACACATCGAGCACCCCGGCGAGCGCCAGTCGAAGCCGGCCTCGATCAGCACGTCGGCGATCCCCTCGGCCTCGGCCGCGGCCTGCACCAGTCCGGAGCCCGGCACGACCATCGCCCGGATCCCGTCCCTGACCCGCTGACCCGCGACGATCTCGGCGACCGCGCGCAGGTCCTCGAGGCGTCCGTTGGTGCACGAACCGATGAAGACGGTGTCGACCTCGATGTCGGTCATCACCTCGCCACCGACCAGGCCCATGTAGTCCAGCGCCCGCTGCCACTGCTTGGCGGTGCTCTCGTCGGGCGCGTCGGTGACCCGCGGGACGGATCCGGTCACCGGCACCGACTGCGCCGGCGTGGTGCCCCAGGTCACGGTCGGGACCACGTCGGCGGCGTCGATGTGCACGACGCGGTCGAAGGTGGCGCCCTCGTCGGTGCGCAGCTCGCGCCAGGCGGCGACGGCCGCGTCCCAGTCGTCGCCCTGCGGCGCGTAGGGCTTGTCCTTCAGGTAGGCGAAGGTGGTCTCGTCGGGCGCGACCAGGCCCGCGCGCGCCCCGCCCTCGATGGACATGTTGCAGACCGTCATGCGGCCTTCCATCGACATCTCCTCGAAGGCCCGGCCGCGGTACTCGATCACGTGGCCGGTGCCCCCGTCGACACCGATGACCCCGAGGATGTGCAGGATCAGGTCCTTGGGGGTCGTCCCGGCCGGCAGCACACCGTCGACCTCGATCGCCAGGGTGCTGGGCAACCGCTGCGGCAGCGTCTGCGTGGCGAGCACGTGCTCGACCTCACTGGTGCCGATGCCGAACGCCAGCGCCCCGAACGCCCCGTGGGTGGCGGTGTGCGAGTCTCCGCACACGATCACGGCGCCGGGCTGGGTGAGCCCGAGCTCGGGGCCGATGATGTGCACGATGCCCTGGTTGCGGCTGCCCATCGGGAACAGCCGGATGCCGAACTCGTCGCAGTTGCGCCGCAACGCCTCGAGCTGCGCGGCCGACAGCTCGTCCTCGAGCGGTAGCTCCCCACGGACCTGCCGCGGGTCGGTGGGGACGTTGTGGTCGGCGGTCGCGAGCGTCAGGTCGGGACGCCGCACGCTACGACCGTTGACGCGCAGGCCGTCGAAGGCCTGCGGTGAGGTCACCTCGTGGACGAGGTGCAGGTCGACGTAGAGCAGGTCGGGCTGTCCCTCGGCGGACCGCACGACGTGCTGGTCCCAGATCTTCTCGACGATGGTCCTCGGCGTGCTCATCAGGCCTCTTCTCTTCCCGCGGGAACGGTCACGGGCCGGGCCGGCCGGGGCGCATCGAGCGCCCCGGCGACGGCACCGTCAGGGCCGGCGACCCCGTGACCGCGTCGACGACGGCGATCAGCCCGCCCAGCGCGACGACTGCATCGCGGCGACGGCGCGGTAGTCGACCTCCTCGCTGCGACGCACCTCGACGGTCACGTCGTCCGAGCCGGTCGACTCGGTGTAGGAGGCGGCGACGGCGGCGACCAGGGCGGCCTCGTCCTCGACGGTCTGGTCCGGCGGGACGTTGAGACGGATGACGTTGTTCATGGCGTGGTGCTCCTCGGGATGCGGGGCCGGGAACGACCCCTGGGTGTCGATGGGCTGTTCGCTGGCAGCTGCCGTCGGCCGGGTCACGGCCGGAACTCCGAGCTGCGGTGGACGAGTCGACGCGAACGGTTCAGCGCGTCCACGTAGGCGCGGGCGCTCGCCTCGACGATGTCGGTGGAGACGCCGCGCCCGGTGAAGCGCTGCCCGTCCTCCACTGCCACCGTGACGGTGACCTCGCCGAGGGCGTCGATGCCCCCGGTGACGGCCGCCACCTGGAACGAGACCAGTGCGACCCCGTCCCGGCCGACCGCGCGGCGGATCGCGCCGCAGGCTGCGTCGACCATGCCGTCCCCGCTCGCCTCGGCGGTGACCGTGGCACCGACGTCCCGGCCGGCCTCGGCCGCGACGTCGGCGCCGGCGAGTCGGACCACCACGGTGGCGCTCGGCTCGGCGTCGGTCCCGCCGGTGACGGCGAGGGAGACGAGTTCGTAATCGTCGTCGGCCTTGACGTGCGTCTCGGCGATGACGATCGCGGCGACGTCCTCGGAGCTGACGATCCCCTTGCGGTCCGCCAGGTCCTTGAAGCGCCGGAAGGCGTTCTGTGCCTCGGCCTCGTCGAGCTCGAACCCGAGGTCCTCGACGGCCTTGAAGAAGGCGTGCCGGCCGGAGTGCTTGCCGAGCACGATCTGCGAGCCGTCGGCACCGACGTCCTCGCTGCGGATGATCTCGTAGGTGAGCCGGTCGGCCAGCACGCCGTGCTGGTGGATACCCGACTCGTGTGCGAAGGCGTTGGCGCCGACCACCGGCTTGTTCTTCTGCACGGAGTAACCGGTGAGGCTGGACACCAGGCGCGAGGTCCGGGTCAGTTCCGGGGTGTGCAGCGCGTGATCGACACCGAGCAGGTCGGCCCGGGTACGGATCGCCATCACGACCTCCTCGAGCGAGCAGTTGCCCGCGCGCTCGCCGATGCCGTTGACCGCCACCTCGATCTGCCGGGCGCCGTTGCGCACCGCCTCGAGGGAGTTGGCGACCGCGAGGCCGAGGTCGTTGTGACAGTGGACGCTGATCACGACGTCCTTGGCGGCGATGTCGGGGATGCGCCGGTGCAGTTCGGCGATCCAGCCGCCGAAGTCGTGCGGCAGGGCATAACCGACCGTGTCGGGGATGTTGACCGTCGTGGCCCCGGCCTCGACCGCCGCGGCGACGATGTCGACCAGGAACGGGAAGTCGGTGCGCGTGGCGTCCTGCGGGCTGAATTCGACGTCGTCGGTGAACGTGCGGGCGAGCTCGATCGCCCGCACCGCCTGGGCGAGGATCTCGTCCTCGGACGCCTGGAGCATGTACCTGCGGTGGATGTCGGAGGTCGACAGGAAGGTGTGGATGCGGTGGCGCCTGGCGGGGGCCAGCGACTTGGCCGCCGCCTCGATGTCGGCCGGGATGGCGCGGGCCAGCGCGGCGATGACCGGCGGCTCGCGGTGGTCGGACTCCCCTTGCGAACCGCCGGGTCCCTGGGCGGCGCGGGGTGCGTTGCCCACGATCTCGGCGACGGCCTTGACCGCGTCGAAGTCGCCGGGCGAGGCGGCCGAGAAGCCGGCCTCGATCACGTCGACCTGCAGTCGGGCGAGTTGCTCGGCGATCTCGACCTTCTCGCGGGCGTCGAGCGAGATGCCGGGTGACTGCTCACCGTCGCGCAGCGTCGTGTCGAAGATGGTCACGCCGTCGGGGACGACGCTGGCGGCCTGGGATACGTCCGTGGGGCGGCCCATGAAGTTGTCCTGTCTGCTCGCCGCGTGTGCGGCTGATCCGTTTCGTTGGATCCCCTTCGATGTGCCTCCGCGTCGCCGTGTGTCAGGGGTGGAAACGGCGCCGCGGCATCAAAGGATGAGCAGAACGACAACGAGCCCGAGAAGGAGCTCGAGCGCGTGCTGCAGCCCACGGCCGGCGTCGAGCCGGTCCAGAACGGGGCTGCTGACAGTGCGCATGATCCGAGTGTGTCGGCCGGTCGGGCACGAACGCAAATGGTGCCGCGCGCTGCGCGTGCGCCGGCCGCGTTCGGTGCACACCTGCGGCCGGTGCCCGGCGCGCCGAGCGGCCGGGTCGGCGACCGTGGCACCGTCGCTACGGTGGTCGGACCCGGACAGGAGGCACCGGTGCGCTCCCTCGGACCGCGACTGGTCGCTACGGCCACGCTCCTCACGCTGCTGGCCGGGTGTGAGGGCGGCAACGGCGCGACCACACCCGGGGCCGGACCCGCGCCCGCGGACCCGGCTCCCGACGACCCCGCGGCGGACGAACCGGGCACCGGCGACCCCGGCGCGGACGAGCCGGACGCGGGAGCGCCGGACGCCGAGGGGAACGGGGAGCAGGAGGAGGCCGATCCGGGCCTGTCTCCCCCGCCCGGGGCGATCGTGCTCACCGAACGCGACGACGGGGCCGAGGTCGCCGTCGCCCCCGGCGAGGAGGTCGTGCTCCGGCTCGCGCACGACTGGAGCTGGGACACGCCCCGGACCGGTGCGGCGCTGCTCGAGGTCGCCACGGTCGACCACCTCGTCGATCCCGGCTACGCCGAGTGGCTGCTGCGCGCGGTCGGAGAAGGGCGCGCCGAGGTGCACGTGGACGGCGAGCCGGCCTGTGACGATCCCGAGGACTGCCCGCCGCGGACCCTGACCTACCTGGTCGAGGTCGGCCCCGGCGAACCGCTGTCGGCGCCGACCGGGGACTGAACCCGGCCGGCCGGTACACACGAGCGGGGGCGCCCGGTTCCCCGGACGCCCCCGCGAGTGGTGCGGTGGTGGGCCTACTCGAAGCGGAAGAAGGCCCGGTACTGGATGCCGTCCTGCATCGTGAACACGAGCTCACGGCAGGTCCCGGCCCAGTCGGCGTCGGTCTCCCATCGGTAGTTGTAGACGCCACGCGCGTTCACGTTCAGCCCGCTGTTGCCGGGCATCTGCGTGGCCACGGGACGGGCCCGCGGCGTGTGGAACTCACCCTCGCTGACGACCTGCCGCGTGTCGCAGTCGACCTGCCGCGAGAACGGCGCGTTGGCGGCGAACACGTCCAGCCCCTGGTTGCGACCGAGGTCGAACCGTGCCGGGATCACCTCACCCGCGTCCCGGACCGTCATCCCGGTCGCCGAGATCGGCGTCATGAAGCTCCGGACGCAGTCCGGGTGGGTGTCGAAGCCCTCGACGGCCGCAGCCCGGCTGTTGTTCACCGACGACGCGCTGTAGCCGAGCCCACGCCGGGCGAACGACGCCCACAGGGTGCAGAAGTTCTCGCCACCGGTCAGCACGGTCTCCGCTGCGATGATCGCGTCACGGCCGGTGACGAAGTTCGGGTTGCAGCCCTGGAACTTCAGCCCGTCCATGACCAGCTGCTGCGCGAGGTTGTTCCCGCCGGTCGACCAGTCACCGTAGACGTCGGGGTTGAATCCGTGGACGTCGATCAGGTCCCAGGTCATGTCCCACAGGATGGTGTTCCAGCCGTGGCCGACGCCGTGCGGCGCGGCCAGCGTCCCACCGTTGAGCCAGGCGCCGGTGCCGACGCTGCCGTAGGTGAACGGCTGGAGTTCCATGTTGCGCGAGTACGGCGCAGGACGGATGCCGGCGCCCTGACGCGGGGGCTCGTCCTGCCACAACGCGTACGGACCCATGCCGCGGGGACCGTCCGGGTCGTCGAGCGCCGGGTCGATCAGCGTGACGACACC